>CALLKY010000034.1 GCA_938083135.1 uncultured Alphaproteobacteria bacterium | reverse complement strand
GCGCAGAGGCGACAGATTGGCTTCACCCTCTGGGGTCCGCATTGAAGTTGCCCTCGAACCATTCCAACAGACTGAATATTATATCTAATTCATGGTGAGGTGGGGTGAAAATTACCGATCATCTGGGAAATGCGGGTTTAGCTGTTATTGTGGCATGGCCCGGCGGTTCGCCCAAGCAATGTCTCAAAGTGAGAGTAAAATAGTCTCATTTTGCCTGTTGTTTCAAACAATTATGAGATGTAGGTTCCACGCCTCCTTAACAGACCAGCTGGAGCGCATCATGCGCAAGGCTCTATTCGCTACGTTAATCGGGGCTTGCTTCGTCATGGGCGGCGGTATCGCAGGCGCGAGCTTCATTCGCTATGTGGCTGCACCTGGCGTGGTCATGGCTGATCGAACATCTGCCGATAGCCGTGTTGAGAAAGCCGCTGAGGTGGCTTTTGGGCCTGTTCAAAAAGCCGATGATGGTGCCTGTTCAGCCGAAGTTCCTGTTTGCGATGCTGCCTTCGCTGCTTTCATGTTGCAGGCTGTATTAGGTGCTAATGGCGCTGGCGGTGAGCATTTGGCGGCTTTACGCGAAGATGCAGCTAAGAAGGTCGCTAACGCCGACCGCTAGACAGGACTGTCCTTGCAGCAAACGCCATGCCCGGGAATACTCTATGCCTGATTCTCTTGGGCAATGGAGCGGCGACGCATGGCAGGTTTAGCAGCATTCAATCTAAAGCAATGGATTGCGGATAATCGTGCGCTTCTGCAGCCGCCTGTTGGCAATGCGCAACTTTATAAGACCACCTACAAGAATTTCATCATCATGGTGATTGGCGGCCCGAATGAGCGCACGGATTATCATGATGACCCTGGCGAAGAGTTGTTCTTCCAGGTCGAAGGGGACATCGTCCTTCGTGTTATCGAGGACGGACAGCCGGTCGATGTGCCAATCCGCGAAGGCGAAATGCTGCTGCTGCCGCCCCATGTTCGGCATTCGCCGCAGCGCCCTGCAGGCAGTGTCGGCCTTGTGGTCGAGCGGATCAGGCTGCCTGGCGAACTGGATGCGTTTGAATGGTATTGCGAACAGTGTGACGCCTGCCATCATCGCCGCGAGTTTGAATTGGCTGATATTGAGAAAGATTTGCCGCCTGTTTTTGCCGAATACTACAGCGATGTAGCACTTCGGACATGTGAGTCCTGCGGCCACGTAAATCCTGGCAAGCCTGCCTGACCTGGTACGATTTGAATAGGACTTAGACATATGCGTGCAGTTGTTTGCTCTGAATTTGGCGATCCCGAAAAGCTTGGAATTGGGGAACTTGCTGTTCCGCTGCCAGGGCCAGGAGAGGTCCTGATCAACGTATCTGCGGCGGCGATCTCATTTGCGGACACGTTGATGATCCGGGATATGCACCAGAACAAGCACGATCTGCCATTTGCGCCCGGTATGGAGGTGGCTGGCACGATCGCAGCGCTTGGGGCAGATGTAACAGGGTTTTCTGTGGGTCAGCGTGCGATGGCGCTCGTATATGACGGCGGGTATGCCGAACAGGCCAAAGCGCTGGCGACCGAAGCCTTCGCGATGCCGGAAGGCGTGTCCTATGAGTCTGCCGCCGCACTCTGCTCCGTTTACCTGACAGCCCATTGCGCATTGGCATTTGACGCGCGTTTGGCTGCTGGAGAGACTTTACTGGTCTTGGGGGCCGCGGGTGGCGTTGGGTTGGCAGCCGTTGAAGTGGGCAAGGCGTTGGGCGCAAAGGTGATTGCAGCTGCTGGCGGGCCTGAGAAGACCGCTGCGGCGACGGCGCACGGGGCCGATGCTGTGATTGATTACCGAAGTGAGGACCTGCGCGCCCGGGCAATTGAGCTTTCAGGCGGTGGTGTTGATGTGGTCTTCGATCCGGTTGCTGGTGATTATTATGAGCCTTCGTTCCGGTCGTTAGATTGGGGCGGCCGCTATCTGACAATTGGATATGCCGGGGGCGCGATTCCCAAAATTCCAGCGAACCTGCTGCTCGTGAAGAATAGGGCCGCCCTTGGCTTCGCGCTGATGCATTACCGGCGTCATAAGCATGATTTGTTGCAGCAGTCTGGTGCCACTCTGCTGAATTGGGCGGCGGAAGGCATTATCAATCCGCATATTGCTGAAACCACGGGCCTGGAGGGTGCCGCTAAGGCAATGCGGGCTGTAATGGATCGTAAAGCCATCGGGAAGTATGTTCTGACAGTGTGATTGAACGCACTCTATCCGCGTGAGTTTCCATGAAGAGCGGCCTTAGTTCGCCGCATTTCGCCCCCATCTAAGGCGCAGATCAAAGCTTTAGAGCGAACGCATAGGGAGTTTTTCGAAATGCGGGTTATTCCAAAGACCTTGCTTATAGCTGTAGCTGCTGTCGCGCTAATGGGTGCTGGCGGTGATGGTGGTGCGGATGAGGACGAAAACAGCATCGTCTATCAGGCGGAAATTCAGGACAGAGATAACCAATATGCCAGCGTGACAAAGATATTGGCGTCAGGGCCAGATGGCGTTCTGAGCGCATCTGGCTGGCGGGGCTTTGATCGACGCAATCAGAATAGGATCGATTATTCTGCGGTTCCAATTTTTGGCCAGCTATCTGAGCCACGTTATGACAAAGAGGACTTCAGCGATTACAATCGCATCGGGGAGGTCCGTATTGATGGCAGCACGCTTGCCATTGTGCTTGATCAAGATGCGACGGAGAAATTGGCGGATATTCGAATGATTGCTGTTTTAAACCAGGATCAGGCTTATGAGACGCGCGGCAGCCTGAAAGCGAGTGGTGCTGCCGCCGGTTGGCAGTCCCGTGGCCGCGTTGTTGGTGACGCTTATCTGACGAGCGATGGCGTCGCGCTAGCACTTGTCCGCCCGTTTGTCGTAACGGATTCTGGGCTCTGGTGACTTGGCGGCGGACAAAGCGGGCGGCGGCCAATTTAGCCATAGCCACGGCATGTTTGATGTGGATGTCAGGCAATGGGTTCGCAGCACCGCTTGAACCTAAAACCGTCACGCTGCGCCAGCCTGGGCCAGACGGCAGCAAAGTTGACCGAAACTACCATATCCTGATGCCGCCTAATTTGAGACGCGGCGAGCGTCCGCCCGCAGTTATCCTATTACATGACGCAGGCGATGATGCTTTGGCGGCAGTTTATCGCCATGGCTGGATCGCAACTGCGGCCCAGGCACGATTTGCGATTATCGCACCTGAAGCGGGGTTACAGCAGCAAGGGCGGGCAGAGGGCGGGTTTTTCAATGCGCGCATCTGGAATGCTGGATCTGAAGCGGCTGCATCCTGGCAGGATGTCGCGTTTCTGGAGGCCGTTGCAAAGGATGCCGCTGAACGGAAAACACTGGATGCAAAGCGCCTTAGCCTGATTGGCTTCGGTGAGGGCGGGGCGATGGCGCAGCGCGTGCTACGGGAAGGCAATGGTCGATATGCCGCCTTCGCCAGTATTGCCGGTGCACTTTATGGCGCGGCGGAAGCCGCAAAGAATGCGCCGCTATATTTGTTGTTTGGTGCTGTTGACCCGACCAATCCGCTCAATGGCGGGGACATCTACACGCCTTGGACCGGTCAGGCTTTGGCACCTGCTGCCGCGAAAGCAATCCATGGCTGGCGGGTCGGTCTTGGCTGTCCGGTGCAACCCGACGAAGCCAGCCTCAACAAAGGCGTGCACCGCAATGAATGGCGGGATTGCGCGGGCAGGGGCGCGTTGCAGGCAATCTGGGTGGAAGGCTTAGGGCGGCAATGGCCGGGCACTGGTGCAGGGCCATTGCCAGAACGGGTGACGGGGCCGCCAAACGACGCCATATTCGCACCGTGGGATATCTGGCGATTCTTTGAAGCGCGCCGGTTGGCCAAACAAAACTGATACATGGATTAAGGAGAAGCGCGATGAGCATGCGCGCGTGGCGGGTCGCTGAATGGGGCGGTCCGGATTCGATGGCACTTGAAGAAATCGCAACGCCCGAGCCTGGCCCAGGTGAAACGGTTGTGCGTGTGCGCTATGCAGCGCTCAACTTCTTCGATGGTTTGATGATATCTGGCAAGTATCAGGTTAAACCGCCGTTCCCGTTCACGCCCGGTTGCGAGATCGCTGGTGAGGTCATCGCCGTTGGCGAAGGTGTAGATTTGGCCATTGGTGCGCGCGTATGCGGTCAACCAAATTGGGGCGCGTTCGCTGACCAATGCGTCATGTCCGCAAATGCGCTTTGCCCCGTGCCGGACGCTGTTGGCCTGAAAGATGCCTCCTGTGTGCCTGTTGTTTATCCCACGGGCCATATTGCGCTCGGTCGCCGGGCGCACTTGCAGGCGGGTGAAACGCTTTTGGTAACAGCGGCGGCCGGTGGGGTTGGCATTGCTGCGATCCAGCTTGGCAAAGCTTGGGGTGCTAATGTGATTGCGCTTGCTGGTGGGGCGGAGAAGTGTGCTGTCGCTAAAGCCGAAGGCGCTGACCAAGCCTTGGACTATACAAGTGGCGAAGACTGGGTGGAGACGGTTCGCGAGCTTACCGGTGGTAAAGGTGTGGATGTGATCTATGACCCAGTCGGCGGCGATATCTTCGATAAAGCGTTGAAAGTCATCGGGTTTGAGGGCAGGGCAGTCATCATTGGTTTTGCTGGCGGTGACATTCAAAAGATCGCGTCAAACCGCCTGCTTCTGAAAAATGCATCTGCTGTAGGTGCGATTTGGGGGCGGTATCGGACGGATCAACCGGATTATGCAGCGGAAGTTATGGCGGATTGTTTCCAATTGATGGCCGATGGCCGGATCAAGCCAGCAATTTCAGCCACGTATTCATTGGAACAGGCACCAGATGCTATCGCAGCGCTCGACAGCCGCAAAACTTGGGGCAAGCTCGTTATCGATATGGCGCTCTAGGGTGGATTAAGCTTCCAGGATGAAAGCGCGCTTTAGGGCGAATGGCATCTCGCCTTTAAAGCGCCGCACATCGAATTCACCGCACACTTCCACCGGTCCACGCGGAATCTGGTCTGGCGCGGAGGCCAGTTGCAGCTCCGTCACCGGCCAGAGCTTCTGGGCGTCGCATGCGGGGCAGCCGACTGCCCGGCGTGTTAGCAGAATCCGGTTAAAGGACGGCGTCTTTCGAATAAACCCGGTCAATGTAATTTCTTGGTTCACCACGGCTTCCAGGGCTGACGGGAACTGCTGCTGATGGGAATGGGTTTTCGCTGCCAGCTCCATCGCCTGCCAAAGTTCTTCGCCTTCAGCATCTGCAACATGCGGCTGATCTGCACCGTGATTTGCCTGCGGCGTGCAGGCCGCCATACCGCCAAGTGCTAGAACTGTAGGCATAGCACTCGCGAACTTCAAGATTGAACGGCGGGATGTGGAAACTGTTTCTAAGCGCATGGTACGATCCTGACCGGGGTGATCTACTGAAATTGTATTCTGGGCACTTGGCCTTAAGATTGACTTCGCCCGAATTGCTAAACTTTGAGATAATTCTGGGGCTTGGCCGCTAAAGGCCTGTCGCTTTCCGTTTTGCAGTGATCAGAAAAGCCATGAAATCAGTTGGACTGGCGCTTCTCTTCCCGTTCCTGTTGACGCCAATCGTCTCCTTCTTATTCAGAATGGTGAACGCCACAATCGCGCCGGAGCTGATCGCTGAGTTCAATTTGGGCCCAGCGGAGCTTGGTCTGATCACCAGTGCATATTTCATCGGTTTTGGCCTGACACAGCTGCCTATGGGTGTGCTGCTGGATCGTTATGGGCCGCGTGTCGTGGTGATTAGGTTGCAATTGGTTGGTGCCGCGGGTGGCGCACTATTTGTCGTTGCAGATGGGCAGACGGGGCTTCTGATCGGTCGTTTTTTGATCGGCGTCGGCATGGCGGGCAGCGTAATGGCGGGCTTGAAGGCGGCAAACCTTTGGTTCGACCGGGAGCGCTTGCCGGCAATCAATGCGCTTCTATTCGGCATGACAGGCCTAGGTGGCATGTTGGCGACCGGGCCGTTGGCGCAACTCCTGAAGGTGATTGATTGGCGGACGGCGATGCTGATGATCTGCGTCTATTGCTGCGCTATCGCCCTGATTTCCGCCATGATGATCCCACGGGTCCTGCAGACTGGACCGGCACCACGGCTTCTCAGCCAAATCGCAGATATCGGTAGACTGTATAAATCCGCAACGTTTTTGCGGTTTGCGCCAATCACGGTTGCCTCAATCGCCGGGTATTCCAGCTATCAAAGCCTTTGGGCCGCGATTTGGCTGCGTGACCTGGAGGGCTTTAGCCGGGATGCACAGGCCTGGGCGCTTTTCATGCTGATGGGGGCCATGATGATTGGCAATTTCGCCTTTGGGGCCATTAATGCGCGGCTTCGGGCGCGTGGAATTTCGACGTTGAACGCAGCACTAACGGCCATGGCGCTGATGGCCTTGCTTCAGGCGGTCATTGTGTTGGACATCTTCGCCGCATCCTTGCCAATCTGGATTCTCATGGCGCTTTGCACCAGCGGCCCTGTGGCCATGTATGCCGTGCTGTCCCAGCGCTTTCCGCCTGAATTGGCGGGCCGGACCAACACAGCAATAAACGTTCTGGCATTCCTTGGCGGGTTCCTTGTGCAAAGCGGCATCGGTTTCCTTTTGGCGCAGTTCCCAGTCAGTGCAGATGGTGGTTATGATCCGGGTGGGCATCGGTTGGCGTTGGCGATTGTCGTCGCGATTCAAGTCGCCGCCTTTGCATGGTTTTTCCTCTCCGCCCGGCTTGACCGATCAAGCCCGGCTGTTTCCTAAAGGACGCATCACATGAGCTATTCCGCCAAAGAAGTTGGCCCGAACCGGTTTCGGGAGAATATTGGCCGTTATTTTGAAGACTTCGTTATCGGCCATATTTATGAACACCGCCCCGGCCGCACCATCAATGAAGCAGACAATTCTTGGTTCACATTGCTAACTATGAACACCCATCCCCTGCATTTTGACCATGAGTACGCCAAGCACAGTGAGTTCGGTAAGCCGTTGGTCAACAGTGCTTTTACGCTTGCTGTCGTCGCTGGCATGTCTGTGTCAGATACCAGCCAGAAGGCTGTCGCTAATCTCGGTTGGAATGATATCAAGCTGACCGCGCCAGTGTTCGTCGGCGATACGATCTATGCGGAATCGGAAGTGATGGATAAGCGGGAATCCAAGTCTCGCCCAACCCAAGGCGTCGTGAATATTCGCACCCGCGCGTTCAAGCAGGATGGCGTGCAGTTCATGAGCTATGACCGCGCGATGTTGATGCCAAAACGCGGCCATGCGGTAGACGATAAAGCTAATTACTAATGCGCATCCTGCTCGCGGTCCTGATGCTCGTGGCGGCTTGCACGCCGCTGCGGGCGGAGGACGATGGTGGGCCAGGAGCGACTTGGCAGGGGGCTTGGCTTGCGTTTCCTGCCGGGTTTGCGGGCGGTGCTGAAGCTGTAACAGTTAAGTCTATGGCAACGGGAATGGCTCTTGGCGCGAAGGCCCAGAAAACTTGGCCGACTGTGGTCTATATTCATGGCTGCAAAGGCCACGGCTATTCCTCACGCATTGCGTTGAAGGTGTTAAGCGATGCTGGTTTTGTCGTAATCGCACCAAACAGCTTCGCCCGGAAAAATCGCCCTCAAACCTGCGATACCAGGCGTAAGCGCCCCATTGCTGGATCGCCAGGCCGGGCTGTTACAGCCATGCGGTTTGAGGAGGTCGCCTACGCCGCCAGGGCTACGCCAAAGCTGCCATGGGTCGACCAACGGAACCTGTTTATTTACGGGCATAGCCAAGGTGGACGTGTCGTTTCAGCCTATAGCGGTGATGGGTTCAAGGCGGTCGTCACATCTGGCAGCCGCTGCCCTGCTAGCATCGGTGCACCGGCGGATAAGCCCGGGCTTTATATGAACGCGGCGCGGGATCCGTGGTTTCACGGAAAACCGCCACCGGGCAAGTGTCAAACGTCTGCACCCGCAGGCGCGCTGCACGCACATCCTGTATACGACACGGACAAGCATGTCGTGCTGGCGTTGCCCGCAGCGCAGCTGGCGCTTATCAATTTCTTGAAAGCCAATCTCGATTGAGGCTTACTTTTGCCGCTGCGCCATGTCGGCGCTGACAAAGCAGGAGACGACCTCATGGCGAAAGCGAAGACGCCTTATGAATTGGTGCCGCAACTCGGCAAACTGCGAGACGATGTACTGTTCGGTGATGTTTGGGAGCAACCGGAGCTTAGCAAGCGCGACCGGAGCCTGGTGACGGTTGCCGTGCTGACGGCGCTGTATCGGACAGAAGAGCTCAAAGGTCATATGCAGCGCGCGCTCGATAATGGCGTCACCCAGGATGAACTGCGCGGGATGATCACTCATCTGGCATTTTATGCAGGCTGGCCTACGGCTGTGAATGCAGGACGCGTGGCGATGGAAGTCTTTGAAGACGACCAGTAAGCGCTAAGCTCTAGAGCATATTCGGTTCAGATTGGGTCATTTCGTGGCCTTGAGCCAAACCATGGACGTCGTCGAAGCGCTTGAACGATGAATCACATCGCCCTGCGCGCTTCTCCTAGAGCGGATTGAGCGGCAATTGAATCATTAGGGATTCCGTTTGGCGTTATTTTGTGATTCATCATGAGGGCTGGTGAAGGAGGCCAGCCTGCATGGCCAAAGCCCTCTCTGTCGATCTTCGCCGTCGCGTCGTAGAT
>CALLKY010000033.1 GCA_938083135.1 uncultured Alphaproteobacteria bacterium | reverse complement strand
AGCGGCGGCTGAGCGCGCCGTCGAACCTGCAACGAAATACTTGATCAGCTCAATCTGAATACTTCGCGGAAGCCTACTCCGCCGACGCATGCTAACCATATGACCTGCATAGCCTTTCTCAGCTATCTAGGCCAGCCCCTTACTGTTTTATAATTCACAAATATTCTCCGGAAATTAGCCCGTAAATATAATTTTGGCTATATCAAGCGACCACTGCTTCTTGATCAAGCGCTTCAGCGGCGGGGTCTGCAATCGTCGTGCGCTGCATTAGGCGGCGTTCTGCGCCGGCATCGTACGGTGTCGCCCGGTGGACGCAGGCGCGGTTGTCCCAAATCATGACATCGCCGTCCTGCCACTGATGCCGGTAGACGAATTCTGGCTGCGTGCAGTGATCGCAAAGATCATTCAGCAAGGCGAGGCCTTTATCCTGCTCCCACCCGGCAATATTCATGGCGTGAGCGCCGATCAGCATGGACTTGGCCCCATTAGCTGGGTTCGCGCGGACCAGTTTGTGGCGAACACGGTACATGTCCGCCCGCTCTTCATCTGTAAACTGGTAGCCAATCAGGCTGCGGGACCACACGATCGAGTATTCGGCGTATAGGGCTTCAATTTCTGCTTTCCGCGCATCCGAAAGTGCCGCATAGCCAAGCCGGGTGGACGCGATTTCAGTATCCCCACCGGCCCCTGGAATTTCCCGTGCAGACAGAATGGAGCAGAGGGATGCCCGTGGCTTGAAGGCCGAGTCTGCATGCCATTGCATATTGGCCTTCTGGTAGAACATCCGTCTGTCGTCCGCCGGTATCGTCTCTCCGGTATTGATATCAATGTTGGATTGGCGCGCGAATACACTACCGGCTGCCGGGTTGCCCTTCAGCGTCTTTTCGCACTTGCCGAAATGTTCTGAAAACGCAATCTGCGTTTCGTCCGTCAGCGGCTTACTGCGGATGATAACGAGCGAATAAGCTTCGAATGCAGCGCGCACGGGCTTGAACTGCGCCGCTGAAACGCCTGCGTTGATATCAAGTCCTGTGATCTCACAGCCAAACGACGCATTGAGTGGTGTGACTTCCATGGAATTCAGGCTCCCGCCATTGCTTGTTCAAGGTCAGCGATCAGATCTTTCGCCGTTTCCAGGCCGATGGAAATACGCAGCACATCTGGCCCAGCTCCGGCACTGATCTGCTGTTCTTCTGTCAACTGCCGGTGGGTGGTGGAAGCCGGATGCAAGATGAGGCTGCGGGTGTCGCCAAGGTTCGCCAAATGGCTGAATAGCTCACAGCTTTCAACCAGTTGCAGGCCAGCCTCATACCCGCCCTTAACGCCGAACGTGAAGACGGAGCCCGCTTTGCCGCCAAGATATTTGTCGGCCAGTGGCTTATATTTGTTGCCTTCAAGCCCAGCATAGGAGACCCAGGCGACTTTTGGGTGGGTGTTCAAGAAGTGCGCGATTTCCGCTGCATTCTGGCAATGCCGTTCCATCCGTAGAGGTAAGGTTTCGGAACCTGTGATCGCCAGGAATGCGTTCATCGGTGCCATGGTCGGCCCAAGGTCGCGCAGGCCAACAGCGTGGCCGTGGACGGTCATCGCCAGGTCGCCAAAGGTTTCGAAGAAGTTCAAGCCATGATAGGCGGGCTCTGGCTGTGTCAGGCTCGGGAATTTGTCGTTCTGTGCCCAATTGAAATTGCCGCTGTCCACGACCATTCCGCCCATGGCATTGCCGTGGCCGGAGATGAACTTGGTGGTGGAATGGATGACGATATCCGCCCCCCATTCGAACGGCCGACAAAGTGCAGGGCTGGCCATGGTGTTATCGACAATCAGAGGCACGCCAGCGGCATGGGCCAATTCCGCCAGCGGCTCCAAGTCAGAGATAACCCCGCCAGGGTTCGCCAGGCTTTCGCAGAACAGCGCTTTGACTGTGGATTTCTTCAGGGCTTCTTCGACGGCGGCGAAGTCGTCCACATCCACCATCTCACAGTCCCAGCCGAACTTCTGGAACGTCCGCATGAATTGGGTAACGGACCCGCCATAAAGCTTATTTGCGGCAACGAAACTGGCACCGGGCTCCATCAGCGTGAACATCGCTAGCATCTGTGCGGCGTGGCCGGACGCTGTGGCAGTCGCACCCCGCCCACCTTCAAGGGCGGCGACCCGTTCTTCGAGCACGGATACGGTTGGGTTGCCGAGCCGCGAATAAATGTAGCCGTAATCTTGCAGATTGAAGAGTGAGGCCGCGTGGTCCGCATCATCAAACACATAGGCGGTGGTTTGATATATCGGCGTTGCGCGGGCACCGGTGGCTGGGTCGGGTGCCGCACCTGCGTGGATAGCCAGCGTTTCGAAGCCATAGGGGCTTTCTTGTGTCATGCGATTGGTCTTTCCGTTATGCCCGCGCCCGGCGGCGCTTGGATGAAATCACGCCAGAATTAACGCCAGACCAGCCAATTTCACCGTTCAGACGCGCGAATTCAATCTTCGGGCAGCGGTCCATCACGACATTCAGCCCTGCCGCTTCCGCGCGCGCTGCCGCTGCGTCATTACGGACCGTGAGCTGCATCCAAACTGTCTTCGCACCCACCTCAACCGCTTCATCGGCTATGGGACCAGCGGCTTCTGAATTCCGGAAAATATCGACCATATCTATCGGCTCAGGGACGGATTTCAGGTCTCCGTAAACCGTTTCGCCCAGAATTTCCTGGCCAGCGGCACCAGGGTTCACAGGGATTACGCGATACCCCTTTGCCTGGAGGTATTTCATCACGAAATAGCTTGGCCTGTTCCATTTCGGGCTGGCGCCAACCATGGCAACGGTTTTGGTGCTGTTCAGCACGTCGCGGATATAGCTGTTTGAATAGGCGTCGTGGTCCATTTGTCGGGCCATCCCTTGCGGTAGAGCGTATGATACGCCAAGCCTACCGCAGTGGATTTACAGGCGCTACAGGAGCAAAGCGATGGCGAAACGGAATCTGGCAGGCAAGGTCGTCTGGATTACAGGCGGCGGCACGGGCATCGGCCAAGGGGCGGCGGAAAAGCTGGCGCAGGCCGGGTGCCACGTCATTCTATCAGGCCGTCGCGTGGAGCCATTAGAGGCTTCAGCCGCTGCGTTGCGGGACGCGGGCGGATCAGCCGAAGTCCTGCAGCTGGATGTGGCGGATGCGGATGCGGTTGATGCTGCAGCCCATGCGATTTCCGCCAAACACGGGCGCCTGGATATTCTGATGAATAGTGCAGGCATCAACACGGCCAACCGCCGCTTCGCCAACTTCTCCACGAAGGATTGGAAGGCCGTTGTCGATGTAAATTTGAGCGGCGTGTTTTATTGCATCCAAGCCGCATTGCCGATGTTGCGCGCGGCGGGCGATGGGCTGGTGATCAACATTTCGTCCTGGGCCGGAAATCATATCAACTACCTGACAGGCCCCGGATATACCGCCACCAAATATGGGGTTGGCGCTATGTCCGAGGTGCTGAACATGGAGGAATTCCAGAACGGTGTGCGGGCCACATCCGTCTACCCGGCAGAAGTCGCAACACCCATCCTGGACAGCCGCCCCGTACCTGTGACGGACGCTGACAAAGCCCGTATGGCGCAACCGGAAGACCTGGGCGATGTGGTGCTGTTCCTGGCGGAATTGCCTGGCCGTGTTTGCATCAATGAAATCACCGTCAGCCCAACCTATAACCGTCTTTATATGGGGCAGGGCGGCAGTATGGCGCCGGATGTAGAGTAAGGGGCATGTCCAAAGAACGGGATGCCTTCGCCGCAAAAGTCGCTGATGCGTTGTTCGCGCGGGATATGACCGCACAACGCCTCGGCATGACGCTTGAGGTCGTAACTATGGGGGCAGCGACCCTGTCGATGACCGTCACGGAGGACATGTTGAACGGCCACGGCGTTGCCCATGGCGGCTATATCTTCACGCTAGCGGATACGGCCTTCGCCTATGCCTGCAACGGCGAAAACGTGGCAACGCTCGCCCAACACTGCCAAATCACCTTCGTCGCCCCCGGCAAGCAAGACGAACGCCTGACCGCCACCGCCACCGAACTCTCCAAAACCGGCCGCAGCGGCCTCTACGACGTAGAAGTCCGCGGCGGTGACGGCAGATTGGTAGCGGCATTCCGCGGCGCCTCACGGACGGTCGGCGGGGCGACGGATGCGGGGTTGGGAATCGTGCCTTCAAAATAATCATAGGGTGTTTATTTTTTGATCGTGGCGTCTTGAAAGATTTAGGGGCTGGCCTATCCAAGGGTTTCGGTTCAGAGGTTTGCCCACTTGCGTAATACTTTCAAGAGGTTTTCGGTGGGCCTGTGATTGAAGCGCCATTCGCACTCTTTGAGATAGAGGTGAAAGTGCTGGCTAGGGACGCCATTGAAACGGCGCAAATGGCGCTTGGCCTGGTTCCAGAAGTTCTCGATCCCGTTGATATGGTTCCGGTCATGAACGAACGCCTCTGAATGATTGATGCGGACGTGATGGAACTCAGAAACGTCGAGCACATCATAGGCGCGGAAGCTGTCAGAGTAGACGATGCTATCCGGCTTGATCTTTTCTTGGATGATCGGGAAAAGCGTTGCTGACTGTGCGTTTGGGATGACCACCGCGTGGACCTTGCCGCCACGCTTCAGGAGCCCGAACACCGGAACCTTGCCAGCCGCGCCACGTCCTCGCTTGCCCTTACGCACGCCGCCGAAATAGCTCTCATCCACCTCAATCTCACCGGCCAGAAGCTCTGGCGCCATGGCGTCCAATTGCTCGGCAATGAGTTCGCGCAGTTTGTGGAAGTAGAGCGTCGCCGTGTGACGGTTTACCACCGTCAGAGCGGCGGCTGAGCGCGCCGTCGAACCTGCAACGAAATACTTGATCAGCTCAATCTGAATACTTCGCGGAAGCCTACTCCGCCGACGCATGCTAACCATATGACCTGCATAGCCTTTCTCAGCTATCTAGGCCAGCCCCCAATTTATTTCTGGTGAACCAGGACGCGGTAAATCGAGTTTCGCGAAAATGTTAGCAGCGCGATTAGCTCAAGGAAATCCAAATGAAATAAATGTTCTACTGGTAAATATTCGATCGATGCGCAATTGGTCCCCCAAAGCTTCTGTCGTTAAACACGCCGTTGCCACACTTATGCCCAACGACGATGACTTAGATATCGGAGCACGCTTACCAGAGGGGTTTTCGCTATCGGAGTGGACAACCGCACCACAGTTTCTACTGATATTAGATGGCTTGGATGAGTTAGCTTTGCCAGATAGCCTAGCGGAAGCCAGTATCTACGCAGCATTCACAGACAGATTATCAGAAGACTTAGAAAGTCTAACAGTCGCGAAGCGCCGAGTAAGTTGGAGGGCGCTCGTCCTTGGGCGCGCTCCCGCTGCGATTGCAGGCAAGGAAGGTGTAAAATCTGCTCGCCGTCTACATCTCTCCTCGTTAGTTGAGCCTGCTTTCAAGGACGCAAGAGATGGCTTGTTAAAGTCTGGTTGACCGTCGCTTGGAAGCCTGGGACGCTTATCGTAAGGCGCTCGGATTCGGCGAGACGCACGACAGCCGAGTCACAGATGATAACATAGTCGAAATTAATTCTGAGCCGCTTTTTCTTGGACAATTAGCGCGTCTTGCCACTGAAGCTCCTGAACAATTGGCAGCGGCAAACAGCAAGGCAGCACTGCTTCATGAGCTCTTCGGCATCTACTGGCAGCGTGAACAAAAAATACGAGGGCCAGCAGTGAAAGATGGTTTTAAGAACCGTCAAGACTTCGAACTTTGTTTCGAATTATTAGCGCTAACGGCGTGGCGTAAAGGCGATACGCGAGCTCTGACGGCTGCAGAAGCTCGGAGTGCTTTAGCTAAAACACCCTTCGCCGACCGTTTGTTGCCCGATGGCGAAAGAGATGATGCGTTGCCTGCTTTTCTTTCAGGTTTCTTTTTTTCTGACGCGCGCTTTAAAGATGGACATGGCGTTGAGTTTACACATAAAAGCTTCGCTGAATTTCTGTACGTCAGGCATTTAGTACGATTTTGGCGAGATATTCTTCATAGGCGTCCAACGAACTTCGGCGGATCCTTGAGAGATTGGCACGCTATAACCGGCGCTCAGCCAATATCTTTTCCAATACACATATTATTAAACGGCGAAATTGCCCGACCTCGTGCTGGAAATGCAGATGATCCAGCATTCAATCTTCAAGAGGCGCACGAGTTCCTAAACCCTTTGATAACACAAGCATTAAGAGACGGAATCGCATCAGAATTCCAGAGTTGTTCAGCAAGGATAATCGCACGTACCAGCGTCAATGCTGAAGAGGCGCTACTAGCTGTGTTTCATGCCTGCTGGTCAAACACTGAAGGTCAGAAAGAAGCATCCACCTGGGCTGTTGACTGGGGCGGTGACCGTGGGTTCGCTCGTCTGCTTGGCCGCTTAGCAGATGCAAGCAGCTTGTTCCCAGGTGGAACCAATGAGCACGCACAGGAAGTTGATTTCCGTTGCTTGTACGCACATCTAAACGCCGTGAACTTAGTGAATGCAGACCTCTTAGGTGCCAACCTTCTTGCCGCAAGTCTTTTTGGCGCTGACTTCAACAACGCGGATATTCGTGGTTCAATCCTTGTCATGGCTGATCTTAGTGGTGCCAACCTTCGCCACGCGAATCTTGAGGACGCAAACCTTAGCGGCGCAAACATCAGGAACGCAGACCTCAGGGACGCGAACCTTGAAGACGCAATTCTCAGGGACGCAAACCTTAGCGCCGCAGACATCAGGAACGCGAACCTCACGGACGCAAACCTTAACGGCGCAGACCTCAGAAACGCAGACCTCACGGACGCGAACCTCAAACGCACCGATCCAAGAGGAGTCAAGAACCTTATGGAGGCCATCTGGGACGAGCATACCCAATGGCCAGATGGGTTTGATCCGCAGCGTTAAGCCCCTTAACCTTGCTCGACCGTCCCAGGCTAAGGGGCTTAAAATTTATCTTCGTATTTCTCCAGAAAGGCCCAACCCCATGCGCATTCTCATCACAGACCGGCATACCCAAGGCGATGAACATGTGGAGCAGGATGCTGCTGGCTCGGATATGGAGTTGGAGTTTTATGATTCGCCGGAGCTTGTGCCGGATGAGGCCTGGGCGCGGGCGGATGGGGTTGTGACGTATCGGGGGGCGCCGGTGGTTATGGCTAATCTGGCGAAAATGCAGCGCGCCAGGATTGTCGTGCGCGGCGGGGTTGGGTTCGATGGGCTGGATTTGAAAGTGCTGGGGGAACGCGGCATCGCCGTGTGTACCGTGCCCGATTATGGCACCACCGAAGTCGCCGACCATGCGATCGCACTGATGTTGGCGCTCCGCCGGGGGTTGGACCGGTATGAGGAGCGCATGCGCCGGGACCCCGCTGGCCTGTGGCGCTATACGCCAAGCCCCTGTGTGGACCGGTTGCGCGGGCGCACATTTGGCGTGTTCGGCCTTGGCCGCATTGGCCTTGCCGCCGCGCGCCGGGCAGCAGCGTTCGATATGGACGTGATATTCTATGATCCGCACTTGGCCGACGGCGTCGATCTCTCCACCGGCTACAAGCGCGTTACATCAGCCGAAGCACTGTTTGAGACGGCGGACACGGTCTCCATCCACTCCCCCCTGACGGATGAAACGCGCGGCGCCATCAATGCAGACCTGCTTGGCCGCATGAAAGACACCGCCGTCGTCATCAACACCGCCCGCGGCCCCATCGTGGATCTGGACGCGATGTATGAGGCCCTGCAAGCCGGCCGCCCCGCCGGCGCTGGCCTTGATGTGCTGTCGAAGGAGCCGGCAGATGCCAGCCACCCCCTTATCAAAGCCTATATGGAGCGGGCGGACTGGCTAGAAGGCCGCCTGATGATCAGCCCCCACGCCGCGTTCTACAGCCCGCCCGGCCTGTTCGACCTCCGCAGTAAAGCAGCGGCGACGGCGGCTGCGCGGGTGCGGGATGGGTCCGTTAGGAACTGCCAGAATCTGGAATTCTTGGTGGATTGATGGAGGTGAGGTTGATTGAGTTCTGCGGTCTTCCCCCCTCTCCCTGATCCCTCTCCCCCCTGTGGAGGGCGAGGAGACCCTCACAATCGCCGCCTCTCTTATTTTTAGGACCCTCGCCCCCCACAGGGGGGAGAGGGCAGGGTGAGGGGGGAAGACAGCGGCAAAGCCTCTAACCCCTACGCCATCCTGATCCATGCGACATTCGAAAGCTCACACCCATGCCTGACGGAAGCCGCCTTACCGCCGCCATCGAAGGCGATGTCCTTTCATCCCCGGCAGATCTTGGCCGTTACGCCACGGACGCGTCCATCTATCAGCAGACACCGCTGGCCGTGGTCCGTCCGAACTCTATTGCGGATGTGGAAGCCACGTTGGCGTATGCGCGAGACGCAGGCGTTCCTGTGTTGCCGCGCGGTGCTGGCACCTCCCAATGTGGGCAGACGGTGGGGGAAGCGGTCGTTATTGATACGTCCCGCCATCTCAACAAAATCATCGATATTGACCCGGACGCCAAGCGCGCCATCGTGCAGCCAGGGGTGGTGCTGGCGGAATTGAACGCCGCACTGGCGCAGCACAAGCTCTTCTTCCCGGTTGATCCGTCCACGGCGAGCCGCTGCACCATTGGTGGGATGACGGCGAATAATTCTTCCGGCGCGCGCTCTATCCGTTACGGCATCATGGCGGACAATGTCGCCCGCGTGGATGCGTTGATGGCAGATGGCGCAGGCCGCCGCTTCAAGGCCGTCACGCCGGATGACACAGACCCGCTCGTCAAATTCCTACGCGAACTTTCCGCCCGTGAAGCGTTTGATATTGCGGAGCGAGTGCCGAAGGTGCTGCGCCATGTGGCGGGCTATAATCTGCACCGAGTGCGGAATGCTGCATTCAACATGGCCGACATTCTGGTTGGTAGCGAAGGCACACTCGGCTTTTTCACGGAGATTGAGCTGGACTTGCAGCCGGTGCCCGTGCGCAAGGCCCTTGGCATCTGCCAGTTCCCTACATTCCAGGAAGCCATGGTCGCCACCAAACATTTGGTGACGCTGAAGCCGGATGCGGTGGAACTGGTAGATCGCACGATCATCGAACGCTCCCGCGCCATGCCAGCCTTTGCTGATATCGCAAAAATCATGACCCCTGGCGAACCGCACGCGCTACTGATCGTAGAATTCTCCGGCGAAAGCGACGCCGCCCTGGCCCCCCGCCTCCAGGATTTGGATGCGTTGATGGGCGATCTTGGCTATCCGAACGCTGTTGTGCCAGTGACGGACCCAGGCCAGCAGAAGCGCGTATGGGGTGTTCGGGAGGCCGGGCTGAACATCGTTATGGCAATGAAAGGCAGCGCCAAGCCCGTATCCGTCATCGAAGATTGCGCGATCCCGCTGGAGCATCTGGCGGATTTCACGGCGCGGGTCACGGACCTGTTCGATAAATATCAGGCGGGCGGCACATGGTATGCCCATGCCAGCGTTGGCCTGCTGCATGTGCGCCCGATCCTGGATATGAAGCAGGCGGAGGGTGCGGCCAAGCTGCGGTCCATCGCAGAAGAAACCTTCGCCATCGTCGCAGAATATGGTGGCTCCCATTCCGGGGAGCATGGGGATGGCAAAGTCCGCTCCGAATTCATTGAGGTCATGCAAGGCCCCCGCCTCGCCCGTGCATTTGAGGAAATCAAAGACAAATTCGATCCGGGCGGATTGTTCAACCCGGGCAATATCGTCCGCCCACCCAAAATGGATGACCGCAGCCTGCTGCGCTTCAAGCCAGAGTATGCGCCTGTTGAAATCGAAACCGGCTTGGATTGGTCGCCCTGGGGTGGATTTCTGGGTGCGGCGGAGATGTGCAACAACAACGGCACCTGCCGGTCCCTGCAAGCAGGCGTCATGTGCCCCAGCTTCCGCGCGACCCAGGATGAGCGGGATGTAACACGCGGCCGGGCCAACACGCTACGGCTCGCACTTTCCGGACAATTAGGGCCAGAGGACGCTGCATCTGAAGCCGTCAGCGACGCCATGGAACTGTGTGTTGGCTGCAAAGGCTGCCGCCGCGAGTGCCCGACTGGCGTTGACATGGCCCGCATGAAAATTGAGGTCTCCTACCAGGAACTAAAGCGCCGCAAGCTGACTGCTGGCGAAAAAATGACCGCCTTCCTGCCTCGCCAAGCGCCACGTCTTTCGAAGCTACGGGCACTGCTGAACCTCCGCGATAAATTGCCGGGTGCCGCAGCACTCAGCGAACGGATAACGGGCTTCTCCGCCAAGCGCTCATTGCCTGAATGGAGCAGCCGTCCGTTCCGGGAAACCGTTGGCGGGACGATCAAGGGCGACGGGTCTGACGTCGTGCTGTTCGCAGATACGTTCACGACATGGTTCGAGCCCGAAAAGCCCCGCGCCGCCGTAAAAGTGCTGCAAGCGGCCGGATATACCGTTCACGTTGTGCGTGGCCCAGATGGGCGCGGGCCGTGCTGCGGTCGCACGTTCCTTGGTGCCGGGCTAATTGATGAGGCCAAAGTGGAGGCCCAGCGCACGCTCGACCTGCTATCGCCCTTTGTGAACGCTGGCGCACCCGTGCTTGGGCTGGAGCCGGCGTGCCTCTTCACCTTCCAGGATGAGTTTGAAGCGCTGAACCTTGGCCCCCGTGCAGCGGCGCTAGGTCAGGCTGTCCGGCTGATTGACGATTTTCTGGCAACAGATGCAGCAGATGCTCTCCGCCAAAAACTCCGCCCATTGGCACCGAAAGCCCTGGTCCATGGCCATTGCCACCAGAAGGCGTTTGGCAAGGCAGAAGCCACTTTGGCTGCCCTCAAGCTAATCCCGGACATGGAAGCATCCATGATCGAGACCTCCTGCTGCGGTATGGCCGGCGCGTTTGGGTATCAGGCGAAGACCATCGATGTTTCATTGAAAATGGCGGAGGCCAAATTGCTACCGGCAGTGCGCGCTGCCGATAGTGAGACTCTGATTGTCGCGGATGGCACAAGCTGTCGTCACCAAATCGCCGATGGTGCTGGCCGCAAAGCCCGCCATCTGGTCGAGATTTTAGCGGACGCGCTTGGCTGATAGCCCGTGTGCTTGTACTGTCCCGCCAACAGAATTCAGCGGGAGACAGTATGATGGCGCGCGTGAAGACATTAGCAGGGGCGGAGGTGCCGGATTCAGCCAAAGCGACCTTCAATGAAGTCACGGGCTATGGGCCGTTCGCCAGCCTTGCTGGTGCCATGGCACAACGCCCACCGATCCTGAACAATATCTTCGGATTGCTTGGCGAACTGCGTGATGAAGGCGTGCTGGACAGGCGGTCCCTGGAACTGGCGCTGGTCGCAGTCTCCAAGCTAAACGCCTGCGATTATTGCGTCGCACACCACAGCCCGATGCTGAATGTCATTGGCGCTTCTAAGCACGCTATCGAGAACATCCTGGATTATGACAATGTGGATGAGTTCGATGCTAAAGATCGCTTGGTCATCGAATACGCCCGACAGGTGACGATGGACCCAAACCGGGTGCGCGACGGTATTTTTGACCGTCTACGCGAATATTTTGGTGAGCCTGAAATCGTCGAACTCACCTGGCGCATTGCGCTTTGTGGCGCATTCAATCGCTTTAATGACGTATTGCAGCTCGACATCGAAGACGATGCAGCGGCTGCGTTCGACGACGTTGCATGATTTCCCACCGGGCCATTACAGCGCTTGTCGGCGCTGGCTTGGCCCTATGCGGCCTAGCCTCTAGCGCCGCTGCGCAATCCGTCACCCGCCCGACTATTGAAGCGCCAACGATTGCACGGCCTCAAGCCCCAAAAGCGCCAAATCTAACGCCGCCGAACTTGCCCGAACCACCAGGCGGCGGCGGCGTCCTCAATCGCATCCGCGCCCTTACTGCCGAAACAAAGGCCGCGGAAGAAAAAGCCCGTGCGGCGGAAGCACGGGCTGTGCAGCTTTCGGCAGAAATTTCAGGCCTCAAAGCCGAACAAACCATCCTTCGCGGCCAGATCAATGATCTGACGATAAGACAAAGTGCCTTAGAGGCTGAGAACGGCGCTGCAAACGCAAAGATTGCGGACCTCACGACCGAAACCACCAGCGCTAAAGCGGTCGCTGATCAGCTATCAGGCGAAAAGCAGGTACTTGCGGACCGGGTATCAGCCCAGGCGGCAGAAATTCAGGTGCTGACACAACAACTCGCCACCGCACGTCAGGCGCTTTCGGATGCAAGCGCCCAGAATCGAGACCTTTCAGCGGAAGCAGGAAACCTCAAAAATCGGCTCGAAGACCTAAAATCTGAACGCCAGTCGCTGTCCGGTAAAGCGGGTGGATTGGCCAGCCGGTTGGCTGCAGTACGCGCCGAGAACTCCACGCTTGCTGCAGATAAAATTGCGCTCGAAGACCAAGCCGCCCTGATGGCTGCGGAAAATGCAGACTTCCGTGACCGGATCGGTGAACTGGTCGGCCAAGTGAACGACCTGCAGGGGCAAGTTGCAGACCTTGAAGCCAAACAGTCCGAAACCGCCCAGGCTCTTGCTGGCCAAACGCAGGCTTCAGCAGCACTGGAGGGCGATCTTCAGCGCGCGCGGCCTTGGCCTCCGCCGTCGGGGCAGAACGTGCGGCAGCAGCAGAACTTGCTGAAACCTCCGCCAGTGCCGATCGGATTCAACAGTTGGAAGAGCAGTTGTCTGGAATGGAGGCTAATCTGGCATCGGCCTATAACGAGCGCACCAGCCTGCAAGAAGACCTGGACATCGCGGAAGCCGCAACGAAACGCGTCACAGCAGAAGCGACCGCCGCCGTTAAAGCCGCTGAAGCTGATGCTATCGCTGCACTCCAGGCCGAGCGCGCCCAGGCCGCAGCCACCCAGACATTGCAGGCAAGCGAAACGGCCAGCATTATGAACCAAAGAAATATCGCCGCCGGAATCGCGATTATCGCGGTGCTGTTTGCCGCGTTCAGTTTATTACGCAGGAAGGCTTGAGTTGCACATATGAGTTGGACGATTGGCGTCGATGTCGGCGGCACTTTCACAGATTTCCATGCCCGCGACGGCGCCTCAGGCCGGGAGGTCGTGTTCAAGCGGCCCTCCACCCCGGCAGACCCTGGAGAAGCGATCCTTTCTGGCTTGGCTGAAATGGCCGCAGCCCATGATGTGCCGCTGGCTGAAGCCGCGCGCATCGCCCACGGCACGACGGTCGCAACCAATGCGTTGATCCAGCGGAAAGGTGCCAGCATCGCCGCCGTCGCCACCAGAGGATTCCGGGATCTGCTGGAAATCGGTCGCCAAGTGCGACCACATATGTATGACCTCAACCTGGATAAGCCGGAGCCATTAGCCGCTGAAGCGATGCGCTTCGAAGTCGCTGAGCGCCTGGATTGGCGGGGCGAGGCCGTGCTGCCGGTGACCGACGCCGAGGCCGCTCGTGCCGCCCGTGAAATTGTCGATAGTGGCGCTGATGCGGTCGCGATCTGCTTCCTCTTCGCCTACCGCAATCCGGCGCATGAACAACAACTCGCCAACGCAATCAAAGCGATTGCGCCTAATTTGCGCGTTTCGTTGAGTTCCGACGTTCAGCCGGAATTCCGGGAATACGAGCGCTTTCAAACAACTGCAATCAACGCTTACCTACAGCCGCTCATGGCAGGCTATGTGGAGCGGCTGGCGGCTGGATTGGACGATGCCGTCAAAGGGGCGGCGCTTGGCGTGAACCAATCCTCTGGCGGGCTAATGTCTGCCGAGCGGACCGCGTCATTCCCCGTGCGGACGGCCTTATCCGGGCCTGCGGCAGGTGCTGTAGGTGCCGCGCATATCGCCCTTCGTGCCGGGCGTCCAAACGTTGTGACCCTTGATATGGGCGGCACCAGCGCTGACGTGGCCTTGATTGAAGATGGCCGAACGGAGATTGCGTTTCAGCGCGATGTCGCTGGGTTCCCCATTCGCCTCGCCATGGTCGATATCGATACCGTTGGTGCCGGTGGCGGGTCTATCGCCTGGTTTGACCGCGATGGCCTGCTGAAAGTCGGCCCCATCAGCGCAGGTGCGGTGCCTGGGCCAGCCTGTTATGGCCAGGGCGGCACGGAGCCGACTGTGACAGACGCAAACCTAGTGCTTGGCCGCCTGTCGCCAACGGGCTTACTCGATGGCGCAATGCCGCTGGACCCGGTTGTTGCTGAAGCATCATTGAAGCCCGTCGCAGAAAAAGTCGGCGTGTCCTTGCAGGAAGCTGCTCTCGGCGTGCTTGCTATCGCTGTCGCCAACATGACGCGGTCTGTCAGGCGCATGTCCGTTGAACGGGGCCGTGACCCGCGCGAATTCGTGCTGATGGCCTTTGGCGGCGCTGGCGCGTTGCATGCCCGTGAAGTCGCCGCAGAACTTGGCATGGGCGAAGTGCTCGTACCGCCCTCCCCCGGCATTGTGTGCGCGGAAGGCCTGCTGGTGTCAGATCAGAAGGAAGATTTCGTCGCCAGCCTCCGCCTACCCCTCCATGCGGATCAGATGAGCGTTGCGGCGAATACGGTGACGAGCCTCGCCACCCGCGCTGCAGAATGGTTCGATGCTGAAAACCTGCCCGATGCAACCCGCACCATGGAATTGGCGCTGGATCTTCGCTATGTCGGCCAGAACTTTGAGCTGATCGTTCCCGTCGCCTCTGCGCCCAGCCTATCTGGCACTGACATGCCGGATACCACAGCGCTGGCGAACGCATTCTTCGCTGCCCATGACCGCGCTTACGGCTTCCATGACCCGGGGGCGGCGATTGAAATCGTCAACTTCCGCATGACAGCCCGTGGGCGGCTTTACGATGCCGAGGACATGCCAGAACCGGGCAAGGCCCAGCCTATGCCGGAACCAACCGGCCATCGCCCGGTATGGTTTGATGGCAAGGATTCGATGGAAACGCCGATTTATCGCCGGGAAACCCTGGCACCGGGCATGACGTTCACCGGCCCCGCCATCATCGACCAATTAGACGCAACGACGCCGGTGCATCCGGGAGACATAGTAGATGTCCGCCCAGACGGCTCAATGCTCATCGCTCTGAAGGGGGCATAATTATGGCTGAACTTGACGCTATCGGCCTCGAAATCCTCACCAATGCGCTCAAATCCATTAATGACGAAAGCTTCGTCGCGCTGATGAAGGCGAGCTATTCCACGAATATTAAAGAACGTCACGACCACTCAACCGCGATCATGAATGCCGACGGTGACCTGATCGCCCAGGCGGATATGAGCCTGCCAATTCATGTCGCTTCCATGAGCGGCCTGATGCGCTGTGTGATCGAAAAATACGGCGATGATATTCACGCAGGCGACCTATTTGTCGCCAATGATCCGCATACCGCGGGCGGCACGCACTTGCCGGATGTGAATTTCGCAGCACCCGTATTCGTTGATGGGCTCCTGGTCGGCTTCGTCTGCAACATCGCGCACCATGCTGATATTGGCGGCATGGCCGCTGGTAGTATGTCTGGCGGGATGACGGAGATTTTCCAGGAAGGCCTGCGTATTCCCGTCACGCGTATTGGAACTAAGGATGAAATCAACCAGGAAATCCTGGACATCTTCCTGCTGAACGCCCGCGCGCCAACAGAACGCCGGGGCGACTACTACGCCCAGATCGCCGCTGCCAAGCTTGGCGTTCGCCGCATGCAGGAATTGGGCGCGCGCTACGGTGCGAAAACGATGCGCGCCGGGTTCCGCCAATTGCTGGACCGCTCCGCCGCCCGCATCGCCGACGCGCTAAAGCAGGTGCCAGACGGGACCTATAACTTCCGCGACATGATGGATGATGACGGCGTTGAGACGTTCGACATCGTTTTTGAAGTGACGATTGTGGCGAAGGGCGGCAAGCTTAGCTTCGACTTTGCCGGCTCCAGCCCGCAAGTGCCGGGCAACGTCAACATGACACTGAACGCCACACAGGCCGCCGTGATCTACGCGATCAAAGCGCTGCTGGACCCGGAAGCGCCGAACACCCAGGCTGTTATTGACTGCGCGCCTATCACTGCCCCCGAAGCAACTGTATGCAACGCCGTGTTCCCAGCCCCTGTCGCTGGACGGGCCCATACCTGCCAACGGGTCATCGATGTTGTCATGGGAGCCCTGGCCCCGGCACTGCCAGACAGAGTGCCCGCCGCCCCTAACGGCGCCAATACAATGGCCGTTTTCTCTGGGATCGATCCCCGCAATGGTGAGGCATATGTGTATCTGGAGACCATTGGCGGCGGTGCGGGTGGCAGGCCCACCAAGCCCGGCAAGGATGGCGTTCAAACCGGCATTACCAATACATCCAACTTGCCCGTTGAAGCCATCGAAATGGAATATCCGTTGATGGTGCTGGAATACGGTCTCGTGCCGAATTCAGGGGGTGCAGGCAAGCATCCAGGCGGGCGCGGCATTCGTAGGGTCGTGAAACCCGTAGATCACGCTTGCACCTTCAACGGCGTCGGCGAACGCTTCCGCCATGCGCCCTGGGGCCTACAAGGCGGTGGAGACGGCGGCAAAGGCCGGTTCGGCTTTATCGGTGCCAATGGCGATGAAACGCCATTGCCCGGTAAAACCGGCGACCGACTGGTTCCGGACGGGTCCATGGCGCTGGTCGAATCGCCCGGCGCTGGCGGGTGGGGGAAGGCGGAGTAATCCGCCGCTCACCCGGCACTTAGCATCAGCAGCGACGCCTGTTTTGCGGCCATGCCTTCGGTGACGCCAAGAGCGCGGGCGGACGCGTTGAGAGCGGAGATCGCGCCGTCCCGATACGTGCTGAGACCGTCGCCAATTTCTGCGCTAGTGGCAGAGACAGCAGCGGCAGGAATGGATTTGGCCTCCATAACTGCCAGACCTGCAATGCCAGAATCATCCTTGCAGCGCCCAGCGTCATTACAGATCAGACCACGAATCGCATAAGGTGCCGCATAAGCGGCTGAAGGTTCGCTGAAGGCTGATCCAGCGCAGATCACATCACCCGCATATGCGTTAGAGATGAACGATGTGGAGCCGAGTGCCATGATCCGCCCGTGGGCACCTTCATAAACCACGTCATAAGACCCTCCGGGCTCGGCCTCTAATCTGGCGGCGTGCAACATTAATTCAGCTGCCGCACCCGCGCCCATCCCTGGCTTTATATTGAGGCGTTCAGCGCTGGCGTTCACTTGGGCAATGATGCCGTTCACGTACATATCCGCACCATCCGAAATCCGGCAGGAGGCCGTCGTGGTCGCCGCACCCGGAATGCCGTGTCCGTCAAGCGCCCATAGACCGCTAACGCCAGCCATGTTCTTGCCGCCACCCGCTTCCTGCGCGATCACGCCTTTGGGACGGACCGGTAGCACCCAATGGCATACCGGCATTGAGCCGAAATATGAGGCGGCGATCAGGACATCGCCCGGGCCGTTCCGCCCATCCACATAGGTCATTGAATCCATCACAACGATACGTCCGTCCGCCGATTCAACGGTCACGGCTTGGGGGTGCGCGCTTTCAGGCATTGGTCTGCAGAGCCGCATGATCTTTCGCCAGATCTGCCTGATCGTCCGTGTTGTAATTGCGGTCATACCACCAGGCGAGCCAGTCGCTGTAGGCGATCGGCGGGTATTGTGGGGGGTTTTCGGGGCTTTGGCAGGACGGCAGGCAATCGATGACTGTGTCCAGATGCGGTGCCAAAAAATAAGGAATGGCGTAGCGGCGCTCGCCAATGGGCGGCAAGGCACGGTGCGGCGTGGATTTATAGCGCCCATTCGTCCAGCGCTGCAGCGTGTCGCCTGCATTCACAACGAAAGAGTTCGGCACGTAAGGTACATCCAGCCACTTATCCTCCCCCACGCGGATTTGCAGGCCGGGAACGCCAGATTGCGGCAGGAAGGTCATGAAGCTGGCGTCTGTATGCGGTGCGATCCCGTATTGCCCAGCCTCGTGCGCTGGAACTGGAGGGTAGTGGGAAAGGCGGAAGGTGAACATGCATTCCGCGAAGGCATCGCTGAAACCATCCTTCGGCAGATCAAGCGATACAGCGAGCGCGGGCAGTAGGCGTTGCGTCATCGCCTCTACCGCGCCCGTGTATTCCAGCACGGTTTCTTTGAACCCAGGCAGATTGTCCGGCCACTCATTCGGCCCGGCAAAGCGCCTGCCAGCCTTCACCAGCGGATCATCCGGCGACCGTTCCCGCTTCAAGAAAAACGCCTCGTTCCTATCCGGCTTGGCGCTCGACTCGCTAACGCGGGATGTGCGGACGTTATAACGGTTCATCGCCATATAGCCGTTGCTATGCTCATTCATCAGCAGGGCATGTTTGGCCTCCATTGGCTGATTGTGGAAACGTTCTGCTTCAGCGAATGTGCGCTTAATCAGGTCTTGGGGGATGCCATGATTGGTCAGAATTAGAAATCCTGCCGTTTCAAGCGCATGGCGCAGCGCCGCCGCTACAGCCTGCTGGCCAGCAGCATCACCATCCGACAATGGACCCATATCAACAATCGCGATCTCGCTGATCTCTGCTCCCGCCGCCTTATCGCTCATCCCGCAACCCGCCTTTCGCTTGTCCCCAAGGAAAAGCGTATCGCGACGATACTGCGCTGTCGAACCTCAAGCAGGAACGGCTTCGATTTCCTCGCGGTCTTCCTGCTGGCGTTCCCACATTTCGGCGTAGACACCGTTTGCTGCCATGAGTACCCGGTGCGTCCCGCGCTCCACAATCTTGCCGCCCTGGAAGACCAGGATTTCATCAGCATTGACCACCGTTGAAAGCCTATGGGCGATGACGATGGCCGTACGCCCTTCAGCAAGTTCTTCCAGATTGGTCTGAATTTCCCGCTCCGTCGCGGTATCCAATGCGGATGTCGCTTCATCTAGGATTAGGATTGGCGGGTTCTTGAGGATCGTACGAGCGATGGCAACACGTTGCTTTTCACCACCGGAAAGCTTCAGTCCGCGCTCACCCACTTCCGCGTCCCATCCATCTGGCAGGCCTTCAACAAAGTCCGCAATGCGCGCGAGACGGGCCGCCTCCTTGGCCTCCTCCGGCGATGCGTCCTGGCGACCATAGAGCACGTTGTAGAGGATGGAATCGTTGAACAGCACCGTATCCTGCGGCACCGTGCCAATGGCGGCGCGCACGCTGGTTTGATCAACATCCCGCAGGTCTTGGCCATCAATCGTGATTCGGCCCTTTTGCACGTCGTAGAACCGATATAGCAGCCGCCCAATGGTGGACTTGCCCGCACCGGACGGGCCAACCACCGCAACCGTTTTACCGGCCGGAACCTGAAACGAAACGCCCTGCAAAATAGGCCGGCGAGGATCATAGGCGAAATGCACATCCTCAAACGCGATCGCCCCTTCCGCCACTGTCAGCTGTGGCGCGTTTGGCTTGTCCGGCACTTCCGGCTTCACATCAAGCAGGCCAAACATTTTCTCCATATCGATCAGCGCTTGCATGATCTCACGATACACAAAGCCGAACATATTGAGCGGTTGATAAAGCTGGATCAGATAGGCGTTCACCATCACGAATTCGCCCAGCGTCATCGTGCCTTTCTGAATGCCGACCGCTGCCATCATCATTACCGCAACCAGACCGATTGAGATGATCGCAGCCTGGCCCACATTCAACGCAGACAGTGAAAGCGAGCTTTTTACAGCAGCTTTTTCGTATGCGCCGAGCGCCTGGTCGAAGCGCCCAGCTTCATGTTTTTCGGCGTTGAAATATTTGACTGTTTCGAAGTTCAGCAGGCTATCGACAGCTTTGGAATGGGCGCGACTGTCTTCTTCATTCATCGTCCGCCGAATGCCAAGACGCCAAGTGGTGACGTATTTTGTGAACGTCACGTAGATGACGATTGTGGCGGCGGTGACGGCTGCGAACCGCCAATCCAGCATGTTCCAAAGGATCGCCAATACGACGATGATTTCGAAAATCGTCGGCAACACGCTGAATACAGCGAACCGCAGCAGCGTCTCAATTGCCTTCACGCCGCGCTCAATCGCCCGGCTTAGCCCACCTGTGCGGCGTTCTAGATGAAAGCGCAATGAGAGGTTATGGAGGTGGCGGAATACGTCCAGCCCAACGCCACGAATTGCACCTTGGGCGACAGCGGCAAACAACGCTTCGCGAATTTCTCCAAACAGCGTCGCACCAATCCGCACGAGCCCATACGCGAAGATAATGCCCAAGGGTGCAGCAATCGCGAGTTCCGGCTTGTTCTCCAACGCATCAATAGCATCTTTGAAGAACAGCGGGGCGTAGACGTTCGACACTTTCGCCAGCACGAGGCAAATCGTGGCCAGAATGATGCGCAGCTTGAAGCTTGGCCGGTCTTTGGGCCAAAGGTAGGGCATCAGCAGACGGACAACACTTAGCCGTGGCTTATCTTTCGTTTCTGCTTCATCCCCAGCTTCTGCCGATTTTTCTGGGGCGGTCATTGTCTTCATCTTGTCACAATCACTGTTTATGGCCCAATATGTAGCTTACGAGAGGCTTTGTTTCATCCCACCACGACGGAGGGCTCTGACTACCATGCTTGATAATCGTGCTGCTTTGGTCCTGAACGCCGATTTCAGGCCGCTGAGTTACTTTCCATTGTCGCTTTGGTCCTGGCGCGATGCTGTTAAGGCTGTCTTTCTGGAAAAGGTCAATGTGCTGGCTGAATATGACGATGCGCCAGTCCGCTCCCCTACTTTCGAAATGCACGCGCCAAGCGTTATCTCCCTTAAAGAATATATCGCTCCGGCGAAACGGCCAGCCTTCACCCGCTTTAATGTGTTTTTGCGGGATCAATTCTGCTGCTCCTATTGCGGCGTGAAGGCCGTGACGTCTGAGCTAACGTTCGACCACGTTATCCCCCGCTCCCGTGGCGGCCGCACGGACTGGGCCAATGTCGCGACCGCTTGCGGTGCCTGCAATCTGGCAAAAGCCAACCTCACGCCAAAAGAAGCCCACATGCCGCTTCGTCACACACCTACGGAGCCAACAGTGTACGAGCTACAAGCGCGCGGCCAAGCCTTCCCACCAAACTTCCTGCACGAGAGCTGGCGGGACTATCTCTATTGGGATTCTGTTCTCGAAAGCGATTAGCGCCTCAACCTGGGCGGATCAAGGTTCCATCGCCGCGCTCTGTGAAGATTTCGAGCAGGATGGCGTGGGGAACACGCCCGTCCAGGATAACAGCAGCTTCAACGCCTTCAGCCACAGCTTCCAGGCAGGTTTCGATCTTGGGGATCATGCCACCCTTGATAACGCCTTCATTGATCATGCGTCGGGCCGTATCTGCCGCAATATCCTCAATCCGCTTGCCCTTGGCATCCAAGACTCCGGCGACATCGGTCAGCATCAACAGCCGCTTGGCCTTCACGGCAGATGCAACAGCACCTGCCGCCGTATCAGCATTGATATTGTAGGTATTGCCAGCGGCATCGAAGCCAACCGGTGCGATCACAGGCGTCACACCTGTGCGCGCCAGTTCCGCCAGCACTTGGCCGTTCACTTCTTCAGGCTTTCCAACAAAGCCCAGGTCAATGATCTTTTCGATATTGCTGTCGCTATCACGGGTTTTGTGGCCAAGCTTGCTGGCGCGGATCAGGTTCGCATCTTTGCCAGAAAGACCAATCGCGCGGCCACCAGCACGATTGATCGCGGCGACAATGCCCTTATTGATGCCGCCAGACAGCACCATTTCCACGACTTCCACTGTATCGGCACCAGTGACGCGCAGACCGTCGACAAAATCGCTTTTGATCTGCAGCCGCTTCAGCATATCGCCGATCTGCGGGCCACCACCGTGAACAACGATGGGGAAGGCGCCGATCTGTTTCAGCAGCACAATATCCCGCGCGAAGTTGTCCGCTAAGTCCTGATCACCCATCGCATGGCCGCCATACTTGATGACGATGGTTTCGCCAGCGTAACGGCGCATAAACGGCAACGCCTCCGACAGCATGTCGACACGGGCCATTCTATCCGCAGAAATATCGCTCATTACGCTTCTCGTATTCTGGTCAATTCAGGGGGAGACTATACAGCCAGGGCCGCCATACGCGAACGCAATGCGGCGATGCCAATGTTCTTGCCAGCGCTGGTCAGCAAAACTTCTGGATGCGCGGCGCGGCGCTTTCTGGCCACCGCTTCCGTCGCTGCCAACATTGTTGATTGCTGGTTTGGTTTCAGCTTGTCGGCTTTGGTCAGAATGATCTGATAGGACAGCGCGGATTCATCCAGCATATCCATCATTTCATGATCACTGGGTTTGAAACCATGTCGCGCATCAACCAACAAATAAAGCCGTGCGAGGGTTGAACGGCCACGCAGAAAATCCCGTGTCAGTTCTGTCCAATCCGCCACTTTGGTGCGGGAAACTTTAGCATAGCCATAGCCCGGCAGATCAACCAATCGCAAGCGCTGGCCTAGCTCAAAGAACACCAATGACTGGGTGCGCCCTGGCGTGTTCGAAGAGCGCGCGAGCGCCTTCTGGCCGGTCAATGCATTCACCAAACTAGATTTGCCGACATTGGAACGGCCAGCAAACGCCACTTCCGGCAACCCCAGCGGCGGCAGGTTGTCGAGCGCCTTGGCTTCCCAAAGGAATTCGCATTCCTTGGTGAACAGCAAGCGCCCCTCTTCCAGCCGTTCCGGCGTATCGGGATCGTCGAAACTAGGGCTGTCTATCTCTGGCATCAGCCAAGCTCTACGCTTTGCCTGCTGCGGGCTTGTTTTTCGTCCCGCCGCCCAATGGCACACCAGCGCGCGTCATGATAATCGCCTGCTGGCAGATTGAAAGCAGGTTGTTCCAGGTCCAGTAAATGACCAAGCCCGCTGCGAAACCGGACAACAGCACCGTGAAAATCAGCGGCATGAGCATGAATATCCGTGCCTGCATCGGATCCGTCGGCTGCGGGTTCAGCTTTTGCTGCAGGAACATCGTGATGCCCATCATAACCGCCCAAGCACCAATATGCATAAAGCTTGGCGGCGTGAATGGGAGCAACCCGAACACGTTGAAGATGTTGGTTGGGTCTGGTGCCGACAAATCCTGAATCCAGCCAAAGAATGGCGCATGGCGCATTTCAATCGCCACGATCAGAACTTTGTAGAGCGAGAAGAACACCGGAATCTGCACGATAATCGGCAAACAGCCGGATGCAGGATTGACCTTTTCTTTCTTATAAAGCGCCATCATTTCCTGATTGAGCTTCTGACGGTCATCGCCATAACGCTCACGCAGTTTCAGCATTTCAGGCTGCAGGCCCTTCATCGCCGCCATGGACTTGTAGGACTTATTGGCGAGCGGGAAGAACACGATCTTCACGCAAACCGTCAACGCCATGATCGCAAGGCCGAAGTTGCCAAGCAGATGATAGAACCATTCCAGCGCATAGAAGAACGGCTTGGTCAGGTAATAGAACCAGCCAAAATCAATCGCTTTATCGAACAGCGGAATGTTCAAATTTTCTTCGTAGCGATCCAGTAGGCCAACTTCTTTGGCACCACCGAAGAACCGGTGCGTAACTTCATGGGAAGCACCCGGCGCAATTGACACTGCACCACCTAGATAATCGGTCTGATAGCGACTAACGCCGCCTGCATTTGTGTGCAGGAAGCGCGCTTTCACGGGTTGATCGAATGGCGGCACAAGCGCTGCAAGCCAATACTTGTCCGTGATGCCGATCCATCCGCCAGTCGTCTCATGGGTGATGATTTCAGACTTACCGTCGTCAAACAGATCGTCGTATGAGAGTTCTTCGAGGGTATCATTGAGGACCCCAATCGGCCCTTCATGCAGCACATAAAGACCAGATGTCTCGGGCTCGCCAGCACGGGAAACCAAGCTGTACGGATAGAGCGTTGTGGCGTCAGCGCTATTGTTCTTCACAACATCCGTGACAGTGAACATATAGCCGTCGTCAAGCGCGATCGTGCGCTCATAGAGCATGCCGTCCGGGCTTTCCCAGGTCATGACGACGGAGCCATTTTCCGTCAGCGTTCGATCGTTCGAGCGCCATTCGGTTTTACTGGTCGGCACGCTGGCTTCTTTGCCGGCAGTTGCGGACCAACCGAAACGGGCAAAATAGGCGTCTGGCCCGCCGGATGGGGACAGCAGCGTGATTGGCGGGCTGTCTTCAGCCAAGGTCTGCTTGTAGGTGGAAAGCGTCAGATCATCCAGGCTAGCACCCGTAAGCGAGATAGAACCGGCGAGGCGCGGCGTTGAAATCGTCACGCGGGCACTTTGGTTCAGCGCTGCTGTCCGGGTCAGGCCGCGGGCTTGTCCGCCATCGGCGGTGATCGCACTTGGTCCGGTCGCTTCTCTGGGTGGGCCGGGAATAGCTGCGTCGCTTGCGGGTGCCGCAGGCGTTCCATCAGCCGTGATGGCTGCTGTTGGCTTGGGTGCTGGTTTCGGCGGCGGAAACATAACATTCCAGCCGAGCAAAATCACAAGCGACGCCGCCATCGCTATAAAAAGATTGCGTTGCTCCATCGCGCGAAGTCCTAAACCGTCTATTTGGGAAGGGGCGAGATACGCCCTGCTTAAATCTGTTGAAGGGTTCTAGCCCGGAAATCATCCAGTCTCCACCCCAATACTTGCGCATATGGTCGCTTATGGGCCGGAATGCCCGCATTTCTTTGTGAGCGGTGCGGTCGGATGACGGGTTGAGGCCGGAACCGGGTCATCACCGCTGCCGCCCCAAGGGTGGCACCGAACAAGCCTGCGAACGGCCAGCCACCCACCCTTCAGCGGCCCATGCACCTTCAACGCCTGCAGCGCATAGGCGGAACAGGTGGGATTGAAGCGGCAGGCCATCGGTGTGAAGGGCGATATGCAATAGCGATACACATGCACCGGTGCGGATAGCATCTGGATGAGTACCCGGCGCATTAACGCTTGTCCTGCAATTTCGCCGTGACCTGTTGAAACGCCCGGCGCATATCCGCCTGAAGCGTGTCAAACGGGCAATCAATTGTCTGGGGGCGACCAATCAGAACGTAATCACAGCCCGTTGCAGCCAGCGCTGGAGCGATTTCCGCAGCGGCAGCTTTCAAGCGGCGCCGCGCGCGATTGCGGGCGACGGCATTGCCAACACGTTTTGAACAGGTGAAGCCGATACGGATTGCGCTTGGGTCGGCTTTGTCGGATTCGTAGCTTCGCCGCCGACGTCCCTGCAGGGAGAGCGTGCCCGACCCGGCCTTCCGCCCTTTGGCGGCGGCCAGAAAATCCTTGCGTTCTTTCAGGCGCAGCAGCGTTGGGGTGGATGCATTCTCATCCATCACAGCCGCCTGCGCTTCAACGCTGCTGTAGAAAGACCTAAGCGGAAACGCGCTTACGGCCCTTGGCGCGACGGTTGCTCAACACGCGGCGACCACCAACAGTGGCCATCCGTGAGCGGAAACCATGGCGGCGCTTGCGAACGATCACGCTCGGCTGATAGGTGCGTTTCATAGCATCGAACTCCAAACTATCACGACTGCATCTGCATACAGCCTACAACGGCGGCAACCCAACGAAGGCGCATGCGTAAACGCGCCGGGCCCGCTGCCGGTAAATGCGGAAGGCGGTGTATAGTCGATTTCAGCGGCGAACGTCAATGACAGCGGTGTAAAATGCGGCACCTTGCCTCTCCACGCCATCGCCATTCACGGAATCCTGAATAGGCGGCATTAGATTGCTGCTCCATAACAGAGTGACATAGCCAACGGACCCCCAGTCTTATGCCCTATACTTGCGACTTACGCCCGTGAATGACGCCGCAGACACAGCCGACAAAGCGCCCGCTTGGAAACGCTATTTACCGCTCGCCGTATTAGCTGCCGCATTCATTGCATTCTTCGCAGCAGGTGGCGGAAAATACATCAGCCTCGATGCGCTGGCAGAGAATCGCACTGCCCTGGCTGATTGGACTGCCGCGAACCCCTTCAAAGCGGGTGCGGCTTACATCCTCGTTTACATCATATCCACTGCCGCATCCCTACCCATTGGGACGGTGTTGACGCTAGCAGGCGGATTTGTTTTTGGCACACTGATCGGCGGCAGCATGACGGTCATTGGCGCTACAATCGGTGCCACCATCCTGTTCCTTGCCGCCCGCAATGCCTTTGCTGACTTCTTCCGGGACAAGGTTGGTGAAGCGCTTGGGAAAATGCGGAAAGGCTTTGAGGAAAACGCGTTTTCCTACATTCTCGCCCTCCGCTTAGCGCCAGTGTTTCCGTTTTTCGTGGTGAATGTCGCTCCGGCCTTGGCTGGCGCGTCTTTGAAATCATTCGTTGCGGCAACGGCGCTTGGGATCATTCCCGGCACATTTGTGTATGCCAGCGTCGGCGCTGGACTTGGCGCTGTATTCGCTAAAGGCGGCACGCCCAACCTGGATGTGATTTTTGAATGGAAGGTCATCCTGCCACTCGTGCTATTAGCGATCCTATCGCTCGCGCCGATTCTCTATAAGAAGGTCACTGGCAAGCGCCTGGATAAGACCGCTAAACAATAACGGAACGCACCATGGCCGCCGTCTGGCGCATTCGGAAACTTTTTGCCAGCCTTTCGGCTCGGCTGCTCGTGCTGACGATTTTCTTCGTCATGCTGGCGGAAGTGCTGATCTTTGCGCCCTCTGCTGGCCGTTACCGTGCCATGTATCTTCAAGAACGCTTGGCCGATGCGCATTTGGCCGGCCTGGCATTGGAAGCCACGCCCTCTGGCCAGGTAAGCCCTGCGCTTGAAGCGCAGTTGCTCCGGCACGTTGGGGCTTTTGGGATCGATCTTCATCTTGGCCCATTGATGACCCGAATGCTTGGCAAAGAAACACCGCCCGCCGTTGATCACGTGTTCAACCTGGACCGTGAAACGCCAATGATCATGATCCTAGAAGCGTTTGAGACGATTCGGCGCGATAACAATGCCATCATCCGCATTACTGGCCGCTCGCCGTCTGATCCGTCTGTCCTGGTCAGCATCATTATGGCCGAAGCGCCGATGCGGGCGTCTTTGATCGACTACTCAAGGCGTATTCTTGAGCTGTCCATCATCATCTCCCTGATCACAGCGTGCTTGGTTTACTTCAGTCTGCAATGGCTGATGGTCCGCCCACTCGGCCGGTTGACCGAAGCGATGACAGACTTCCGCGCGCTGCCTGAAGACGCGGACCGTGGCGTTCAGCCAACCCGGAGACGGGATGAAATCGGCGTTGCAGAGCGGGAATTCGCTGAAATGCAGCGGGATCTCCGCCAAGCCCTTGCCCAGAAAACACGGCTTGCTGCACTGGGTGAGGCTGTCGCTAAGATCAATCATGACCTCCGCAACATCCTATCGACGGCACAGCTCGTGTCTGAGCGGATTGAGGATAGCGACGATCCGGAAGTCCGCCGTGTCGCCCCGACCATGCTGCGTGCTATCGACCGTGCGGTCGCTCTTTGCCGGGACGTCGTGCGGTATGCTCGGACAGGTGAGGCCAAGCTGCAGAAATCCGAATGCGACCTCCGCGACCTCATAGAAGACGCGGGCGAGGCCGCCCTCGCAGGCAGTGGTGCGAACGGCAAACGCCAGTTTCAGAACCTCGCACCCGAGCGGCTCAATGCGCGTGTGGATCGTGCGCAGTTGGCCCGCGCCATCGAAAACCTGGCGCGAAATGCCTATGAAGCCGGTGCGCAAACCGTCACAGCAGCAGCCACGACGACAGGCGGTGCTGGCGTCCGCATTTCCATTGCGGATAACGGCCCCGGTATTCCAGGTGCCATGGAGCCCCGGCTGTTCCAGCCATTCTCCGGCACGTCCAAAGCAGATGGCAGCGGGCTTGGGCTGGCCATCGCAAAAGAAATCGCAACGGCCCATGGCGGCGACATCACACTTGCCCGGTCCGGCCCTGATGGCGCAGAATTTGTGATCACATTGCCGAAGTCACTGGAGCGCATTTAGATGAACGATACCCGGCCCGAAGGTGTGTGGGATCCCGGCCAATATTTGCGCTATGGCGGCCATCGCCTCCGCCCGGCCATTGAACTCTTTCAACGGGTGGACCTGGACGCGCCTGTCCGCTGCTGGGACATCGGCTGCGGCAATGGCGAAATTGCCCGGGCTATGACGGAGCGCTGGCCGGCAGCACAGGTTGTCGGCCTCGATGCCTCTGCAGAAATGCTGGAAAAGGCGAAATCACAGCCGGGCAGCGACAAGGTCGATTGGCGCCAAGCCGATATCAGCAATTGGGAACCCAGCGAGCCAGCAGACGTGATCTACACCAATGCCACGCTGCAATGGCTGACCGATCACGAGACATTATTCCCGCGCCTCATGCAGTGCGTTGCCCCAGGCGGTGTGTTCGCGGCGCAAATGCCGCTCTCCTGGGGGCAGGCCTCCCACCGATTATTGCGGGAAATACTGAACGAAGGTAATGGCGGCAAAGGCTATGGCACAGATACGCTGCGCCAAACGGTTGCTCGCAAATGGGTGGATGAAGCCGCTGTCTATTATGACCGTCTCCGCCCCCATGCCAGTGACGTCGACATCTGGGAAGTGACCTATCAGCAGGTTTTATCCGGCGATGATCCTGTGCTGGAATGGGTCAAGGGTTCCGCCTTGCGGCCAGTACTGACGGAGCTTGGACCAAAGATGGCGGCGAAATATTTGGTCGAATATGGGGCGGCACTCCGCGATGCCTATCCGCGCCGGGAAGACGGGACGACACTCTACCCCTTCGCCCGCCTCTTCATGGTCGCCAAGCGGGCATAGCAGGCTAGAGCGCCGCGCGTCGTCGCTTGGCCACGCAGCCAGGCGCTCTATCACATTGATTGCGGGCAATTTATCCCGACTAATCTGGTTCAGATTGGTCGGGAATTGCCCTAGCTGCTAACGTCCGCGTCAACGGTTTCCTGAAAATCGAGGGCGCGGATGAAGGTCCAGCCAATGTACAGCCTATACCGGTGGCGGATGGCGGTGATGAAATAATCATCCTCATTCGGCCCGGCCAGGACCTGGTATTCCGTCAACCCGTCGGCATGGGCTTCAACACAGCGGCGACGGCGCTCGTCTGGTGCCCACTCGCCGCCAAGGGAGCGGTCTTCAGCCGTGCCATATTTGTAGAAATCATTGGCGCAGGTAACACCGTGGACGAATCCTTGCGCCAGCACCGTATGGATTGTCCGCTCTGTGATGATGAAGCCAGAATAATGCGTATAGCCATGGGGCCGCGCGAGCTTCAACAGTTCCGGCCCTTGGTCAAATGACCCATCCGCCTGCTTCGCTGCAGCACAGGCATCTTTCGCCAGAAGTTCGGAGCTGCTCCATTCCGGTGCCGGTTTATTGTCTTCCAGCACCCGCGTGCAGGCGAGGTCATAGAGGCTGGTATCTGGGTCCACTCTGTCATTATAGGTCAGGCCTGCGACGAGAGCCGCCCCCAGGACAATACCAAAGCCAATCATTGCGCGTTTGCTCATGGTGGGACCTGAAGATCTCTATCGGAAAGGCGGAACGCCAACTTGCTTCACATATTATGCCGGGATTTCAAAAAGAAACCCAGGGGGCGTGCTTGCCGCATTGGCCAATCGTCCGCTACGATTCCCGCCTCCTCCACTTAATTGATCGGGCCAGCCTTTGAAGCCGCCGGCATTTGATTACGCCGCCCCTGCATCCATCGCAGAGGCCGTCCAATTATTGGCCAGCCATAGGGGTGAGGCAAAGCTGATTGCGGGCGGACAAAGCCTGATGCCAATGCTGAACTTCCGCCTGCTTGATCCAGCCTTGTTGGTGGATATCAGCCGCCTGCCCGACCTCGCCCAAATCACTGCGAGCGGGCGCGGGATAACTGTCGGCGCAGGTGTCTGCCACCATGCCCTTATGCGGTCACCAGAATTGGCAGAACGTCTGCCAATCATTAATCATACCATGCAGTATGTCGCCCATATGGCGATCCGCAACCGGGGTACCATCGGCGGCAGCCTGGCCCATGGCGACCCAGCGGCGGAACTGCCTTTGCTGGCAGTATTGCTGGATGCAGACATACACATCACTGGCCCAGCAGGTGACCGAACCGCCCGCGCTGAGGATTTTTTCCTGGCCCCGCTGACCACTGATCTGAGCGAGGACGAAATCCTTACCGCCGTCACCTTCCCAAACCTGGCTGCAGGCTCCGGCTGGGGCTTTGAGGAGATCGCACGGCGGACTGGCGATTTCGCCCTTGCAGGTGCCGGTGCGGTACTGACCCTCCACCATGGCGTGATCGCCGATGTTAGACTTGCCATGATGGGCGTCGATGAAACGCCACGTCGCTTGCCAGCCATTGAGGCAATGTTGCTTGGCCGCGCCTGGGATGCGGGCGTGCGGGCTTCGGCAGTGCGGCAGGTACGAGAACAGGTTAACCCGATGAGCGACCTCCAAGCCTCTGCCGATTACCGCCGTCACCTAGCCGGTGTTGTTGCAGGGCGCGCGTTGGATACAGCCTGGGCCAAGGGGCACATGCCATGATCCGCAAACGCCCCATCACCCTGACCGTCAATGGCAGCACTTACGCCCGCGATATCGAACCCAGGCGCCTGCTGACAGATTTTCTGCGCGAAGACCTTGGCCTGACTGGAACCCATGTTGGGTGTGAGCACGGCGTATGCGGTGCCTGTACTGTCTTGCTGGACGGCAACTCCGCCCGTGCGTGCCTTTGCCTTGCGGTGCAGGCCGATGGCCGGGACGTGACGACGGTAGAGGGCATGGGGGAAATTGGCGCGCTCAGCCTGCTCCAAGAGAAATTCCGCAAGCATCACGCCCTGCAATGCGGCTTTTGCACCCCCGGCATGTTGGCGACAGCCCATGAAATTCTGAACGATGCAGCACCGCTGACAGACGCAGAAATCCGGGAAGCGCTTTCCGGCAATCTCTGCCGTTGCACGGGGTATGAACATATCGTCCGCGCTGTCAGCGAAGCATTGAGTGAGCGCTTAGGCGGCGCAGCTACGGGGAGCGCCCCCAATGCAGGATGATGCGCGCCCTAAACTCATTGGTTCCCGCGTGCAACGGCTGGAAGACCCCCGCCTGCTGACCGGCGCTGGCGGCTTCGTTGACGATATTCAATTGGCGCATACCCTGCATGTTGCCTTGGTCCGCAGCGACCATGCCCATGCCCGTATCCTGACCATTGATGTGAGCGCTGTAGAGGCACTTCCAGGCGTCCTGGGCGTCTATACGGCAGATGATTTCTCAGCCAAGCCGCTGCACGCCACATCCCGCATGAAGGGCTATCAAAGCACTGGGATCACAGCACTGGCGGATGGCAAAGTGCGGTATGTCGGCGAAGCCATTGCTGCCGTCGTGGCGGAGAGCCGCTATATTGCAGAAGACGCAGCCAGCCTCATCACGGTCGACTACGCGCCACTGCCAGACCTCGTTGATCCTCGTATTGCCGCTGCCAGCAATGTGCTGCTGCATGAGCATCACGACAGCAATATTCTGGTTTCCCGCAAGTTTGCGCGCGGCGATGTAGCCGAAGCCTTCGCCAATGCATCAGTGCGCGTAAAAGATAGTTTCCGTTTCCATCGCAAAACGCCACTGGCAATTGAAAACCGCAGCTATCTGGCGGACTTCAATAAGGGCAAGCAAGCGCTAACCCTCTATTCCTCGACCCAGGTTCCGGGCGTTATCCGCGATGCGTTGGCTGAGATTCTGGCAATGCCAGGGCATAGTGTGCGCGTCGTCGCTCCGGATGTTGGCGGCGGGTTTGGCGGTAAGGCTTCGCTGTATCCCGAAGAAATCCTGGTCTCGCTGCTGTCCCGCAGGCTTGGTCAGCCGGTCAAATGGACCAGCGACCGGCTTGAGGACCTGCTAACCACCTCCCAAGCTTTCGATGAAACCATCGACGCCGAGCTTGCCGTCGACAAAGACGGACGCCTGCTTGGGCTGAAGGCCGAAATCCTGGGCGATGTCGGAGCGTATTCCATCTATCCATGGACCGCAGCGTTGGAACCAATGCAGGTGGCGGGCTTCCTGCCCGGGCCATACCAGCTTGCGAATTATCAGGCGGAAGTCGTTGCTGTCGCCACCAATAAAACACCGGCTGGTCCCTATCGCGGCGTTGGCCGCCCCGCCGCCGCATTCGTGCTGGAACGGCTGATCGACATGGCGGCCAAGCGCTTGGACCTGGACCCGGTGGAGATGCGGCGCCGGAATCTCGTGCAGCCGCACCAATTTCCCTATCGCACGGGCTCTGGCATCGTATGGGACCAATCCGGCTTTACGGAATGCTTGGAGCTTGCCTGCAAGGGCGTGGACTACCCGGCATTTCAGGCAGAGCGGAACACAGCACGCCAGGCCGGACGCTGGTTTGGTGTTGGCGTCGCATCTTACGCGGAATTGACCGGCATTGGCTCCCGCATGTCTGCCGCGCCCGGCATGCCAATCAATACCGGGACCGAAACTGCGACAGTGGAGATCGATGCCTCCGGCGCTGTCCGCGCGACGTTCGGGGTTGCATCCCACGGCCAAGGCTTGGAAACGACCCTGGCGCAGATTGTTGCGGACGAATTGGGCGTGCCTGTGGACGGCGTGCAGGTCATCCACGGCGACAGTGCCGCTGTTACCCACTCCACCGGCACCTATGCCAGCCGCAGCGCCGTGCTGGCGGGCGGAGCTGCGCATCTGAGCGGCCAGGCCGTCCGTGCCAAGGTGCTGGAAGCGGCCGCATTCATGCTGGAAGCGGATGCCGATGATCTCGACATCGAAGACGGGATCATCAGCGAGCGTGGCACCAATAAAACCCTTAGCCTCGCGGAAGTTGGCCGGGCCGTATATTCCGAAATGGGCCGGTTCCCGCTTGATATGCGGGCGGAACTCGACCTACGGGCCACCAAATTCTACGATCCAGAATTTGGTACCACCACATCCGCCACCCACATCGCCGCCGTCGAGATCGACCCGGAGACTTTCATTGTCACAGTGAAACGCTTCCTAGTGGCGGAAGATTGCGGGCGGCTGATCAACCCGATGATCGTGGATGGGCAGGTCCATGGCGGCATCGTGCAAGGCATAGGTGCCGCACTTTTTGAGGAGGTCGTGCATGATCAGAATGGCCAAGCGCTTTCTGCCAGTCTGGTCGATTACGTAGCCCCTTCCGCCGCAGAGGTGCCAAAACTGGAGGTGCTGCACTTGGATACAGCCGCACGCGGCACGCTCGGCGGATATCGGGGCATGGGCGAAGGCGGCACAATCGGCGCGCCCGCGGCTATCGCCAACGCCATCACAGACGCGCTATCCCATTTGAATATCAACATATCCCAACTGCCAGCGACGCCCGAACGCATTTACCGCTTGGTGACCCAGGCGATTGAAGGAGATACCTGACATGGACTTGAACTTGACCGGCAAAACGGCCCTAGTAACCGGCGGCGGGCGGGACGTTGGCCGCGAAATTGCGCTGCAGCTTGCAGCAGAAGGCGCGTATGTTGCCGTGAACTACAACCGATCCGCAGACGAAGCGGCGGCAGTTGTCCGGGACATCGAAGCGGCTGGCGGCAGTGCGAAAGCCTATGGCGCAGACATCGCCGACTACGCCGCTGTCACCGCCATGGTCGACAGTGTTGTCGCGGATTTCGGGCGGATCGACGTACTGGTCAACAATGCCGGATACGTGAAAGTACAGAAATTCCTAGAGTCCGGGCCGGAAGATTGGAAACCACAGATCGACACCTGCCTCTACGGTGCCATCCACTGCTGCCGCGCCGCCGCACCCCATATGGTAAAACAGAACAGCGGTCGCATCATCAGCCTGATCGGCGACAGTTCCCGCATTGGCGAGGCCAATATCTCCATGGCCGCTGCCACCCGCGCTGGGACAATGGCGCTTGGTAAGTCACTGGCGAAGGAGCTTGGACGGAACAACATCACCGTCAACACAGTCTCACTCGGGCTCGTGCAGACATCCCATTCGGATGCTGAATTCCTGGCGAAGAATATGGACAAAATCGTCCGCAACTACCCGCTCCGCCGCATTGGCAAGCCAGACGACGTGGCACCGATGATAGCGTTCCTGGCATCAGACGCAGCCGCGTGGGTAACGGGGCAAACGATCAGCGTGAACGGCGGGTTTTCGATGGTGTAGGGCGTTAACTCTCTTCGCGAGAAGCGTTAGCCCTCTGCCAACCTCGCCAAGATCGCGGCGTTGCTGCGGATGCCCTGGTGCAGGCAGGCCCGTTCGAACTTTTCGTTCGGGCTATGCATCCGGTCGTCCTCAAGCCCGAAACCGACGAGCAGGCTGTCGAGGCCTAAAATCCGCTGCATGGAACCGACGACGGGTATTGATCCGCCGCAGCCCATCAGTGCTGGCTCGACGCCGAATACATCCTGCAGGCCTTGCTCCGCCGCACGGAAATACGCGGTGTCCGTCGCGACTTTGAGGCCAGGGTTCACGCCGAAAAAGCGGAACGTCAGCTTGGCGTCTTTCGGCGCACGGGCGCGGAAGAAGGCCTCTACGCCAGCTTTGATCTTCTGTGGGTCCTGGTTTGGCACCAAGCGGCAAGAAAGTTTGCAGGACGCGCGGGACGCAATCACGGTTTTAGAGCCTTCGCCCGTATATCCGCCCCAGATGCCGTTCACATCTGCCGTCGGGCGGGACCAGAGCCGCTCCAAAGGTGTGCGGCCAGCCTCACCATGGGGAACCGTTAGGCCAACCCCCGCAAGGAAGGCGTCCTCATCGAAACCAAGGGCGGCCCAATTGGCTTTAACGGCTTCCGGCGGTTCTTCAACATCATCATAGAAGCCTGGGATTTGGACCTGGCCCTGGTCATCCTGCAGATCGCCCAGGATGCTTGTCAGCGCATTGATCGGGTTCAGCACGGCACCGCCATACAGGCCTGAATGCAGGTCATGGCTGGGGCCTTCAAGCGTGACCTCGACATAGCACATGCCGCGCAACAGCCAGGTGATTGCTGGCTTTTCCAAGCTCCACATGGGCGTGTCGCATACAATGGCGACGTCGGGACGAGAGAGTTCTTCGGCGTTTGCCTCCAGGAACGGCTCTAGATTCGGGCTACCGGTTTCCTCTTCGCCTTCAAGCAGGACAGTGACTTCGCACGGCGGCGCGCCGTTAACCTTGTGCCAGGCGCGGAGGCTTTCAAGCCACGTCATCACTTGGCCTTTGTCGTCCACTGCACCCCGCGCCACGATGCGCTTACCGCGTTCGGCATCGATCAATTGCGGTTCAAACGGCGGCGCGTCCCAAAGCTCCAACGGCTCTGGCGGCTGCACGTCATAATGGCCGTAATACAGGATATGGGGCGCGGACTTTGCACCACCTGTGTTTGGCCCCGGATGGTGCATCACGATCATCGGATGGCCCGGCGTTTGCCGTTTGCCGCCAGTGAACCCTAGACCCGAAAGTTCTTTGACGGCCCAATCCGCAGCCCGCTCCACATCCGCCTTATAGGCGGGGTCAGTGGAGATGGACGGGATGCGCAGCCAATCGAACAGCCGCTCCAGCGAGCCGTCGATATCTGCATCTACGGCGGCGAGAACATCTGCTGTCGGCAAGGTCATCGGGTGAGCGCTTTCAATCCACGATCAAGGCCATCAACCGTTAAAGGATACATGCGGTTGGTCATGAGTTCTTTGATGATCTGGGTGGAGGGGGTGTGGTCCCAGCGCTGTTCAGGGCGCGGGTTCAGCCAGATCGAATCCGGCCAATGGTCCAGCATGCGGGAGAGCCAAAGTGCGCCCGGCTCCTCGTTCCAATGCTCCACAGATCCGCCTTTATAGGTGACCTCATAGGGGCTCATGAAGGCATCGCCGACAAAGATCGCTTTGTAATCCTGCGGGAACTTATTGATGACGTCATATGTCGGTGCGCGCTCATCAAAGCGGCGGCGATTGTCCTTCCACAGGCCCTCATATATGCAGTTGTGGAAGTAGTAGAACTCAAGGTTTTTGAATTCTGTGCGGCTGGCAGAGAACAGTTCTTCGCAGACGCGGATATGGTCATCCATCGACCCGCCAACATCAAAGAACATCAGCACTTTAACGCGGTTGGTGCGTTCAGGCCGCATGATGATATCAAGCATGCCAGCGTTCTTCGCCGTCTTGTCGATGGTTTCCTTCAGGTCCAACTCTTCTTCCGTGCCCATGCGCGCAAATTCCCGCAAGCGGCGGAGCGCGATTTGGATATTGCGGATACCAAGCTGGATCGAATCGTCATAATTCTTGTATTCGCGCTTTTCCCAAATCTTCAGCGCTTTGCCTTGGCGGCGCTGCTTGCCGCCAATGGAAACGCCTTCCGGGTTGAAGCCGCCGGTGCCGAACGGCGATGTGCCACCCGTGCCGATCCACTTATTACCGCCGTGATGCTCGCCTTTTTGCTCCTCGAGGCGCTTTTTCAGCTCCTCCATCACTTTGTCCCAGCCGCCCATGGCCTCAATCTGCTCTTTATCCGCATCGGACAGCAGCAATTCCGCCTGCTTGGCAAGCCAGTCTTCAGGGATGTCGGCACCGAACATGCCTTCGGTCATGTCCTGAATGCCCTTAAAGAACTGACCAAACACGCGGTCATACCGGTCAAAGAACTTCTCATCCTTCACCAGCGCTGCGCGGGACAGGTAGTAGAAATCATCGACGCTGAACCCGGCGACATGCTTATCCAGCGCCTCCAACAACATCAAGAATTCCCGGATCGTCACCGGAATCTTGGCTTCTTTCACTTTAAAGAAGAACTCGATGAACATCGTCTATGGCCTCCGGGCCGGAATGCAATGTCTTGGTGGTGGAGATTACTCTGCTTCCGCAGGTGCCCCCCTCACCCTGTTCCCTCTCCCCCCTTTGGGGGCGAGGGGACCCTCACGCAGGCCGCCTCCCAACTTTCTAGAACCCTCGCCCCTATAGGGGCGAGAGGGCAGGGTGAGGGGGGCACCTGCAGCAGGAACCAGTCTTTATCCCCGTTCACGCCGGCTCATGAACACCAGCCGTTCGACCATATGCACATCCTGCTCGTTCTTCAGCAGCGCGCCGTAGAGGGGTGGGATGGCGTTGGAGTTTTCTTTGCCCTTGAGGCTTTCCGGCGGAATATCTTCCGCGACCAGAAGCTTCAGCCAATCCAACAATTCAGAAGTGGACGGCTTCTTCTTCACACCCGGGATTTCCCGCAGGCCAAAGAAGGCTTCCATCGCCGCAGTCAGCAGGTCCTTTTTAATTTCCGGGAAGTGGACATCGACGATTTCTTTCATCGTGTCTTTGTCCGGGAACTGGATGTAGTGGAAGAAGCAGCGACGCAGGAATGCGTCCGGCAGCTCTTTTTCATTGTTCGATGTGATGATCACGATGGGGCGGATATCGGCTTTAACCGTTTCGCCCGTCTCATAGACAAAGAATTCCATCCGGTCGAGTTCTTGCAGCAAATCGTTCGGGAATTCGATGTCGGCTTTGTCGATTTCGTCGATCAGCAGCACAACCCGCTCGCCAGCAGTGAACGCTTCCCAGAGCTTACCCTTTTGGATGTAGTTCTTGATATCGTGAACTTTATCATCGCCAAGTTGACTGTCGCGTAAGCGAGACACTGCATCATATTCATACAGGCCGTGCTGCGCCTTCGTGGTGGATTTAACGTGCCAGGTGATCATTTCGAGGCCAAGCGCCTTTGCCACTTCAAACGCCAGGACGGTTTTACCAGTGCCGGGTTCGCCTTTGATCAGCAGCGGGCGTTCAAGGGTAATCGCCGCATTGACGGCGAGCATGAGATCATCTGTGGCGACATAATCGTCGGAGCCGGTAAAGCGCATGGCGGACAGCAACCTTTTCGTGGGATTGAGGTGATATTCAGATGTGTGAACGGTAATGGCCTGTGACCAAAGCTGCAAGCACGGCTTGGCGCGCGTCGAATAGGGCGCTATGTCCCGAGTACATGATTTTGAGAAAGTTTGAACACTGATGACCCAGACCCCAGACCTGCTCGACCGCCTGGCGAGCCTTGTCGATCAAGCAACGCGTGCCGGCGCAGACGCGGCAGACGCCGTCGTCGCCCAAAGCCGAGGCCTGGAAGTGGCCTATCGCATGGGCGAACGGGAAAGCTTGGAACGCGCTGAGAGCATGGATTTGGGCCTGCGTGTGTTCGTAGGTGACCGCACGGCCTCTGTCGCGTCGGGCGATCTGTCGGAAAAAACATTGGCCGCCCTTGTCGAGCGCGCCGTGGCCATGGCGAAAGCCGCACCGCCTGATCCATCTGTGCTTTTGGCGAAGGCAGATCAGTTATCCGATGGCTCCATGCCGCCGGGCCTCGATCTCATCGGCCCCGGCGAGCCTTCGCCTGAGGCATTGTCTGAAATGGCGAAAGCTGCTGAGGCGGCCATGCTGGAAGTGTCTGGCGTTACGAATTCTGAAGGTGCCGGTGCCAGCTGGGGGCGGACGGATATTGCGCTGGCCACCACCAACGGGTTCACCGGCGCTTACGGGCGCACAAGTGCCGGATTCTCCTCCACCGCCATCGCTGAGCAGGATGGGTTGATGGAGCGGGACTACGACTATTCCTCTGCCACCCATATGAGCGATCTGGCAGCGGCGGAACTGGTTGGCCGCACGGCTGGCCAGCGGGCTGTTCGGCGCTTGGGGGCAAAACGCGTCAAGTCCCAAGCTGTGCCAGTTGTGTTCGAGCAACGCCTTGCTGGCGGGCTATTGCGCAACCTTTCCAGTGCCATCAATGGTGCCGCCATCGCGCGCGGCGTGTCATTCCTAAAGGATAAGATGGGCGAACAATTGTTCCAGCCGGGTGTCACGATAATAGACGATCCGCTTCGCCCGCGCGGCATGGCCTCCCGACCATTTGATGCCGAAGGTCTGCCCGTTTCCGCGTTTGCGTTCATTCAGGATGGCATACTGCAGGCCTGGGTGATGGATTTACGCAGTGCAGGCAAGCTTGGGCTTGAAAGCAATGGGCGCGCTAGTCGCGGCATTGGCTCACCACCAAGCCCAGCCGTATCCAACCTCGACATGCAGCCGGGCACCGTAACGCCAAAAGCGATGATTGGCGAAATTGAGAATGGGTTCTACGTCACCGAACTGATCGGTAATGGTGCAGATATCGCTACGGGTGACTACAGCCGGGGCGCGTCCGGGTTCTGGATTGAAAATGGGGAGATCACCCACCCTGTCAACGAACTGACGATCGCCAGCAATCTGAAAGACATGTTCCTGGCACTCACGCCTGCGAACGATCTTGTGCGCCGTGGCAGCGTCAACGCGCCAACGGTTCGAATTGACGGCATGACGATCGCTGGCCAATAGACAGCCGCAATAGCAGCTAGGGCAATTCCCGACCAATCTGAATCAGATTAGTCGGGAATTGCCCGCAATCAATGTGATAGAGCGCCGGGCTGCGTCGCAAGTCACGCACGGCGCTCTAGGGTTAGGAGCCTAGGGGGCGCGTCTTTTATTCAGCCGCGTCTGCAGCCGCAAAGCGGGCTGCGACCGTCGTGAAACGTTCCACGATGAAGTCGATCTGATCTGGCGTATGCGCAGCGGACACAGAGCAGCGCAGAAGTGACGTGCTGTTCGGTGTGCCCGGGGGGATCGCCAAGTTCACGTAAACGCCTTCAGCCAGCAGCGCATTCCAGAACGCCGCCGCTTTGCCCGGATCACCCATATCAACGCCGATCACCGGGCTGGGGCTCGCGCAAAGCTTGAAGCCCGCGCCCGCAAGCCCTGCATGCAGGCGCTTGGCATTGGACCATATCTGGTCCCGAAGCTTTGGCTGCGCTTTGATTTCTCGCAACGCGGCGCGTGTCGCCTCAATGCTGGCGGCGGAAGACGAGGCCGTGAACATGTAAGCCCTGGCAGCCACGCGCAACAGATCAAACTGCGGCAGGCTCGAGGCTGCAAATCCACCAATGCCCGCAAGGCTCTTGGAGAATGTGCCGACCAGGATATCGCAATCCGCTAGCACGCCCTCAGCTTCCGCGAGGCCAAGGCCGTTCGGACCAAACACGCCGAAAGAATGTGCCTCATCAACCACCAAATAGGCATTGTGGCGTTTCTTCACCTCAATGAATTCCGCCAAAGGTGCTACATCACCGAACATGCTGTAGAGGCCTTCGGTGATCACCATTTTGTTCGAGGCATCACGGTCCAGGCGCGATAAGCGGCGATCAAGCGATGCCGGATCATTGTGCGCGAACCGCACAATTTGCGCACCGGAAAGCTTGCAAGCGTCATAGATGCTGGCGTGGCAATCAGCATCGATCAGCACGACGTCTTGCGGCCCAGCAAGACCTGCCACAACCGCAAGATTGGCCTGATAGCCGGTCGTGAAGACAATCGCTTGATCCAGGCCGAAATGCGCCGCTAGTTCTTCTTCCAGCAGCTTGTGTGGGCTGTAGGTACCGTTGGCGATGCGGGAGCCGGTCGTGCCAGCGCCAAATTCAGCCGCGCCCTTTTGAGCTGCTGCAATAACATTCGGATCGAACGTCAGCCCGAGGTAATTATTGGTGCCAGCCAGCACGACTTCCGAATTGCCTATCATTCCCACTGTCGGCGAGACGATACGGTCAAACGCGACCTTGAACGGGTCCGCACCGATTGCGCGCAGCCCGGCATAGGCTTCCGCAATCGGCTTAAACTTGTCGAATAGATCCATGCCCGGTCCTCAGATCAGTTATCAGCGCGGGCGCGGGCGACCACATCAGCGAAGTCGCCGACCGTCGTCACTTCGCTCAACAGATTAATCGGTATTGAAATATCGTAGGTGTCTTCCACCTCAAGCACGAAATCCATCACGGCGACGGAGTCAACGTTCAGGTCCGCGTTGAAATCTGTGGCGCGGGTGATCTTGACGCCGCTCTTATTCAGCTTGTCCAGCATCCCGGCCAATTCGCCCATCAACTCGTCATGCGCAGCAGTGCCGACCATGTTCACTCTCACTTAGAACAGCGGCGCGCCCGGTGCGGCGCGCGGATTATCCAGCCTCTCTATACCATGCCAGCGTTCGCCTGAAACCCGCCTCTAACGAAACTTCCGCCTGCCATTGTGGAAGGCTTCGCGCAGGGTCCGCGATCCAGTCGCCCGCGCGCATTTCTGCGACCTTGCCAGGTGTTAAAAATGGTGGCTGAAAACCCAGGGTATCGCTCATCCATGCGCCAATGCCACCGAGTTCACCAATCGTGCGGATCAGCGGCATCGGCAATCGTATTGGGCGGAGGCGCCGCCCAGCCGCGGCCTCACCAGCGCTGCGAATTTCACGCCAGGTATATCCACAGGCCCCATCATCGACCTCATATACCGGATGGAAGGGTGAAGCAGTGCCGAGCGCAGCGAGGACCGCAGCCGCAGCATCATCCACATAAATCATGGCTAAGCGGACATCGACTGGCCCTGGCATGGGCGCAAAGCCTTTCGCCATTGCCTGAAACATCGGCTTCGTTGCTGCATCTGCCGGGCCGTAGATTGCTGGCGGACGGAGGATCGCGAACGGATGGTTTGCCAAAATACGGCGCAGACCAGCCTCTGCGACGGCCTTGCTCGCCGCATAGGGCGATACGCTCGGTCTACTGGCTGCAAGGGATGAGACAAGTACGAAGGGCGGCCCGCCCACAGCCAACACCGCCCGAGCAACAGCGTTGGCACCAAGCGCATTAGCCGCCATGAAGGCACCGGGGGATGGCGCGCGGACCAAACCTGCATTGTGAACCACTGCATCTGCGCCATCAACAAGCCGTGCGAGCGCCCTGCCATCGGCCAAATCGCCAGGCACAACCTCCCAGACACCATCTAAAGCGACATCAGGGCGGCGCTGCAATGTGCGCACACGCCACCCGGCCCCACCCGCAAGCGCCGCAATGCGCCCGCCCAGAAAGCCAGTAGCACCAGTCAGCGCAAGCAACCGGCCAGCGCCGTCCGCTATAGGAGAGGATATGTGAGGTTCAGAACGCGCCGACATGCGCGCCAGCGATTAGTCGCCGCCGGCGGCGGTCAGGGTCGAATACGCTGCATGGCGCAAGCCCATATCGGCCTCGGGTGCGTCATACCGACCGGCCAGATAGTTCTCACGCGCCGCAGTGCGGCTGAGCTTGCCGGAAGAGGTCATGGGCAGGCTGCGCGGTTGCGCCAAAACCACCGTGCAATCAACACCTGCTACCAAGCGGGCAGCAGCACGAACTTCACGCATCAGCTGACTGCGCGCTTCAGTTTCCGTCGCACGACACTGCACGACAACGACAACGCCTTCCGCACCGTCTTTGTCTTCGACAGAGAATGCTGCAGCATCACCACGCTTGATGCCGCCCAGACCTTCGACAGCCCATTCGATATCTTGCGGCCAGATATTCCGACCGTTGCAGATGATCAAGTCTTTGCCACGACCCGTGATCACCAGCTTGCCAGCAACCGTGTACCCCATATCGCCGGTATCAAGCCAACCGGTTTTGGAGAGCACATTCTTCGTTGCAGCTGGATCGCCGAAGTAGCCATTCATGACACTTGGGCCCCAGATATAAACCCGACCAATCAAGCGATCTGGCAGATCATTACCGTGATCATCACGGATAGCCAGCTTATGGCCAGGCATCGGGCCGCCGCAGAACGCAAACGGGCGCACAGCGTTCTCACCGTCATCATCATTGCCAGGCTTGGCTTGTCCCGTCAGCGAGTAGTCGCGCTTTACGATTGCGTCAACTTCAATGCCCGTATTCAGCGGGGCAAACGATACTGCGAGCGTCGATTCTGCCAAACCATAGCTGGCGACAAAGGCACGGCGGTCAAACTTGCTGGGTGCAAATGTTTCGGAGAAGCGCTCAAGAATATCGGCGCGCACCATCTCACCACCGATGCCCGCGACCCGCCATTTAGACAGATCATAGTCATCGGCGCGGGCGCGACCAGCGCGGCGAAAGCAGATATCATAGCCAAAGGTTGGGCTGAACGAGATCGTGCCACCATTTTCAGACAGCACTTTCAGCCATGTCAGTGGGCGACGCGCGAAGTCCGGCGTCGCAACGTAATCGACTGAAAGCTGACCGAACACAGGCGTAAGGCAGCAACCAACAAGGCCCATGTCATGATAAAGCGGCAGCCAGGACATGCAGCGATCGCCGGGTCCAGCTTTAACGCCATGGTTCACGATGCCTTGCACATTCGCTGCAACTGAGCGATGCGACGCTGCCACCCCGTGCGGGAAACGCGTGCTGCCTGATGAGTACTGAATGTAGCAGATGTCGTCTTCGGTGATTTTGGGCAGGCCGTTCTTGCCGGCTGGCAGGCGGTAGAATTCGTCTGGCGTGCCGACCATCGGGGTCTGCAAGCCTTCGGCAGCTTCGCGCAGATAGCCAATCAAGTCTTCAGATGCGACGGCAGCAGCGGCGCGCGCGCTCTGCATCATCCGCTTGAGCTGGCCAATGTAAGCATCCTTCCCGCCCAAATGCATCGGGAACGGCAATGGCACTGGAATCAGGCCAGCATATTGGCAGCCATAGAAGAATGTCAGGAAGTCCGGCGTGGTCTCTGCGATGACAGCGAGGCGGTCGCCTTTTTTGAGGCCAGCGCCGCAAAGGCGGCCTGCCAGATCGACGGCGCGCTCGCGCAGATCCGCATAGCTCAGCGATTCAGAGAAGTCGCCGCGCCCGTCAAAGAAATTGAAGCCCGTTTTGCCGCCCGCCGCGTAATCCAGGGCTTCAACGACTGTGCGGAAGCCTTCTGAACGGAATGGGAGGCCGGAGTTAACCGTCGGCAGTGTTTTTTGCATGGCCGTTAAGGTGCGTCCCGGTTCAGGTTCGGTATTCATTGAATCGCCCAACAAGTTTGTGACAAAATAGATTCCGGCGCAAAAAGTCAACGCCTGAGCCCATCATCTCTAATGGATTAATATTCAACGACCAAAGCTGTGATGGCGTTCCATCACAGGGCACATACGCGAATTGGGTCCGCGCGAGGCGGCTCAATCGCATAAACCCTGGGCGCTCGCCAATGCGGCTCGACGCCACATGGCCCTATTTGACCCCTCCCCATCTGTTGCCGTTAAGTTAACGGGTGAGGAGTCAGAGGTAAACGGGGGAGTTGCCCACAGGCAAAACCCGGGCGACAACTTAGCCCTCATGGCATGATTTCTATGCCTCAACTCATGCCGACTGGACCACACGCCCCATGACCCAGGACAGCCTCCCCGCCCGGACAGTCGCAATGGCAGTCATACGCGCAGCTGAAGCCCAGGGTGGTGGTGCCATGGTATTGAAGCGCGGCGACCCCGGCTCCGGCATCATTATGATCAAGGTGATGGACCGCACGGGGCAATCCGTTATTTACAGTCAGACCCGCGACCCGGATGGACGGCCCGTCTGGTTCCGCCCAACAGGCCGTAGCCCTGTACCAGAAGCGGCGGCTGATGAGAGGCTTGCCCGCGAGCGCAAGTTTGACCCAGACATCTGGATTATTGAGATACAAAATGACGCATTAAGCCATCCGCTCGACCCAGAGATGCTGTAAAGTACTTGCGTCACTTGTGTGTGCGGCGCATGGTGCGCCAACCTTAAATCCGGACGCATTTGTTCGAAAATCTCTCCAAAACGGCGCCAGAATGCACGTTTACCTGCCCATCGCGGAAATTTCAGTCAATGTATTCCTGCTGCTGGGAATGGGTGCGGGCGTCGGCGTCCTGTCTGGTTTATTTGGGGTCGGCGGCGGATTCTTGATGACGCCACTGCTGATTTTCATCGGCGTGCCCCCCGCTGTCGCTGTTGGATCAGAAGCGAACCAGTTGGTCGCAACCTCTATCACTGGCGTGCTTGCCCATTGGCGACGAAAAAGCGTCGATTTCAAAATGGGATCTGTGCTGCTCGTGGGCGGTGTGATCGGCTCTACAGGCGGCGTGTTCCTATTTAAGGCACTGCAAAAGCTTGGCCAGATCGATCTGGTGATTTCACTTTGCTATGTTGTCTTCCTGGGCATTATCGGCCTGCTGATGTTCTCAGAATCCATGCGTTCGATGCTGAAACAGAAACGCGGCGTCGCCAGGCGCGGCAAGCTGCATAAGCATACCTGGGTGCACGGCCTGCCGTTCAAGATGCGGTTCCATAAATCCAGACTTTATGTCTCCGCATTGCTGCCACTTTTTGTTGGCGTGCTGGTTGGCGTCCTAGCGGCGATCATGGGTGTCGGCGGTGGCTTTATTATGGTGCCGGCAATGATCTATTTGATCGGCATGCCAACGTCCGTCGTCGCGGGCACATCGCTTTTCCAGATTTTATTCGTCGTCGCCAACGTTACTTTCCTACAAGCTTGGCAGAACCAAACTGTTGATATTTTGCTGGCATTGCTGCTGCTGGTGGGTTCCGTACTTGGTGTGCAGGTCGGCATCCGGCTTGGCGCGAAACTCCCAAGCGAACAGTTCCGTGTATTGCTGGCGATACTTGTGTTGTTGACCTGTGGCAAACTGGCGTTTGATCTGGTCGCGACCCCAGGCAATCCATTCTCCCTCGCCTTGGGAGGCGGACATTGAGAGCCCTTAGCTTCATTCTCGCCTTAGTCGCCGCCGCACTGCTCGCGCGCGCGGCAACCGCACAAATCGCCATAGACCTTTCAAAGCACCAGATTGAGATCACCTCTGGCTTTGACGGTGCCGAACTCCTGCTGTTTGGCTATGATAGCAAAGGTGCAGAGGTCGTGGTCATCGTTCGCGGCCCACCAGAAACCATTTCTGTCCGCGAGAAGGAACGCACAGCAGGCATATGGATCAACCAGGACGAAGTGACGTTCAAGAACGCACCGAGCTTCTATTTCGTTGCGACAACGGAAGGCCTCCGTGGGGACGGTGAACTCGAGACGATTTTGGAGAGCCTAGGCGTTGGCCCACGCTATCTCGGCATGACGCCGATTGACAGCGAACTTAGTCCAGAACGGGTCGATGAATTCAGGGAAGCCCTTATAACCCTCCGCCAACGTGACCAGCTCTACGCCAAAGAACCCGGTCACGTGCTGATGCGGGACGACAGGCTATTCCGCACCAAGGTGCCGTTTCCCTCCTCCACCCCGATCGGTGACTACACTGTCACCGTATATGAAGTGATTGATGGCTGGCCTGTCTTGGGGGCAGAGACGCCTTTACGCGTCCGAAAAGCGGGCTTTGGCGCGTTCGTCTACAACACGGCCCACAAGCATCCCGCACTCTATGGAATAGTTGCTATTCTGATCGCCCTCGTTGCAGGATGGTTTGGCGGATGGGCGTTCCGAAAATCATGATGAGCGCGTTCCTGAATTCCGTGGGGGTATGACCATGACCAAGGAGCCGATGTCGGATCCAGTGCGCAAGAACCGCGTGCTGCTCTGTGTGCTCGATGGCAGTGAAGAGCTGTCTATCGCGCTGCATTATGCATCTATGCGCTCACTGCGCACCGGCGCGCGCGTCGGGCTGCTCTATGTACTTGAACAAGCGGACGAATTTGGCCATTGGGCAGGCGTCGCTGCACTGATGCGGGAAGAAGCCCGGGCAGAGGCTGAACGGTTGCTACTGCAAGCCGCAGAAGTCGTCAAACGGCTAAGCGGGCAAACACCGATCCTCTATATCAGCGAGGGCGAGCCATCTCAGGCTGTCATCGACCTTATCAATGAGGACCGGGACATTGCCTTCTTGATTCTGGCTGCCGACACCGAAGGCCAAGGACCTGGACCATTGGTTACCCAAATCACCAGCCGCCATATTGGCAGCCTGCATATTCCCGTCGTTGTTGTTCCAGGGAATATGTCAGACGATGAAATTCGGTCATTTGCTTAACCCTATGACCCACCACTTGTACCCGGCCCGCTCCACCGTGAGGACTTATGAACGCACCGCTTGAGCCTATCGACTACAACCGCCCGACCGGGGATGAGATCAAGACAACCACCTGCTACATGTGCGCCTGCCGCTGCGGCATTCGCGTGCATCTGAAGGATGGCCGGGTCCGATATATTGACGGCAATCCAGATCATCCTGTGAACGGCGGCGTGCTCTGCGGCAAGGGTGCGGCTGGGATCATGCAGCATTATTCCCCAGCACGGCTGACCAAACCGCTCCGCCGCAAGGGCGCGCGGGGCGCTGGCGAGTTTGAGGAAATTGAGTGGGACGAGGCGCTGACAATGGCGACCTCCTGGCTCTCTGAAGTCCGCAACACAGACCCACGCCGCTTGGCGTTCTTTACCGGACGCGACCAATCACAATCTTTAACCGGCTTCTGGGCGACGCAGTTCGGCACGCCGAACCATGCCGCACATGGTGGATTCTGTTCGGTCAATATGGCCGCCGGGGGGATATATTCCATCGGCGGGTCATTCTGGGAATTTGGCGAACCGGACTGGGAGCATGCGCGCATGCTGCTGATGTTTGGCGTTGCAGAAGACCACGATTCCAACCCAATCAAAATCGGCCTTGGCAAGCTGAAAGCGCGCGGTGCCAAAGTTGTTTCCGTGAACCCGGTCCGTACAGGCTATTCCGCCATCGCTGATGAATGGGTTGGGATTCGCCCTGGCACAGACGGCGCGTTGGTATCCGCGCTCATCCATGAATTGCTGCGCCAGGACCGGATTGATCTGGAATTCCTGGCCCGCACAACGGACGCCTCCTGGCTGATCAACCAGAACCCAGGCGCGGCGGACCATGGGCTTGTCATCAAAGATGCTGATGGCGCACCGCTTGGCTGGGACAGTGCCGCTGATGCGCCGACACCTGCGCGCGCACCTGGTGCCAATCTCTCCCTCATCGGTGAGCGCACATTGCCCGATGGCCGAAAAGCCAAGACCGTATTCCAGCTTCTGGCGGAGCGCTTTCTGGACGGTGCCAATAGCCCCGAAGCCGCGGCAGCGATCACGGATGTTTCTGCGGAAACCATTCGCAATCTCGCCAATGATCTGGCGGCGGCGGCCCTTGATGACCCGATGGAAATCCCGCAGCCCTGGACCGATTGGACCGGCAAACGCCATGAAACCATGGTCGCCCGCCCTGTCGCGATCCACGCCATGCGCGGGATCTCGGCGCATTCCAACGGCTTTGATACATGCCGCTTGATCCATGTGCTGCAGATGCTGCTTGGCGCGATCGATGCGCCAGGGTCCTTCCGCTACAAACCGCCGTTCCCGAAACCTGTGCCGCCCGGCCCGAAGCCCGCCGGTAAGGCGGATCAGATTGGTCCTGGCAGGCCCATGGCTGGCCCACCGCTTGGATTTGTCGCTGGCCCAGAAGACCTGCTGGTTGACCCAGACGGCACACCACGACGCATCGACCATGCCTATAGCTGGGAAGCGCCCGTCGCCGCCCACGGGCTGATGCATATGGTGATCGAAAACGCCGCAAAGCAGGACCCGAACCCCATCGACGTGCTGTTTATGTACATGGCCAATATGGGCTGGAATTCGTCCATGAGCGTTGAGAACGCGCTTAAAGGCTTGACGGCGAAGGACGAAGAAACCGGCGAGTATAAGATCAAACACGTCATTTATTCAGACGCGTTCTGGTCTGAAACCGTGGCCTACGCGGACCTGATCTTCCCAGACACCACCTATCTGGAACGATGGGACGCGATCTCCTTGCTTGACCGCCCGATTTCGGATGCAGACGGCCCGGCGGACGCTATCCGCCAGCCGATCTTTGAACCAGATCGTGACGTTCGCCCATTCCAGGAAGTCGTCATTGACCTTGGCCACCGATTGGGCCTGCCCGCCTTCACCAATGAAGACGGCACCGCCAAATTCCCCGGTGGCTATAAGGATTACCTGGTCAACCACGAGCGCACGCCAGGCGTTGGCCCGCTTGCAGGCTGGCGTGGTGAGGACGGCGACAAGGGAGGGGTTGGCGCAAAGAACCCCGATCAACTCGACAAATATATTGAGAACGGCTGCTTCTGGAGGCATGAGCTTGAGCCGGAACAGCGCTACTTCAAGCATTCCAATAAGTCCTATCTGGAATGGTCTGCGAGCATGGGTTTCATCCCGAACGCTGATCCCATCGTGATGCATTTGTATTCGGAGCCGCTGCAAAAATTCCGCCTGGCGGCTGAAGGGCATGGCGATATCCAACCACCGACTGACGCCGCCCGTCAGCGCGTGCTGAAGAACTTCGATCCCATCGCCAGCTGGCGTCCGCCGCTAAACGGCTTGGAGGATGCGGATAACGCGTTTCCACTGCACGCGATCACGCAGCGCCCAATGGCGATGTATCATTCCTGGGGTTCTCAGAACGCCTGGCTTCGTCAAATCCACACCGCCAACCGCCTGTTTATGGCGCGGGAGTTGGTGGAGGAGATGGGGCTAAAAGACGATTCCTGGGTTTATGTCACCAGCCCGAACGGCAAAATCAAAGCTCAGATCAAGGCGATGGAAGGGGTGAACCCCCGCACCGTCTGGACCTGGAATGCGATCGGCAAGCGCAAAGGCGCTTGGGGCCTGGACAAAGACGCCCCAGAAGCAACCAAGGGCTTCCTGCTGAACCACTTGATTTCCGAACTGCTGCCCGACGGCCAAGGTGGCCATTGGCCAAACGCTGATCCGGTGACAGGACAGGCAGCTTGGTACGACCTCCGCGTCAATATTGAGCCCGCACCCGCGGATACAGCCCAGGTGAGCGAGCCCGTGATACCTGCACTGCCCAATAACCCTGGCGGCAAGCCTAATCCAAGCCGCCTAGGCTTCGGTGCGGCCTTCCGTGGCCGCAAGGAGACCCGCTCATGACCAGTTTGCCTGCGACCGCGCCCATGAAAAAGCTGGGGCTGGTTATCGACCTGGATACCTGCGTCGGTTGCCACGCCTGTGCCGTCAATTGCAAGGAATGGAACACTGGCGGCGAAATGGCCCCGTTGACGGATATGGATCCGTACGGCGCAGAGCCTGAAGGTGTGTGGTTCAACCGCGTGCACGGCTATGAGGCTGGCGACGGTGCCAATGGGCGCACGGTCCACTTCCCGCGCTCCTGCCTCCATTGCGAGACGCCCGCTTGCGTCACGGTTTGCCCAACAGGTGCATCCTACAAGCGCGAAGAAGACGGCATCGTGCTGGTGGACGAAGACAAGTGCATCGGCTGCAAGCTCTGCTCCTGGGCCTGCCCCTATGGCGCGCGTGAGTTTGATGAAACCGTTGGCGTTATGAAGAAATGCACGCTGTGCGTGGACCGCATCTACAACGAAACCATTCCAGAAGCCGAACGTGTGCCTGCTTGCGTTTCGACGTGCCCGGCGTCCGCCAGGCATTTCGGTGATTTGGGCGACCCGAATTCAGATGTGTCCAAACTGGTTGCCGAACGCGGTGGATATGACCTGGCACCAGAATTTGACTACAAGCCGACCAACAAATACCTGCCACCGCGTGAACGGATGCCCAGTGCGCCTGCCGCCGCAGAGGCAGCGGGCGAGCCGCAAGGCCTGCTGAAGTGGGTCGACCGGATGCTGTCAATCTGATCATGACAATGCCCGCCCTGATATCTAATTTCTCTGGCCGCTGGAGCCGCCGACCGTGAACCCTGCACCTTCAGTTATCTTTTTCACGACTCTATCTGGGCTTGGCTACGGGCTGGCATTCTGGCTTGCCATCGCGCGGGCATTTGGCGCGATCCCTGCTGAAACACCCTGGTTCGGTGCAATAAGCCTTGGCGTCGCATTGGCCCTGGTTTCAGCCGGCCTACTCTCGTCAACGGCACATCTTGGCCATCCAGAACGGGCATGGCGCGCATTCAGCCAATGGCGGACTTCCTGGTTGTCCCGTGAAGGCGTGGCCGCTGTTGTGACGTTCATTCCGCTTGGGCTGTTATGGCTTGCGTGGATGCTTGGTGCCACTGGCGGTATTTGGGCTTTTGTGGCGCTTTTAGGTGCCGCCTTGGCGCTTATCACCGTGTACTGCACCGGTATGATCTATCAGTCCTTGAAGCCGATCCAGGCTTGGGCGACTGGATGGACGACGCCGATCTATCTGCTATTCGCCTTGATGACAGGCGCCCATGCCGTGGCCGCACTGGCTGCATGGTTCGGCTATGGCGCGTCCTGGCAAGCAAGTGCGGCGCTGATCCTGACCGTTGCATTGGCGATCGCGAAGCTCATGTACTGGCGGTCTGTTGATACGGCGACGCCTTTTTCAACGCCGGAAAGTGCAACGGGCCTAGGCCGGTTCGGCAAGGTTCGCCAGCTAGAAGCGCCTCACGTGACAGAGAACTACATCACGCGGGAGATGGGCTTCAAAGTTGCGCGTAAGCATGCGGCAAAGCTGCGGATGATTGTCTATGCCATTGGCTTTGGCGTTCCGACTCTTGTAGCGATGCTCATGCTGATCACTGGGCCGTCTGCGCTGCTGGCGACAATTGGCGTATTGGCGGCGATGGTCGGCGCGATTGCTGAACGCTGGCTCTTCTTCGCTGAAGCGAAGCATGCCGTCATGAATTTCTATGGTGAGCGTTGAGCTTAGCTGCTGGCTGCAAATTCAGCGCCCCTGCAGCGGCGGCAGATAGGCGCAACTGACTCTGAAACCTTGAAATTTCTGGTCACAACAGCCATTATTAAACCATGAGAGCCATAAAGGTTCCAAGGGAGGCCGTCGCAGAAGTGCGCTCGGTCAACAATAAAAAACGCTGTTTTTCACAGTTTTAGAGCGAGGGCGCTCGGATGTTTATCCAAACCGAAGCGACGCCGAATCCGGCGACGTTGAAATTCCTGCCTGGTCTGACCGTGCTGGAAACTGGCACCGCTGACTTCCGTAACCCGGAAGACGCAGCAGAGCGCTCGCCATTGGCGGATAGCTTGTTTGCCGTTGAAGGCGTGACCGCCGTATTCCTCGGCAGCGACTTTATTTCAGTCTCCAAGGCTGACCTTGCCGATTGGGCCGTGATGAAGCCCGCTGTGCTTGGCGCGATCATGGAGCATTTCACCCGTGATCTGCCAGTGATGGCGGCTGGCGCGCAGATGGCGGAAGCTGTTTCTGCTGATGGTGATCCGGTGATCGAGCAGATCCAGGAACTGCTGGATACCCGTGTCCGCCCTGCTGTCGCTGGCGATGGCGGCGATATTGTATTCCGGGGCTTTGAGGACGGGATCGTATACCTGTCCATGCAAGGCGCTTGCGCCGGTTGCCCAAGCTCTACCGCGACGTTGAAGATGGGCATTGAGAACATGCTTCGTCATTACATCCCGGAAGTGCAAGAAGTGCGCCCAGCGCCCTTCTGATCCGTTCAGCTAAATTACGACGCGCACGAGATCGCTAAATTTGGGGCAGGCGATTTTCGCCTGGAGGCGGCTGCGCAAAACTAACCGACCCTGGTTAATCCCAGGGCCTAAAGACGCGAGCCTGATCCCAGATGCTGTTCATGCCGACATTCAAATCCGCTTGTTCCCGTGCCACCTACGGCTTCGCTGCACTTACCGGCATTATGCTATCAGCCGGTGCTGGTGCCACATCTATGGGTGACCTTTCGAACGCAAGCATCGATATCATTCCAAGACCTGCCGCCACCAATGCGATGAACGATAAGGCACGGGAAGACGGCAATGACATGCGCCCCACCCCCGCCAATGCCAATGCCAGTATTCTGCCAGAAAGCACACAAGGCGACCTGCATCGCCTGCCACTAGCATTACTGCATGACGCCACTGCCACACTGCCAACTGGAAGCGTAACCCCGCCAGTCGTTGGCGCGCCGGTGCTGTCCAGGTTCGACGTCCTGATGGCGTCCGCCGCCCATGATTTGCAGGAAGAGATCCATAAGCATCGGTTTGATACCCTCACCGATGCCCCGGATTTTGATACCCTCGATGCCTATTATGATGCCCACGGCTTCACGCTTAGTCGTGCAGGCAAGGCAGTCCCCACCCCGCCGCTGTTTCTGAAGACCTTACCGCGCACGCTCGCGGACGGACGGGACATTCCGCGGCGTAAACGTCTGTTTATCAGCGTGATGCTGCCGCACATCCTCGCCGCGAATGCTGAAATTGAAGCAGAACGGCAGCGGCTCCAATTCATTATTGCCAGTTTTGACGGTCCGATTGGCCCCAGCCATGAAGATATCACCTGGCTGTTCAGCAAGTTCACGGACTATCGCGTCAAAGACCTGAGTACGGATCGATTGCTTGCACGGATGGATATCATTCCACCAGCGCTCGCGATTGCCCAGGCTGCGAAAGAAAGCGGCTGGGGCGGGTCCCGCTTTGCCCAAGCTGGCAACGCGCTCTACGGTCAATGGACATGGAATGCGGCCCATAAAGGCATCATCCCGAAGGAACGCCCCAAGGGCAAAACCTACCGGGTGCGCGCGTTTGATAACATCCTGGATGCAACCCGCGCCTATATGCTGAACCTGAATGCCAACCGCGCCTATGGCGGCCTACGGGAACGCCGCCAGCAGCGCCGCAAGGCTGGGAAAGCACTCACTGGTGTTGCCCTGACAGAAGAGCTACTGGGCTATTCCGCGATCGGCAATCGTTACGTCAAAGCGTTAAAGAGCTTGATCCGGGCCAATCAACTAACAGCTTTGAATACAGCCAAGCTTGGCGAAAGCTTCATGCCCAATACGCCCAAGACGGCAGACGCCCCCAAGCAAGCAAACCCGCTCATCGCCAGTAACTAAGCTGGCTAGAGCATATTCGGTTCAGATTGGGTCATTTCGTGGCCTTGAGCCAATCTTAGGCGAATATGCTTTAGGCAGGATCAGGCGGCTGCATTCCTGCGGTCCCCTGTGCCACGACGGTCTGTAGCGCGCACACTTGGCGGCAAGATCATCGAAGCGACAAATCCACCGGTAGAAGCGTTCGCGATCGCTAATCGACCTTTGTGTCGTTCCGCCGCCAAACGCGCGATTGGCAGGCCAAGACCAAGGCCATTATGCGCCCGGTCCAGGCCCGTTTCAGCCTGGCTGAAGGGCCGCATCAACTTCTCTAAATCTCCGACATTGGCACCATTCCCTTGATCACAAACCGTGATCACGACCTGGTCACCCATCTCCTCCGCTGAAACCTCAACGGTTCCGCCGAACGGGGAGAACTTCACGGCATTATCGACAAGCGCCGAGATGCCAGCATTCAAGACTTCAACATCACACCAAAGCCGGAGGGGTGCCGCCAGTGGGCGCACATTGATCGCGACCGCCCGTGGTTCCGCTGCTTTCCGGAAGCGCTTAACAGCTTGTTCCAGCAGCAGATCAGCATTGGCTGCGCTTGCTTTAAGGGGGGCCAAACCTGCTTCGAGGCGGGAGAGCAGGAGCATTCGGTTCACTTGGGACAACAAATCATCGCCACATTGGCGAATGTCTTGCGCGTATTCCAAATATCCCGGGTTACCGATGGGGCCAAGGCCTTGTCCCAACATCACATCCGCAAAGCCGATTACGCCGTTAAGCGGCGTCCGCAGCTCATGGCAGAGCGTCGCGAAGAGGCGGCTTTTCAACACACTCGCTTCTTCGACCTGCGCCTTAGCATGACGCAGCTCGCTCTCCATCGCTGCAGACCGCAGCAAGTACCGAACCTGATGGCCGAGTAACGCCCATTGGACCGGCTTAGCGATGAACGTTGTGGCACCTACCTCAAACGCCGTCTGGACGGAGTCTTCGTCTTCAAGCCCTGTGACAAGCACCACCGGTATCATTGCCATATCCGGGTCACTGTTCCGCCTGATCAGCGTGCAGACCTCAAACCCCGTCTGGCCTGGCATCATCACGTCCAATATGGCCATATCCGGCTGTTCAGCCAGGAACAGGCGCACGGCAGCGTCGCCATCTTCGGCTTCAATAACCTTGTATCCTTCAGCGGCCAGCGTCTCACTGGTCAGCATGAGCTGCACAGGGTCATCATCTGCGATCAAGACCGTCGCAGGCGTATTTGCGTCGCTGTGAGTATTTGGATCCGTCATGCTCAACCTCGCGCTTTCAGCGTCTTCAAGGCCATTGTCAGGTCATCGAAAGCCGTATTCACCTCATCAGCAAGCTGCTGCACACCGTCGCCGTCACCCGCCTTCGCCATGGCTTCGATATCCGTCAGGATGGTCGGTAATGCGCGGGAGCCAACGTTTCCGCTGGCAGATTTCAATGCGTGCGCATTGCGCCCAGCGGCAGTCAAATCACCTACTTTAGCCGCCGCAGAAATGTTCTCCGCAAGGGTTGGGGAGCTTTTCAGGAAGGTATCGATCACCCGTTGCACCATCTTGTCGCCATCCCGCCCAACCTTGCGGAGCGATTGGATCACGTCATAGTCCAGCGCTTCCGGGAAACCATCATCCGCAATCGCAGCGGAGTGCGGCATTGCGGCCTGCTTTGCTTTGATCTCCGCCAGCGCTGGCGGTTCAACCACGTCCCTGCGCACCGCAGCGCTGCCCAATGTCGCCCGAACGGCGGCAGTGCGGTCATGTTCTGTATCCGGTTGGATCTTGTTCAGGCGAATTGCATGGGGCTTCAATATCTGGATCAGTGCCGCATTGGTGACAGGCTTCGCCAGAAAATCCGTCATTCCAGCTTCAAAACACGCGTCACGGTCCTCTGCAAACGCATTCGCAGTGACGGCGATGATGGGCGTTGGACGTGTGCCATCTTCCATCGCACGGATTTGTCTGGTTGCCTCATAACCGTCCATGATCGGCATTTGGCAATCCATCAGGATCAAATCGAAGTCTTGTTCAGCAGCCGCGTCAGCAGCGGCCAGGCCGTTTTCGGCGATCGTCACAGTACAGCCAAGGTCTTCCAGCAACCCTTCTGTCACAAGTACGTTTACCGGATTATCCTCCGCCATCAGAATATTCAGATTGAACGGCTCCCGCACGACCTCGGCTGCTTCAGAGCCGTTGGCCAGGGCCTGTAACATGCTGCCAAGGTCCACGTCCCCCAAAGGACGCATCATCGCCCAATCGACGACATCAGTAAGTTCATCAGCGACCGGATCACTGCCAAATTCTGTCAAAATGCAAAGCTTTGGCCGAGCATCACCAGTTATTTTCAACAGCCGGGTGCGCAGACGTTTCAGACCCTGCTCATCGTCACCAGACGTAATGATAACGTCAGGGATGCGCTCACCAAGGCCAAGCGCGCCTTCAAGCATCGCCGCGGCCTGGGCCGCACCTTGCGCTTCTGCGGACTCAACCCCGCGCCGGGCAAGGCGCCCAAGCAAGGATTGCTGTTCATCCGGTGTCGCTTCTGCGGCCAGAACGAACAAGTTGCTCTGGAGTGTTGGCGGATCCGCAACGACAAGCATTGCCGGCACAGACAATCGAAATGTCGATCCGCCACGCTCAGACCGCACCAGCGTTACATCGCCGCCCATCCGCCGGGCCAAGTCACGCGCAATCGCCAACCCAAGGCCAGCGCCGCCGAACTTCCGGCTCATAGAGCCGTCACCCTGCTCGAACCGCTCAAAGATGCGGTCCCGCGCGGCAGCGGGCACACCTGGGCCGGTATCGCTAATATCGATATCGAGTCGCCCGTCGCTTTCCCCGCTACCCTCAATCCATTCAGCAGAAATCGCTACGCTGCCGGAAGCCGTAAACTTAACGGCATTGCCAACTAGGTTGACCACGACCTGGCGTACCCGGGCCGAATCACCAGCAAGGCAGTGCGGCAGATCAGGGTCCGGCATGGAAACGATATGCAGCCCCTTACCGCTCGCAGATGGCGCAAAAGCAATTGCGATATCGTCCAGCATGACGGTTGGGTCGTATTCAGTCTTTGCGACCGTGACCTCGCCTGATTCAATCTTCGCCAGATCGAGGATGCCGTTCAAAAGATCCAGCAGCGTTGTGCCAGATGCGCGAATTGTTGTGGCGTAGTTCTGCTGGCGGGGCGTCAGGCCTGTATTCAGCATCAGATCCATAGCGCCAAGAATGCCGTTCAGCGGCGTTCTAATTTCATGGCTCATCTTCGCCAGGAAGTCAGATTTCGCGTGGTTGGCCCGCTCAGCTTCACGGCGGACGCGTCCGGCTTCTGCCAGCGACACCTTCATATCGGCATAGACGTCTTTGATCTCTGCCATCCGATGTTCGACATCGTGGTCCAGCTTGCGGCGGCGCGCTTCCAGCTCAATGTCCCGGTCTCGAAGGTCAGCAGACAAGCGATTGATCGCCGTGGCGACATCATTGGCCGCGGTTGTCTGATAGCGGCCAAGTTGCGGGTAATCCGACTGACTGGCGGCTTCAAGATCGGTGCGCAGTTTCAAAAATGGTTTGAGTGCATTAATGGCAGATCGCCGACCTCGGATCATTGCAATCGGCAATACAAGCAAAGCGGTAATCGCTGCGGACAAGCCTGCGAGCCGCAATGTATCTGCAACAGGCGGCATATGCACACCCATCAGATAAGGGGCAGCCTGGAAGGTTGCAAAGATTGCCAGGGCGACAGACCCAAGCAGAGCAATGACTGTGAAGATGGCGCCGAAGAAAATCCCCGTGCGATGAGGTGGACTGCTAAGCAGTGCTGTGGGGCGCGCACGCTGTGGCGATAGCCGCACACTCGGGCCAATCGGGCCAGTCGGCGCGTCAGCCGACAATGTCGGGTCTTCAATAGCGGATACAGTGTCAGGCATGCGAACCCTATTGAGATAAGACCAAGCAAACGCCCAAACGCGATACAGTGCAGGCGAACTGGCTTATTAGAGCCCAATTCGGTTTAATGCCGCCCTAACCCAAGATGCTAAAAAGGATTGCAAGCCCATGCCTCGCTTCGCCGCCAATCTTTCGATGATGTTTCAGGAGCACGAATTCCTGGACCGCTTCGCTGCAGCATCCGCCGCCGGGTTCAAAGGCGTTGAGTTCCTATTTCCCTATGATTTCTCAATTGAAGACGTCGAAAATGCTGCAAAAAGCGCCGGTGTTGAGATCGCGCTCTTCAATCTGCCACCAGGCGATTGGGAAAAGGCGGAACGCGGCCTAGCGGCAATGCCCGGACGCGAGGCTGACTTTGCCGAAGCCTTGGAAAAAGCCATCAGCTACGCCGTTCCACTTGGGTGCAAGCGCCTGCATATGATGGCTGGTATCCCAGGCGAGGGCGCAGACTTGGCCCAATGCCGCGCCACATATGTCAACAATCTGAAATTCGCTGCACCGAAGCTTGCAGATGCCGGCCTGACGGGCCTGATTGAGCCCATCAACACCCGCGATATCCCGGGCTATTTCATCAACTATCAGCAGGATGGCCATGATGTGCTGGCGGCTGTAGGTGCCGATAATCTGATGGTCCAAATGGATTTTTATCACGTCCAGATCATGGAAGGTGATATCGCCATGCGCTTCCAGAAGCATCAAGCGGGCGTCGGCCATATTCAGATCGCCGGGTCGCCGGGTCGCCATGAGCCAGACATTGGTGAAATCAATCATCCTTATCTTTTCAAGATGCTCGATGATCTTGGCTATGCAGGCTGGGTCGGTTGCGAATATCGGCCTGCCGCAGGCACGCTGGAAGGCCTAGCGCGTTGGGGCAGCGAATATGGCTTCGGTTGATTTCCAAAAAGACCGGGCCGCACTGGATCGCGAAACTTGGTATTGCGTGCATATTCTGGATGAGTTGAACGGTGCCCGCTCCCGCGGATTTCCGCCCGAATCCCGCCGCATCAACGACATGCTCACCTGGTCCGACAAGCAATCAAAAGGCCGTTGGACCGCAGAGCGGGATCACGACGACACGCCAATCTTCTGGTTCGAGGACCAGACAGACGCCATCCAATTCTCCCTGAAATGGTTCCCCTTTAAATGCCTGTGAGGCCAAACTAATGGTCAGACTTTCTGATATGACAGCGGATGATGCAGCCCATCTCTTGTCCAAGAATTGCCCCAGTTTTCCAGGTGAACCATTCGTGGCTGGACCACCGCTAAAAGAGCGCCGCGTCGCGATCGTCACCACAGCCGGGTTACATCGCACAACGGATACGGTGTTTGACCTGACCGATATTGGCTACCGGGTCATTCCTGGAAATGTCCAAGCGGCAGACCTGGCGATGAGCCATGCCTCCGTCAATTTTGACCGGTCTGGGTTTCAGGATGACGTGAACGTAGTCTTCCCCATTGACCGGTTGCGCGAAATGAAAGCGGCAGGCGAAATTGGTGCCATGGCGGATTTCCACTACTCTGTCATGGGTGCGGGATGGGAGCCCCATGAAATTGAGCCGACAGCGCTGGAGATGGCAGCCCTCCTGCACCAGGATAATGTCGACGCCGCCCTACTCGTCCCTGTTTGACCGAACTGCACCCGCGCCGTGAGCGCGCTTGGGCATTTTCTCGAAACCGCAGGCATCGCGACAGCAGGCATCAGCTTAGTGCGTGAAAACACGGAACTGATGCGGCCGCCACGCGCGCTCTGGGTACCGTTTGAGCTGGGCCGCCCCTTCGGCGCGCCCCACGCACCAGCGTTTCAGATGCGCGTGCTACTGTCCGCGCTGGCCCTTTTGGATCGCACCGACGGGCCGGTGATTCTGGAGGATTTTCCGGATGACGCCCCTGAGAGCGACAGTACCGCATCGCTCGTCTGCCCCGTCAACTTCCCCAAACCACCCAATCCCGATGAAAGTGATCTGCTGCGCGCAGTGCTAGCGGAAACGGCCAGCCTGGCACCTTGGCACGCGCTATTCATGGAAACCCACGGGCGGAGCATTGCCACTGTCAGCGGCCTCGATATCGATGCCGCCGCCCGCTATGCCGCCGCATTTTTGGAACCACGATCAAACCCAGAGCCGCCCGAAGGCAGAGACCAGGCATCAACTCTCCGCTTTGCGATTGAAGACTTGCGCAATTGGCGACTGGAAGCGATTACGGCGCAGCCAGGTCCGAAGCCATCATCGAAAACGCTGGCAGACTGGTTCTGGGGGGAAACGGCGACGGGCGCACTGGCGCTGGCGCTGCATCCCGTGCTGTTAGAAAGCACCAGCCCGCGCCTTCGCCAAGTCGGGAAAGGCCAGCTTGTCCCGCGGGCGCAGCAACACAGGCTCGGCTGAACAGGGTTTACGGGGTCATAGAGGGTGCGCCAATGGTGAACCCGCGCGCCTGCTCGTAGGCCCATGCGGCCCTAAGCGCCACATCTTCCGCACCGTAGCGGGCAACGAACTGGACAGAGAGCGGCAAGCCAGCCTTGGTGAACCCGACAGGCACGGCGCAGGCGCACATCTCTGCCATGTTTACAGCGCGGGTGAAGAGCGCTGGCGTGGTTTTCTGGTCAATGGTGTCGACGACCGGTGCAGGTGTAGCGGTGGTTGGTGTCAACAGAATATCCACATCCGCCATGGCCTGATGGAATGCCTGGATACAGCGCTGCTGGTCCCGCTTGGCAAGCAGGTAATCCTTCGATGTGATGGTCCGCCCACTGGCGAGCCGTGGTCGCACATCTTCATCAAGCGGCGCGTCTGGGTCGTCAATCAGGTGGCTATAATGGGCGTAGCCTTCTGCATAGATGATCTGTCCAAGTGGATCAGCCATATCCGCCAGCTTCTCTGGAAGCTCAATCGACACGACGGACGCGCCAGCCTTTTCCAGCAGCTTCAGCGCTTCGTCATAGGCTGCCAGCACTTCAGCATCGACGCCTGCCCGATCATGATCCGGCATCCGCGCAATACGCATGCCAGCAACACCGTGCTTTAGAGCAGGCATAGGGTCGACATAGGCTGGTCGGTAGGTCAGCGGGTCATTGAGGTCCGGGCCTGAAGTTGCGACATACAGCAGGGCTGCATCTTCCACGGACCGCGTCATTGGGCCCGGTGAGTCCAAGCTTTCCGCAAGCGGCAGGACACCATGAACGCTGATCCGACCGAGCGATGTTTTTAGCCCCACATGGCCGCACCATGCTGCGGGCAAACGCACACTGCCGCCCGTATCGGTACCGATAGCTGTTGTCGTGAATCCAGCCGCCGTCGCCACACCGGAGCCTGAGCTTGATCCGCCAGGTGCCCGCTTTGCCGACCCATCCCACGGGTTCCAGGGCGTACCGAGGCCCTTATTCGTGCCCCATCCGCCCATTGCAAACTCGACCGTATGGGTCTTGCCAATGACGATCATACCGGCTTGCAGCGCGCGCGCCGCCAGGGTTGCGGTATATTCTGAGATACGCCCCTTATTGGCCGCTGTCCCGCCCTTGGTTTCCCGACCTTTGATCTCAATCAGATCTTTGAGGGCGATGGGGATGCCGTGCAGCGGGCCGACGCGCCATCCGCCCCGGATGGCATCGGTTGCAGCGGCAGCGGCCTTGCGGGCGTCATCGGCATATACTTCCGTAAACGCGGCCAATTGCGGCTCATATTGATCGATCCGTTGAAGCTGTGCCTCAACAACATCGCTTGGGCTCAAATTGCCAGCGTCATAAGCGTCTCTCAGCGCATGGGCGGGCATGAATGCGGGATTGGACTGATCATTTGACATACTGGCGGTACCTCTTTGCATTGGTTAGCAAAGAGGGTCGTGCGCCAGCCAGCGCCAGTCAAGCTAGCTCTTAGGCGGCGCGCACTGTCGCCAGGAATTTCTCGACTTCGGTCTGCAAGGTGGCGGCCTGACCACCGAGTTCCTGTGCGGCATCAACAACCTGCTCAGCCGCATTGCCGGTATCCAGGGCAGAACCCCGCACAGACGCAATGCTGCGATCTACCTGGCCCGAGGACGATGACGCCCCGCTGGCACTGGCCGCAATCCCTTGGGTGGCGATGCGCTGCTGGCTGACGGCAGCAGCGACACTTTGGGAGGTCTCGCTCATCCGGTCAATTGTCTCACGGATATCGGCAATGGATGTTACGGCGACTTCCGTCGCCTGCTGGATGGAACCAATTTGCGATGCGATCTCGCCGGTAGCATTGGTCGTTTGGGTTGCAAGTGATTTTACTTCGGCTGCAACGACCGCGAAGCCTTTACCCGCCTCGCCTGCACGCGCAGCCTCAATGGTGGCATTCAGCGCCAGTAGGTTAGTCTGCGCAGCGATATCTGAAATCAGGCTGACCACTTCACCGATTTTATTGGCAGCAGCGCTCAACGCTTCAACGGTTTGGCTGGTGTGAGCGGCTTTATCCGTCGCCACATCAGCAATCCGAGACGACGCATCGACCTGTTGCGCGATTTCTGAGATCGACGCATTCAACTGGTCTGCCGATGTTGCCATGGAGCCAACTGATGCCGCTGCGGCCTCTGATGCCTCTGCAGCCCGGCTGGCCTCAGCGCCAGATGCCCGCGCCATGCCCGCCATAGATTGGGCTGAAACATGCAGCTCCTCGGATGCCGCATTGACGGCGTGGATGACCCCGCCAACCGTGTTCTCAAATGCTTCCGATAGGCGAAGCTGCGTAGCGCGTCGGCGTTCCATCTGCGCGGTTTCGCGTTCCGCAACGGCTTCTTTAACCCGTTCAGCGTCAATCATGCTGTCGCGGAAAGCCGCCGTCATTCTAGCCATGTCGCCAATTTCATCACCGCGATCTTGGCCAGGCGCATCCACCGTAAGATCACCTTCCGCCATTGCCGCCATTGCCGCTGTCAACTCACGCTGTGGCCTGGTGAGCGAGCGGGATATGAACACGGCAAGGATCAGCAGTAAAACAGTCGCAACTGCAAGCGTCTGCAAAGATGCGACCGCAACAGCATTGGCTGCAGACATCGCCTCAGACAGACGCTCCGTTGCGACGAAGGTCCAGCTGGCATCTGCAAACTTAGCTTTCGCAGTGGCGATAAGCGCAGGCGCGCCAGAGCGGTCAAAAGCGCCGCCCATATGCGCTGGCGCGTCCCCAGCACGCAGCCATGCGCCGTTGGGGGCTGCTGTCAGGATATCCAGCGCTTCCGTATCGGCGAGATCATTGCGCAGCAGTTTGTCTTCGCCATACACGAAAATATCGCCTGTTTTCCCAAGCCCCGTGTCCTGCGCCGCGATCCTACCAACAACACTGATTGGCAACTGAAATGCTACAGCGCCGATCGCGTCGCCGTTATTATCCATGACGATGTGCGCCATAAATGCAGAGGGTGAGCTGGCAGATGGCTCATAGGGTGTGAAATCCTGGAACGCTGTATGCTCGCCATCCTGCTTAGCCAGAACATCCATGACGACCGCGCCAAGCGCTGTGTCCTTGAATGGTCCGTCTTTGAGGCTTGTCGCAAAGTCCGATTCTTTACGGACGGAATAGATCATGTTCCCAGCTAGGTCGAATAGGAAGATATCATAGTACCCGCTAGCTTCCTGCAGTTTGCGAAATTCTGGATGATGCACGATATGCATTTCGTCATAAAACGGCAGGTTCCCGGACGCCCGCATTTTCTGCTTCTCGCCGACAGGATAGGGGTTCTGGGTGATGAAGGCAGACTGCAGCTCAGCGAACCGGGAGCCCCCCATAATATTCCACGCCGCCGTGAAATCAGAGATCGCCTGTAGCGTTGCAGGGCTTGTCGCCGTAATGGACAATGTGCGCTCAACATCGCCAAGCCAGCGCGTCATTGAGGCTGCGCGGTCACTTACAATCCCTACAACACGACGTTCGGCTTGATGTTTGATCGTCGATGAAGACGACAGATAGCCAGCTAAGGTCGTTGCCCCAGCCGCAATGACGCCCACAGCGCCAATCAGCATCGGTAACTTGATAGAGAGTTTTAATTGCGCCAGCACAGCCTGATCCTCCGCATTCCGCAAAAACGGATTGCCCCTCATCCAATAGACGAGCTGCAGTGTCGGTTGGAGCCGTTAAAGTGTGCTGAAGATTAAAAGAACAGGGCGTCAGGAATAACTTGTATCGCCGACTTACGCATCGCCAGCCTTGTTTTGCCGCAGAATGAATGGTGTTTGCGCAAGAAAGAACAACAATGTCAGGCCCATCAAGCCAAAGACTTTGAATGTCACCCAAAAATCCGTTGATTGGGTGCGCCAAACCACTTCATTCAGCGCAGCCGTGCCAATGAAAAATAGGCCAAAGCGGACTGTCAGTGTGCGCCATGCAGCGTCGCTCAAGGTCCAGGCAGATTGCAGCATGGGCTTCAAGAACGATTTTCCGAACGCCAGGCCGCCGAGCAACACGCCCGCAAAAATAAGCTGGATAATCGTCGGCTTCATCTTGATGAAAGTTTCATCATTCAGCCACAGCGTCAGGCCGCCAAACACGCCGACAATAATTGCCGTCGTCAGCGGCATCCAGGGAACACGGCGCTCAATCACTAGGCTCAAAATGACAGCAATAGCCGTCGCCACCATCAGCCAGACTGTGGCGGTCATCAGGTCAGCAGTGAAGTACCCGGCCATGAAAGCGGCGATCGGACCGTAATCGGTCAACGGCTTCAACCAGGGCGGTGCGGGTTTGGACATGTTCTAAAAACCTTTCGCCCTCAAAAGTTAAAGCCGGAGAGCATACTGCTTCCGGCTTGAAATGACCTTTCTTGGTCAGATGGTCAAGTCTTGCTTGGAACTCTACCGCTATGCCGCAGCCAAACAGTCGGGCGGGAGTAGATCGCTATAGCGTTGCGCAACCGTCTCAGGCTCATCACCAAATCGGATACCAATGCTGTCTTTACCTTCCCAGCACACTTCAGCTTCGAAGGCACCAAGGCGCCCCAGGAGGAAGCGACACGTACCCTGCTGTTCCTTCAGCTTCCCAACCGGACGCACGCGAACGCCACTGGCAGAAAGGTCTACGACCTGGCAGTCAATGCAGCCATCTGCTGTATAGATCAGCCCAGATTCCAGGATTGGATAGCGGCGATATTGGCGCCGGTCAGCGCCATCGCCCGCATCAAGCGGCAGAACATTAGATTGCGTCACAGACGGCTCAAAAGACTCTTGCATTGGCGTACCCTTGCAGCGGCTGGAAGCGGCTTCTAGCAAGAAGACTATGGGCAGGAAATTATTGCTTTCAGGTTAAGCCTTCTGTGCTGTTGGCAACCCAATAAGCGTTTTGCGAAGCGTGGGCAGAACAGGCGGCGTCAGCGCATCCAGAAATAGGGCCAGATTGAATGCCGCTAATTCATTGACGTGATCCGGTGACGGGGTTCCCGCCTCGAACGGATCGGGCGCTGATGCGGCTACGGCTCGCTCCGCCGCCAATTCATCCGCCTTTGCAGCCTTATAGGCGGCTTCTGGGCCAGATTTCAGCCGCCGACGGACCAATCTACAGTCAATGGCAGCTTGGGCGGCGGCTGTCGTGGCATCAGAATAGGCGGCAATGTCCGATTGCGAGAGGCGGCGGCCTTCAGCTGAGGCTGCGAGCGCCCAAAGCACGGCCATAACGTCACCGCCATGAGCATCTTGCACAGTGAGCAGTGCATTTTGGGCACCTGGAACTGCATATAGGTCCAATGCGAAAGCCCAAAACACCTGGTTATTTCCACAATTCATAATGCCCTGCCGTTACAGTATTTTAAGGCTTTCTTCACAAGATAATTTCGTTTTCTCGCCCCACCTGCCCCCAAGGCATGCCATACTATTCGCGCTTTGTGCGGCCCATGGCCCTTGCCAAAGGCTAACCACTGAGGAGATTGCCCGTTGAAAGATGCAGACCTTGATCCGGCAACCCACGCTCGGCTCGAAAGCTTGAAAGCGGAACATCGTGATCTGGATTCCGCTATTGCCACAATGGCTGAGCAGCCAATGATCGACCAGGTGCAGGTCCAGCGTATGAAAAAACGCAAACTGCGCCTCAAAGACATGATCGACCAAATTGAAGGCGGCAACACGCCAGATATCAGCGCTTAAGCGTTGGAGTCAGGACCCTAGAGCGTCGCTGCAATAGCTTCAATCCGCTCCCAGGCTTCGGTGACATGCTTTTGCGCCGTACTGGTATGACCAATCTGGAAGCGAATGACATAGCGGCCATGCACGCGGTTCTGGGTAAGATATGTGAAGCCATCGTCATTCACGGCGTTTAATAGGCGCTCATTCAGGGCATCCAACGCCTCTGGTGCCGCTATGCCATCAGGCGCATATCTGAAGTTTATGAGTGACAGTACACGCGGTGCCATGAGTGAAAACTCTGTGGACGCAGCGATCCGCGCCTCCAATTCTGCTGCCATCTGAATATGATTTCGCAGTATCCGCTGCAGGCCCTCAACGCCATAACTACGAATGACGAACCAGAGCTTCAGTGCTCGGAAGCGACGGCCGAGCGGCACGGACCAATCCCGATAATCAATGACCGCACCATGTTCCCGGCTTTTCAGGAAAACCGGGAGGATCGCCAAAGTCCGCACCAGGTCATCCGGATCCCGCACGAAATGCGCTGAGCAATCAAAATTCGTCAGCAGCCACTTGTGCGGATTGAATACGAAGCTATCGAAATATTCGATGCCCGCCATCAGATGCCGATATTCGTCCAGTATAAGCGCGGCCCCGGCCCAGGCGGCGTCCACATGGGCGAAGATATTATGCCGCTTGGCGATAGCGCCCAGTGCCGCCAAGTCATCCATCGCACCCACACCCGTGGCACCCAGGTTCGCGACCAGGCAGGCTGGAATTCGGCCCGCCGCTTTATCTGACAGCACTGCGGCCTCAAAGGCTGCCGGGTCCATCGCGAAGGTTTCAGGGTCCGTTTTGATCAGCCGCACGTTTTGGCGGCCCAGCCCAGCGATTTTGGCCCCTTTCTCCGTCGCAGAATGGGTCTGGTCCGACGTATAGACAACAATCTCCGGCCCCGCAGCCAATCCGGCCTCGTTCGCCTGCCACCCGGTCGCCCGCTCTCGCGCCGTTAGAATTGCGCATAGAATCGCGCTGGAGGCAGAGTCCTGGATGACGCCATGAAAGCCTTCCGGCAGGCCGATCATCTGACGCAGCCAATCCGTGACGCGCGTTTCCATTTCGGTCGCGGCAGGCGATGTCTGCCACAACATGCCCTGCGCACCCAAAGTCGCCGTTAGCATCTCCGCCAAGACAGACGGTGGGCTTGAGTTTGCTGGGAAATAGGCGAAAAAGCGCGGGTGCTGCCAATGGGTCATACCGGGCAGTATGTCTTGCTTGAAGTCCGCCATAATGGCGTCCATTGGCTCCGGCGCTGTGGGGGGACCGAGCGGCAATTTCGCGGTGATCTCGCCTGGTTTTACCTGGGCACGGACAGGCAGCGCCTCCACACCCGTCATGTAGTCGGCCATCCAATCCACAAGCTCATGGGCATGGGCGCGGAATTCTTCGATTTCCATGAACGGCGTCTCCTGTCTACAATCCGACACCGAACATATCAGGTTATCGAATCAAGGGCTTCATCATGCAGATAGACACACAAATCCGCGACATGGACCTGGGCGAGGTTGGTGCCGAGGCGAAACGCCTGGAGACAATGGGCTTTGAGTGCGTGTGGACGTTTGAAGCCAAGCATGACCCTTTCCTGCCGCTGGCCTTCGCCGCCGCCGCGACCGAGACGATGGAAGTCGGCACCAATATCGCTGTCGCCTTCGCCCGCAGCCCTTATTCCATGGCGCAAGCTGCGTGGGATGTGCAGCGCGCCAGCAAAGGCCGCTTGCGCCTTGGTGTCGGAACCCAGGTGCGCGCCCATGTTGAACGTCGCCTATCCATGCCGTTTGATCGCCCAGCCGCACGCGTCACTGACTATATCCACTGCATGCGGGCGATCTGGCAGACGTTCCAAACGGACGAGCGCCCAAACTATCAGGGCGAGTTCTATCAATTCCGGCTGATGAACCCGTTCTTCAATCCAGGCCCAAATGACAAGCCCGATATTCCGATTTATCTAGCAGGCCTCAATCCCCGCATGGCCCGTGCGGCAGGCGAAGCGGCAGATGGATTTCACGTCCATCCCATGCATTCTAGAAGCTACTTGAATGAGGTCGTCCGCCCAGCGATTGATGAGGGCGCGCGCAAGCGTGGCAAGACCGTCGCCGATATTGACCTCTACGCCCCTGTGTTCGCCGTATGGGGCGACACAGAGGCTGAGCGCGCGAAGTCTGAAGCCGAAATCCGCCAGCAAATCGCGTTCTATGGCTCCACCCCCAACTACCGCCGCCTGTTCGAGCACCACGGTGCAGGCGATGAAGCCCGCCAGCTTTCCCACTACATGCGGAACGGCGAATTTGACCAAATGCCCCGCCTCGTCCCGGATCACCTGATGGACGAACTCGCGATCCACGGAGACTTCAACACCCTCCCCGCCAAACTCCGCGCCCGCGCAGATGGCGTCCTAGACCGCGTCAGCCTCTATTTCCCCGTTGACCCAAATGACCCTGATGAGCGTTGGGCTTCGTTTGTGGCGGGGTGCAAGGCTTAGAGCCGCATTGCTGGCTGAACGCATTCCCCGCTAAACTATCGCCATAACCGAGTTACAGGAGCGCATCCCAATGCCAAACGTCGCCGCTAATGGAATTAAAATTGAGTACGCGACCTGGGGGGAGGCTTCGGGCAAACCGTTGCTGATGATTAATGGACTGGGAACGCAGCTGATTTCCTGGCCGGAAGCGTTACTGAATGAACTGGCTGAAGCCGGGTTCTACGTGATTGTTTATGACAATCGCGATTCCGGTCTTTCGACGGATTTCGATGATTTTGGCCCTGCCGATATCCCCGCCGCTTTCAAAGCTGCCCGCGCCAAAGAACCTGTGAACGCGCCCTACAATCTAGAAACCATGGCTGATGACGCTGCAGGCCTGCTTGATGCAATGGGCATTCCAAAGGCGCATATCGTCGGCAGTTCTAATGGCGGGGCGATTGCGCAAATCTTTGCATATCGCCATACGGATAAAACGCTCTCTCTCGCGTCCATCATGGCGACATCCGGGCGTCGTGGCCTGCCACGCCCATCGGAAGCCGCAACGGCTTGGCTGAACAAAGTCCGCAAGCAGGACGCCACCCGTGATGAGTTCATAGCGGAAGCTTTGGAAACTGCCAGCATCAACGGCAGCCCTGGCTTTCCGAAAGATGACGCGGCTGTATCCGCCCGCGCTGGTGCCATGTATGACCGCGCTTACAAGCCGTTCGGCCATGGTCGGCAATTGCTAGCCTCCATCGCTTCTGCCGATGGCCGCGTGCCGCATCTGAGTGAGATCAAAGCGCCGACAACCATCATCCACGGGTCCGATGATCCGCTGGTACCGGTCGGCTGCGGCGAGGATGCCAAGAACAGTATTCCGGGTGCCACCATGACCGTCATTCAGGGCATGGCGCATGATTATCCGGCGGGCGGGATCGAAGAAATCGTCGGCGCAATCGCTGACAACACAGACCGGGCCTAAACCCATGAGTGCAGATGACGCCAAAACCGGCATGAAGCCCAAAACCGGCATGAAGCAGGGCCTCGTCAATTATGGCGACGCTGAATTCTCCCTGTTCATGCGCAAAGCCTTCATCAAGGCCATGGGCTATTCCGATGATGCGCTGGAACGCCCGATCATTGGCGTCGTCAACACCTATTCTGGCTATAACGCCTGCCACCGCAATGTGCCGGAGCTGGTGGACGCCATCCGCCGCGGCGTGATGATGGCGGGGGGCATAGCTGTCGATTTCCCCGTGATCTCCATCCACGAGAGTTTCTCCGCGCCGACATCCATGTTCCTGCGGAACCTGATGGCAATGGATGTGGAAGAAATGATTCGCGCGCAGCCCATGGACGCGGTTGTGCTGATCGGCGGCTGCGATAAAACCGTTCCAGCATTGCTGATGGGTGCGGCCAGTGCTGGCGTGCCTGCCATCCTGGAAGTCACTGGTCCTATGATCACTGGCTTCTTCCGTGGCGAGCGCCTGGGCGCCTGCACCGATTGCCGCCGCATGTGGGGCATGCATCGCGCGGGCGAGTTGGATGCCGAAGAAATCGCGGACGCTGGCGACCGGCTCATGCCGACCGCTGGCACCTGCATGGTCATGGGCACAGCCTCCACAATGGCACTGATGTCTGAAGCTTTGGGCATGATGTTGCCCGGCGGTGCTGCTATTCCCGCCGTCCATGCAGACCGCCTCCGCCATGCTGAAGCTACCGGAACACGCGCCGTTGCCATGGCGGCAGAACGGTTGACGCCAGATCAGATCATGACGCCAGATGCCTTCGCCAACGCCTTCAAGATGCTGCTGGCGACAGGTGGGTCCACCAACGGCCTCGTCCATATGACGGCTGTTGCCGGGCGGCTTGGCATTGAGGTTGATCTAGACGCGCTCGATAAGCTCTCTGATGAAATTCCAGTACTGGTCGATCTCAAACCATCCGGCCAACACTATATGGAAGACCTGAACAACGCGGGCGGCGCTGCACCGATTATGCGTGAGATCCGTGAGAAGCTTGCGACAGATTGCTTGACGGTCACCGGCAAGACGCTCGGCGACAATATTGATGCTGCCCCTGCTGATTGGGGGCAGGAGGTCGTCAAAACTGCCGCTGATCCAATTTTCCCAAAGGGCGGCATCGCCGTACTCCGGGGATCGCTGGCACCCAATGGGGCGATCATTAAGCAGTCCGCAGCAGCCCCCCATCTGATGAAGCATGAAGGCCGCGCTGTTGTGTTCGATGACTTGGCTGATATGGCAGAACGCCTCGATAGCCCAGACCTGGATGTGACCGCGGACGACATTCTGGTGCTCAAGAATGCGGGACCGAAGGGCGCACCGGGCATGCCGGAATCGGGCTATATCCCGATCCCGCGTAAGCTGGCACAGGCGGGCGTCAAAGATATGCTGCGCATGTCTGACGCACGGATGAGCGGTACAGCGTTCGGTGCCATCGTCCTGCACATCTCACCAGAAGCGGCGGAAGGCGGGCCACTGGGATTGGTCGAAAATGGCGACAGGATCGTGCTGGATGTGGAGGCACGGCGGCTCGATTTGCTGGTAGACGAAGCGGTGCTCGCCGAGCGCCGCAAGAGCTGGAAGCCAGTTACCCACAAAGGCCAAGAGCGCGGTTATCTTAAACTTTACCTGGACGAAGTTACCCAGGCTGAAGACGGTGCCGATTTCCGCTTCCTGATGCCCGCACGCACGGGCCAATCCACGCCTTAACAGGCTGCGGAAAACACACGGAATTATTTGATTCCTGTTAAGCCCGGATTCAGTCTTCCCGACGATACTCTTATCTGGAAACCACTTTTGTGGAATTGCGAAGCGCCCGAATTCCTGGGCCTGCATTTGAAAGGATTAAAGTCATGTCGGACATGCTCGAGGAGAGCGTCCGCGTCTCCCCAACGCGCGGCAGTATTACGTTCCATCCGTCCCAGCAGCGCAATACTGCTGAAGCCGCTGCGCCGAAAGCCGTTGAGTCTCCCAGTGTCGAGATTGTGCTTTCGGCAGAAGCAAAAGCCGCATTGCAAACGCTCACGACCGCCCGCGCGAAAGGCGAAGAACGCGCGGAGCGCGCTGTGCAGAGTGCGAGAGAAGTCGCATCTGCAACTGGCATGAGCGAGGCTGATGCTGTTGCTGCGGCCCAGCCGCTCCGATCACCACCACCGGCAAAAGCTGTGGTGATGTTCCAGGCAAGCCTGGGCGCAACATCAACGGAATCGGGTAAGTAGCGCCTGACACTTCCACTATGATTGACTGCGTTTACGGGCGTGCGGCGAAGGCTGCGCGCCCGTATTTGCATGTATGGCATTGCGCTTTATCGGTCAGCGGGTCGTCAGCTTGAACTCAATACGCCGGTTCCGCCGATCCGCTTCCGCCGACCCAGCCGGATCAAGCGGATGATGCTGCCCAAACCCTGCCGCCGCCAGACGATCAGCCGGGATGCCAGCGTCCGCCAGCGCCTGCACAACGGCGACAGCGCGGGCGACAGACAGTTCCCAGTTTGACGGGAACTGCTCATTGGCGATGGGGCGCTGGTCTGTATGGCCATCCACCCGCAGCACCCAATCCACATCAGCCGGAATGGATTTGACGATTTCAGCCAGTGACCGCGCAACCGCACGGATGCTCGCTTGCCCTTGTGGCCCAAGGTCCGCTTTAGCCGTTGCGAACAGCACTTCTGACTGAAGCACAAACCGATCACCAACCACGCGGATATCTTTCCGGTCGCCTAGCACTTCGCTCAAGCGCGCAAGAAAGTCAGACCGGTACCGTTTCAACTCACCGACTTTCGCAGCCAGCGCGGCATTCAGCTTCCCGCGCAATTGCAAAATAGTGGCTCCCCGCGTCTTGGCATCAGTCAAAGCGGCGTCCAGGGCGTTGTTGAGGCTGTCGACTTTTTCTTGCAATTCATCATTCAGGCGCGCAATGCGCTTTTGTTCATCAACGGCACGGGTCTTATCCGCCTCAAGGCCGGACGCCGCGCGGCGCGCTTGCAACAATCCAGTCTCCGCCGCATCCGCTGCCTCTTGGAGTGCGCGCGCCCGAGCGTTCAGCGCTGAAATCTGCGCCTCAAGCGCCTCAATCCTCAAGCGATATTCGGAGATGGCGGCTGTATGCGCGGCCCCCCGTTCCGCCAATCGCGCCGAAAGCGCTTGCCGTGCCGCATCCGCACCAGCACTGGCCCGCTGCGCGTCCTTCAGGTCCTGGCGCAGCGCCTGGACTTGCTCTAGCAGTGCGGCTTGCCGCCCCTCCCCTGCCCCGACCAGACGGAGGCTCTGGGCCAATTCCTGTTCCAGTATCTGAACGCGCTTGGCGAGCGCAGCATTGTCCGATTCAGCCAAAGCCTTGGCCGCAATCCCGCTTTCTTTCAGGTCTGCCAACGTCGCAGCTTGCCGTGCCGCCTGCAAAGATAGCGCGTCGCGCTCTCCTTCTGCTTTTGCAAGCGCATCTTCCAGGGTCGCGCGTGTGGCATTCGCGGCTTTCAAGGCCACAGATAGCGTCTCAATTTCCGCCGCACGAAGCCCTGCCAGCGCCGCCGCCGTCTCCCCCGTTGCTTGAGACTGCTGCAGGTCTCCAGACAAAGCCTTAATGCGAAGCTCAAGTGCCGCAAGTTCAACACCGAGCGCCTCGTTGGTGACTTCAGCAGCAGCCAATGCCGTAGTTTGGCTCGCAAGATCATTGGCCTGTAAATCAGCCGCCTTGGCCGCTGCTGCCAGCTCAGATTCCTGTTGGCGGGATCGAGCTTCGAGTGCGGCAATTGCGCCCTCCAGGTTACCAATCGTTTGATCCAACCGGGCTTGCTCTGCCGTCGCAGCAGCCAATGCCGCCTGTCGTGCCGCACTCTCCCTAGATTTATCCTGAAGTGCAGACTGCAGAGCAGCGACATCCCGTTGCAGTGCTGCAATTTGATCATCCTGGCGCGCGGCAGCCGTTGCTGCATCCGCCAAGGACAGCCCCCGTTCCCGGCTTTCTCGGGTCTTAGCGCCGAGTGCAGCTTCCAAGCTCGCGGCAGATGCTTGTAACGCCTGGAGCGTCGCCTCCAAGCTGGCAACCGATGCGGCGGAGGCTGTGAGGGCGTCGGATCGTTCTGCACTTTCCGCCGATTTTTCAGCTAGCGCCGCACTCAAGCTAGCGGCCTGCGCCTGCAACGCTGCTAATTCCACCGCAAGATCGGATGCCTTCGCCTCCGCCGAATCCGCCCGGCCCGCTTGGGCCTGCGCATCTGCTAAAGCCGCTTGCCCGGCATCTCTAGCGCTTGCCAGACGGGCTTCAGTCCGTTCTAGCTTGGCCAAGGTCTCAGACGCTTTTTGAACGGCGGCCGCCAGCGCATACTCCAGCGAGGAAATCTGGTTTTCATCTTCGATGGCTTTGATCTTGGCCGCATCTAATCCACGGGCAGTCGTTTCTAAATCCTTATCGAGCGCTGCGATGCGGGCGCGGGCGGCAGCCTTTGCCGCTGCATCTTCCGCCGCTTGGACCGTGGCGGCGGCAAGCGCTTCGTCACGTCCGCTCAAGGCATCACTCAGGAAATGTTGGGCGAGTGCGAACACCATCAACAGGAAGATCACCACCATCAGCAGGCTGGCGAGCGCATCCACAAAGCCTGGCCAAATGTCAGTGCCTATGGGGGAACGACGGCGGCGGGCGCGCATGGCGAATGCTCTCAGCCGGGCCAGGTGTCGGAATCAGATCGCTTGCTCTCCACAGCCGCAGCGCCACCAAGCAGCGTGCGCCCAAGCAGCCTGATCTCACTGCGGAGTTCTTTAGCAAGTTCAGCCCGGCCAGATTCAGCACCATCGCCAATGCGGGTCAGTAGCCGTTCGATCTGCGCCAGCTGGCGCCGGGCATCCGGATCACCCGGACTGGGTGCCGCCATTTGTGCCGTCAGTGCCGTCAGTGCGCCGCCAATATCCGCCTGCCGGTCCGTGGCACCATCAATAACGCGTTGTTGGCGCTCAACGATCACACCCAGCGATTCAAGCTTGTCGCCAAGATCCTGCAAGCGGTCCGTCATACGAGCGAGGCCCTGGCCGGTTTCGCGGCGGCCCTCTTCTGACCGGGAGACCAGACGACGCAGATCATCCAGCGCTTCTGCAGTTTGCTGCAACAACGCTTCTGTGAATGCAGAGGGGCGCATGCCCTCACCGTCGCCATCACCAGCCATAGGCGACGCACGAAAGCGCGCCATGCTGGACAACCAGTCTTCCACATCATTGTAAAATCGGTTCTGCGCCTGCCCAGCCTGCAAGTCCAAGAAACCCAAGGCCAGTGCGCCAGAAAGTCCGAGCAACGAGGAACTGAAGGCTGTGCCCATGCCGTCTAAAGGTGCGCGCAATCCGGACCGCAATTGGTCAAACATCTGGCTACCGGCGTCTTTCGCTGTGCTGTCGACGGTCAATCCGTCCACAACACTGCTTATGGATCGAACGGTCTCCAGGAGGCCCCAGAACGTGCCAAGCAGGCCTAGGAATATCAGCAGGCCTACCAGATAACGCGCAAGCTCGCGCCCCTCATCAAGCCGCGTCCCGACCCCGTCCAGCAAGGCGCGGGTTGAAAATGTCGTGAGCGTTGCCTTCCGCCCATCTTCACCCAATGCGCGGGCGATTGGCCCCATCAAGCGCGGCGGATGTGGTGGCGGGGCACCAGCGGCCTGGCGTTGATACCCTTCCACCCAGGCGATTTCTGCATTCAGCGTGGTTGCTTGACGCACACATACAAATACACCGACAAGCAGAACGCCAAGGATCACGCCATTAAGTGCTGGATTGGCCAAAAATGCGGCCATCGCTGGAACCCGCAGCACATAGACTGCAGCGGCGGCGGCGATAACGAACAGCGCCATCCGGATCAGATATCTGCGAGGACGGGTCACGCCGATTGCTTACAGAATGACCACTGCATCCTCGTCAACCTCACGCAGGGACGACGAGCGTGACGGACACGCCATCGCGGCCCTGCCCGCCTGTAACAGGCTGCACCTTGATCGCGTCGCTCATCACACCACGGCTCAAAAGATAGCGTTGCACCGCAAGCGCACGGGCAAGGGCTACATCGCGCGCTTCACCAGGATCACCAGCAGCCGCGGCGCCACCGACGCGAGCCTGCAGGCCAGGATTGGATTTCATCCGGTCCGCAATCGCAGATAGCGCGGGCATAGCGTCCCCCGGCAAGCTGCGGCTGCCGCCGGCAAAGGCGATATCCGTGGAGAAATCCTGGGAACCGCTGACAGGTGGCACGAACGCCGTGCGCCTAGATGGTGGTGCAAGCTCAGACAGACGCGGCGGCGGAACCGCATTGAAATCCTGTGCCTGTCCGGCAGCAACAGGGGGTACTTCAGCGACAGGGGGTGCAATTGGCGCTGGCAGAGGCAAGGGCGCGAAGCCAGGCGCTTTCGAAAGATCATCAATCGGCGGCGGCGTCAGCAAACGACGGGGCGCATCGCTACCAAATTGTTGCGGCGCAGTTACGCGCGCCAACCCATCTGGGATCGACAAACCACGCCGGGGCGCTTGATTAGAAACTTCTGTCGCAGGGACAGGGAGCGCGCTTTGGCTTTCAGGCCGGGCTGCAATTTCAGGCGCACGGGCGGGCGGCGGCGGTGGTGCCAAAACGGCAGAGCCAGGCTGCGTTACATTGCCAAGATCAGGCTCAACAGCACGCGATGCGATGGGCTGCGGTAATGCAGCACCCGGAACAAACGTGCGGCGTTGGGGCGGTTGGATCAATGAAGCGGGCGGCAGGCTATCCGGCGCACGAACGCCATTGAAGCTCTGTGGTTCCGATTGTTGAACCGCAGCCAGCGCTGGCGTTGAACTTGGGGTCAAATTCGGGGCTTGGCGAATGGCAGGTGCTGGCGGCAATGGCGCCGGTGAAGCCAGGCTCGGCGCTTGTTGCACTGGCAAGCGCGGCGGTGCCATCCGCGGCCTAACGATACGGGACTGGTCGGCACGCGGCTGAATGGAGCGCGATTGCTCCAAATTCGGTGTGAATTGCCGTTGGACCTGGCTTGGCTTCGCAACACCGTTGAATGGGCGCGGTTCGGCAACAGTCCGCTGAATAAGGTTTGGCAGCGGTTGAGATGTCAGCGTCGGCAATTGCACAGTCCGTGCTGCAGGTGCCGCTGGCGGCAATGCAGCAAGCAGGCGGCGCGGTTCATCTGGCTGACGGGGTGGTGCTAAGCTGGCGAGCGGGGCCAGATTAACTGGCTTTGCGGCAGCGATTGTCACGGCAGGTGCAGCAGGCGTCCAACCGGGTTGGGCCATAGCAGGCGGCTTCTGCCGGTCAAAGATAATCGGGAAACGGGCCTTCAGTGCATCAGACGCTTCAATGCCAGATGTGGCATCGCCACCAAGTAACTCTTCCGCCGATGCCATTTGCATAGGTGGTGTTGTCGAGCGCGGCGGCGGCACGGGAAGAGAAAGCGATTCCCGCGCTGAGGGTGCCGGCGACTTTGGTTGCGCCATCGCTGGAACCGGGCGCGACTGCTCCAAGCGCAATGCGGGCGGCAGGGATGCAAGCTCCGGGTTATCTTCCCGGCCCATCGGGCGCGTCACAGCCTCAGACTCGATGCTCAATGGCGGCGGTGGCAATGACACAAGCGGTGTTGGCGGAGGTGCCGGCGGGAATGCCGCCTGCTGTGCAACTGGCGCCAATGGCAGCGGAGTTGCTGGAAGCGGCGGCGGTGGCGGTAGCGAAAGTGCACCGGCGCGGGCCGGCTTTATATCAGCAGTCGGCAACGCAATCGGTTGGCTATTCGAACGCGCAGGTGCTGCAGGTGCCGTCAACGGCTGAGCGCCAAGAGGCTCAGCAACCGGAAGGGCTGCGATCTGGCGGACCTGCGAACGCGGCGCTGCAGGGCGGCGCGGTTCCTTCTCTGGCAAGCGCGCGAGCTGATGCCGATCAAACTGCTCTAACGGGCCAAAGCCAGATGATGCTGGCGGCGGCGGCAGTGCTGCTGTCGATCGCGGCAATGGCAAGGGAGTGACCAAACCGTCATTCGCAGATGGCGGCGCCGAGAGTGGCGTGGGTTGAGATATCGGCGGCTGCGGAAGGGGCGTAGCAATAGGCGGCGTGGACACACGGGGCTGCGACGCTGAGGGCAGAACTGGTGGCGGCAAAACCGGTGGCGGCGCGCTGCTGAATGCAGGTAAGCGACGGTTGGGCTGCTCGGCAGACGGCAATTGAGGTGCCACCATATTCGGGCGCTCAGTCAGCGCGGGTGGTGGCGGTGCCATGGGGGCATTCCGAACAGGCAGGACTGGCGGCAAGGCCAGCACGGCAGCGGCTTGGCCCTGTGGCTGCACAGGCTTATAGGCAGGCGGCGGCGCAGGCGTATTCCGTACGGGCGCAAACTTTATTGGCGCAGGCGGTGCCGCCGGTGTGCGGATTGAAGCCGCTGGTGGCAAGCCAGGCCGTCCAGGAGCCAAGCGTACAAGCGGCGCCTGTTTTGGCGGCGGTGCGGCTGGTGATGGGCGCGGCAAAGGCTGACGCTCAGGCAATGTCGGTGCCAAGGCGATGCTCAGCGGCAGTGGTGCAGGCGCGGCAGGGGGCAGCGGCGTCGTTGGTTTACGGCGCCGTATGGGTGGTGCTGTTTCAGCAATATGCCGGGACTGCACGCGCGCTTTTGGCGGTGGTGCAGACGCAACAATAAGCGGCGCAGGTGCGTGCACGACGGAACTTGGACTAAATGAACGCGGCCGCGAAGCCACAGCAGGCGGCGGCATCTGTGGCGGTGGCTGATATGCGGGCCGTGGTGCTGCAACAGCAAGCTGCACGCGTTCTGTCAAACTGGCCGGGCGTCGCGGCGGCAAACGCATGCCAAGCTGTTGTGAGGACGTGGTCGGCGGATTAAGCTGCAGTGGAGCCGTCGCGAACTGGTTGGTCTGCGGGGCGTATTCCGGTGCCACGGCAAGGGCGCGACGCGCCGGCGGTGGGCGCAAGCGGAGCGGTTGATTGCTGGATTGCCCGCCATCAAGCACGCTTAAATCAACGACAACGGCACCATTATCATACCCAGCAGCAAAGCCATCAGCAGCAGACAAAAGCGCAGGCGCGCGCTCCCGTTGGACGGAAGCCCCCCTGCTATCAATCACCAGAACGCCGTCTTGCGCGGTCGCAACACTGGGCAAGGCAGGTGCCAGCATTGCGGCACCTGCAAGCAGGCGCCAGCGCAAACGGCTCGGATGGTTCAATTTTAGTCGCATGTGCAATCGCGTCATAAAGCGGACAAAGCCCCTGTGTCCCCGGGCCGCACCCTAACGGTTAACGGTCCCGGCGCCAATACGTTGAGAAGCTTAGCAGACCGCAGCGCCTGCGTGGTTACCACAGGCATAACCCGGGATTTCCCATGTGGGATCGTCCCAACCAGGAAAGCATGGTTGGGAAAGGCTTGATCTGCAAGGCTTTTGCTTTTGATGGCTGCCGAAGGGCTAATCTGGTTGGCAGAGGACTGATTGGCGGCCGTGCCGGG
>CALLKY010000032.1 GCA_938083135.1 uncultured Alphaproteobacteria bacterium | reverse complement strand
CATGGCCGTAGACGTGCCGCTTAGCATTACGGTTATCGCCAACGACCCCTCAGGCGAGGCTTGCCTGGGTTACCTCAACGCCAATCTGGACGCCTATGGGCCGCATCGCCCGCTGGTTCAGGTTAAGACCACAGCGGATTTTCTTGATGCGCCGAGCGCTTTGCCGGGCTGGCGTAGTCAACAGGTGCTGAAATTGTTGGCGGGTGCTGCTTTGGCTGATGAATGGATCGTGTGGTTGGACGGCAAAAACCATTTCCTGGGGCCGGTGGATTACGGGTCTTTCTTCACGGAAGACGGTCGCGCCCGGACAATCTACACCCAGAAGAAGCTCCGCCATGACCGTCGCTGGCTGGCACACAGCCTAGACTATTTCAGGGTGTCTCTTCAGTGGCTGGAGGAACTTGGCCCGCTGACATACACACCTTATCCAATGCGCGCTGACACATTGAGAGCAATGCTAGCGGACATTGAGGCGCGCGGTGATAACCTGGAAGCGCTTTTCCGGCGCCGCAAGCGCTACACTGAATTCTACCTGCTCTATGCCTATGTTCTCAGTCAGCATGGCGCGGCGGATGCGATGTACGATTCCTCACTGCCCTGGCCTGCAACGATTTGGAAACATGGGCCGCCGACGCTGTAGCGGCACATAGAGCGGTTTCTGCGATTGGGCGGACCGTTCTTTGCGGTGCACCAGCAAAGGCGTGGCACATTTTTGCAGGCAGATCGGGAGGCGTTGATGCGGCTTTGGTTAGGCCGGGACCTCATGACTGAAGCGGAGGCTGAGGACCTGCTGGGGGCACCAGCTGCGGTATCAATCAGAAAAGCATCATGGTGGCAAAAGCTTCTCAGGCGCTAGAAATAACGCCCGGCTTTCAGGCTGACATGGCCTTTCCTGCCAACGATGATGTGATCCAGTACCTCAACCCCAATGGCATCCCCTGCCTTGGCGATTGCATTTGTCAGCGTCACATCAGCTTTTGATGGCTTCGGATCGCCGGATGGGTGGTTGTGGGCTAAGATCACTGCAGTGGAACCAAGTTCCAAAGCTCGGCGAATCACTTCGCGGGGATATGCCGGCGTTTGGTCAATCGTTCCTTCACCCTGCACCTCATCCCGGATCAGGCAGTTCTGTTTGTCCAAGAACAATACGCGGAATTGTTCGACAGGTTGGCGGGCCATGGCGACACGGCAATAATCAACGACCGCCTGGAATGAGGATAGTATGGGCTGCGCCTGCGCTACCTCCCGGGTCAGGCGTTCTGCGCCCGCCGCAATCGTCTTCAGCGCGACGACGCCAGCCTCGCCCATGCCTTTGACCTGCTGTAGCTCTGGCGGGGATGCGCTTACCGCTTCAGCAAAGCTGCCAAAGCGGTCAATCAATGCCTTGGCGATGGGCTTAGTGTCTGCGCGTGGAATGGCCAGAAATAGAATAAGTTCTAGCAGCTCGTAATCAGCGACAGCGTCTGGCCCGCCGTCCATGAAGCGCTTGCGCAAGCGTTGCCGATGGCCTGCAAGCCCTGATTTACGGTCAGGAACAGTCTCTTCCGACATCGTAAAGCTCAGCTATAAGGCGTCTTTGTATGACCGGCTGGGGAGAGCGTGAAGAGCTCGCAGCCATCATCGGTGACGGCCAGGGAATGTTCATACTGGGCGGAAAGTGAGCGGTCACGGGTGACGGCGGTCCACCCATCGGCGAGGATTTTACTGTCAGGCCTGCCCACATTTACCATCGGTTCAATGGTGAAAAACATGCCCGCTTCCAATACCGGGCCTTCGCCCTTACGGCCGTAATGGAGCACGCTTGGTGGCATATGGAATGTCTGACCAAGGCCATGGCCACAGAAATCCCTCACGACAGAAAAGCGTTGATCTTCAACATAGGATTGGATGGCCCAACCAATATCGCCCAAGCTCGCGCCAGGTTTGACCATCGCGATGCCGCGCATGAGCGATTCATACGTCACGTCCATCAGCCGTTGTGCTTTCACTGATGGCTTGCCAGCCACGTACATCCGCGAGCTGTCACCATGCCATCCGTTTAGAATGACAGTCACGTCAATGTTCAGGATATCGCCATCCCGTAACCGCTTTGGGCCGGGGATGCCGTGGCAGACAACATGATTGATTGACGTGCAGATGGACTTCGGGAAACCCCGGTAGTTCAAGGGCGCGGGCACTGCGCCCCGCGTTGTGATGAATTCATGGGCGAGGCGGTCAAGTTCTTCGGTCGTTACACCGGGTTGAACGTGCGGCGTGATGAAATCCAAGGTTTCCGCGCACAATTTGCCCGCTCGTCGCATACCGACGAAGTCTGCTTCCGTGTGGATTGTGATCCCATCCCGGTTTACCCGGCGTTGTTGCAGCGCGCTTTGGTTCATTAGCGAAGTTCCATGTCCAAATCAGTCAATCGAAATAGGCAGCGCGCGGTCAAGCGTGATCCCATCCATAGTAATCGCGCATTGATAGCATAAAGTTTCAACACCTGCAGTCCGTGCAGCCCGATAGGCGGCGGCATAAGCTGGGTCGATATCTTCGGCTAAGCGGAATGTGCTGCAATCGCTGCGTTGTACAATGTAGAGCATGACGGCGCGATGGCCAGCTTCGACCATATTTGCAAGCTCTACCAAATGCTTTGCACCCCGCGCTGTCTTTGAATCCGGAAACTCTGCCCGGCCTTCGCGCTCCAGGTGGACGTTCTTGATCTCGACATAACAGTCTGGCTTGCCCGGATCCGTCAGGAGCAAATCGATGCGGGAGTTCTCGCCATATTTTACCTCCCGGCGAATATTCTCATATCCAGCCAGCTCCGGGATAAGGCCTTCTGGTATTGCGGCCTCCGCAATTGGATTGGGGCGGCCTGTATCAATGCCAACCAGACAATTCTCTAACTCTGTTAGTTCCCAGGCATAGGGCAGTTTCGCCTTTGGATTCTTTGCGTGACGAAGCCAGACGCGCATACCGGGTTCAGCCAACCCCAGCATGGCACCTGGATTGGGGCAATGGATGGTGATCGGATCAGCATCTTCCGGTGCGTCTACAAAGCGGATATCCGCCAGGAATCGCTTGTAACGCTTGATCAATTTCGCCGGGATCAGCGGCTTTTCAAACTGCATGGGACATCACGCCTGATTAAGGATCGGAATCGCACTTGGACCTTTGGATAAGCGCGCCTAATATCATTGCCAAGTCAGCACCGTTCAGAAAGACCGCCGCCATGGCCGATCAAGACGCCGAAACAGGCACAGTCACAGCCGCTATGCTCGTGATTGGCAATGAAATCCTGTCCGGACGCACCCAGGACGCAAATATAAATTTCGTCGCGACGGGATTGAATGAAATCGGTATCCAGATGCGCGAAGTGCGCGTGGTACCAGATATTGAGGCTGAGATTGTGGCAGCGGTCAATGCGCTGCGCACCAAGTTTGATTACGTCTTCACCACAGGCGGCATCGGTCCCACCCATGATGACATTACGGCAGAATCAGTTGCAGCTGCGTTCGGTAAGGATGCCACCTACCATCCAACGACCTATGCCATGCTCGAAGCAAATTACAAAAAGTCTGGCCGGGAATTCACCGAAATGCGCAAGCGTATGGCGTTGACGCCAGAAGGCGCTGACGTGATTGAGAATGACCTGGGCGTGGCCCCCGGCTTCGTCATGGAGAATGTCTTTGTGATGGCGGGCGTGCCGCAGGTGGCCCAGTCCATGTTCCGGGCGGCGGCACCTTTACTGCGCCGGGGCCGGATCATGCGCTCCCGGTCGATCGGGACCCATCTGGCTGAAGGGGTGATCGCAGCAGGCTTGCTGTCAATCCAGAACGATTATCCAGCCTCCGATGTTGGGAGCTATCCATTCTACAACACACCGGGCGGCCATGGGACGACATTGGTGGTGCGGAGTTTCGATGCGTCTGATCTAGACGGTGCAGGCGATGCCATCCTGAAGCTGATTGCTGATCTTGAGGGCGAAGCACTCTCGGATGAGCGCGGATAAGCTCATGAGCATTCTTGGCGCGATATTAGGCGGGGCTGCAGGGTTCGCGGTTGGCGGGCCAATTGGCGCGCTGGTCGGCGCTGCTGGCGGCTATGCCGTGCAGCGCTTTGGTGAGAGCGATGCCGCAGGGGGAGAACCGTCGCCACTTGGCGAAGATGCGACGAAGCAAGGCACGTTTACCATCGGCGTGATTGCGCTGGGGGCCAAAATGGCGAAAGCCGACGGTCGTGTGACGCCAGACGAAATCGCGGCCTTTAAACGCGTTTTCCGCACCGCACCCGAAGACGAGAAAGATGTGGCGGCGCTTTTTAACCGGGCTAAGCAGGATACGGCCGGGTTTGAAGCTTATGCCCGCCAGCTCGCCCGTGTGCTTGAAGGTGCCCATGAGGTCAAAGAAGAGGTCATTGATTGCCTTTTTGAGATCGCCATTGCGGACGGTGAAGTTCATCCAAGCGAACTTAAGTTCCTAGAAGATGTTGCGGAGATTCTTGGCCTCAGTGCATCGGATTTCGCCCGGATTCGCGCTGTTCATATGGCAGCGGATGGGGGTGATCCGTTCGCTGTTCTGGGTCTCCATCACGACGCGGAGAACGCGGAGATCAAAGCGCGTTATCGCCAGCTGGCGCGTGACAACCACCCGGACAAGCTGATGGCGGAGGGTTTGCCAGAGGAGGTAATCGCGGTCGCCAATCAGAAGCTGGCGCGTATCAATGCCGCCTATGATGACATCGCCAAATCTCGTGGCATTCGCTAGCAGCGTGCGCCCACTGGCGCCGTCACTTGGCACCAGATAATGGCTGCTGCCGCTCAACCAACTGCCGCTGAAAGCTTCAGTCCTGCCGCGCGATGGCTCGCGACTCTGGCTGTTCTGTCTGCTTTCTTCACCTCAATTTTCACTGGCACTATGGTGAACGTCGCGGTGCCGGATGTGATGGGTGCGTTTGGCGTAGGGCAAGGGCAAGCGCAGTTCCTGTCCTCAACCTTCCTGGCAATGAATACGACTGGGCTGCTTGCAAGCTCCTGGGTGATCGGCAAGCTTGGGCAACGGAAGACCTTTATGTTCGTCATGCTGGGCTTCGCGGGCGCCAGCCTGGTTTGCTATTCGGCACCGACGCTGGAAATCCTGATTTTGGGCCGCGTGATGCAGGGCTTTGCGGCGGGCATTTTGCAGCCGCTCGTCATGTTGGTGCTGTTCCAAGTGTTCCCAATGGAAAAGCGCGGTCTTGCCATGGGCATGTTCAGCATGGGTGTCACGGTTGCACTTGGGCTGGGGCCGTCAATTGGCGGCATGGCGATTGATGCTGTGAGCTGGCGCGCGATTTTCCTGGCACCGATCCCGGCCTGCATGCTCGCAATCTTGCTAGGCGCGTTGTATTTGCCGCCAGAAGAGCAACGCATGCCCACGGGTAAGTTTGACTTGCTCGGCTTCGGGCTGATTAACGCAACAGTCTTCTGTTGGTTCACGATGTTGGGCAATGGCCAGAAGTGGGGATGGGCATCCGATAACATAATGCTTTTAGCGCTCGTCGCTGTCTTGAGCGGCATTGCATTCGTGATGTCTCAGAAACGTCCTGGAGCTTCATTGTTAGATCTGAGTTTGTTCAGAAATGGCGCCTTCGTTGCGGCACTCGTGATGTCATTCCTGTTCGGATTCGGAAATTTTGCCAGTGTCTATGCGTTCCCGATCTTTGGACAGATCGTCCAGGGGTTTTCGCCGTCCGTTGCGGGGTCAATGTTGCTGCCAGGTAGCCTTTTTGCGGCTGCTGTATTGCCGCTTACGGGGCGCGTATCCGATAAAATTCCGGCCCCGTATGTGATGATCTTTGGGCTCTCCGTCATTGCTATCAGCATGTTTATGCTGGCGGGCGCTGATACAAATACGGTCTTCGCTTATATCGCCTTTGCGCTGCTAATTGGGCGGGTTGGATCAGCTTTCGTGTCGCCAGCGCTGAACACCACGGCAATCGGCGCACTTTCCCCAGCACAGATGCGGCGGGGGGCAGGGGTCGCCAACCTCTCGTTGATGCTTGGCGGATCAACAGGCATCAGTGTCTTCGTTATTCTGTTGGAAAAACGGACAGAGTTTCACGCTGTCAATCTGGGTGCTACGCAAACAACATCGAATAGCGCCATGATGGAAATGCTAGGCAGGGTCGCTAACCAACTCTCGGTCGCAGGATTGCCAGAGGCCGCGCAGCAAGGCATGGCGATGATCTACTTAGACCGTGTGGTCTCTGCACAAGCGCAAATGCTTGGCTTCCAGGATGGTTTCGTGGCGCTAACGCTGATCGCGCTGGCACCGCTCATTCCGGTGATGTATTTCCTAAGGCTGCAGATGCGCCGAAAACAGACCTAGGGTCCTGATCCTAGGCTGCAGCCCGGTATTCTAACGCGCGTTCACGCGGCAGCTTCCGGACATGGCCTGTGCCGAAGACGCCGGGTACGGCTTCAATGATGTCGCCAGCATCCAGCAGTTTCTCCAGATCAATGCCTGTCTGAATACCCATGCGGTGCATGAGGTAAACGAGATCCTCACTAGCGATATTGCCTGTGGCGCCAGGCGCAAACGGACAGCCACCAAGGCCTGCTACAGAGGCATCAAAGCTTCGAATGCCAGCGTCGATGCAAGCGAGGACATTGGCCAAGCCAAAGCCTGCTGTGTCGTGTCCGTGGAAGATGAAGCTCGCATCGTCGCCAAATTGCGCCAACGCTTGCGTCGCTAATGACTTTACGCGGTCAGGCGAGGCGAGGCCTGTTGTATCGCTGAGGGCGAATTCCAAGTTTGGGCGGAACTTCAGCATGCGCTCAATATTCCGCAGCACGACAGCATCATCCGTCAGTCCTTCGAACGGACAATGGAATGAGGTCGCCAAACCGATACGCAGGAAAAGCTTGTTATCAGGATCAACGTCTTGCAGCAGGTATTCAAGATCAGTGATGGACTCTTCGGTTGGCCGTCCCACATTGCTTTCATTGTGGGACGTGGACATAGAAATCACCATCTCCAGGTCCATTACGCCGGCATCGATTGCGCGGCGGGCACCCTTGGAATTCGGCACCAATGCCATGCCCATCACACCGGGCATAGGGCGGAGGCCGCGGACGACTTCGTCCATATCGGCCATTTGTGGGATCGCTTTTGGGCTAACGAAAGACCCGATTTCCATACGCTTATAGCCGGCATCGGCTAAGGCATGAATGAGTTGGATTTTGATATCCGTTGGCACGGTCGTTGCGATGTTCTGTAAGCCATCGCGTGGGCCGACTTCAACGATCTCAATGCTATCCATAGCGCGTGTCCTCATTGCTCAATGCTTGGTAATTGTGTAGCGCTTCTGCACGTTCCGTACAAATGCTGAAGGCCAGTATGTCAGACCCCAATTCTACTCAGCCGCTATCCGGATACCGTGTTGTTGACCTGACCCGCGTGCTTTCTGGCCCGTTCTGCACGCAGATTTTGGGTGATCTTGGGGCGGATGTGATCAAGGTTGAAGCACCTGTTGGCGATACAGTGCGCCGACAAGGCGATGGGCAAAACGGCTTCAGTTGGTACTTCGCCAACTTCAACCGCAATAAGCGCTCCATCGTGCTGGATTTGAAAACGGCTGAAGGCAAAGCGGCCCTAGAAGCTTTGGTTGGCTCTGCCGATGCGCTGGTTGAGAACTTTAGGCCGGGCGTGCTGGAAAGGCTTGGATTTGGGCCAGAGCGGCTGCAGGAATTGAAGCCGGGTCTCATCACGTGCAGCGTAAGCGGGTTTGGCTCTGACGGTCCTTATCGTGATCGCCCAGCATTTGATTTCATCGCGCAAGCCGTTAGCGGATTCATGAGTTCAAATGGCCGGGAAGATGACCCCCCGCTACGCAGTGGATTGCCGATCAGCGATCTGGTGACAGGCATTTACGGCGCACTTGGCATTACCGCCGCATTGCTGCGCCGGGAGCGGTTTGGTGGGCCTGAGCATGTTGATGTCAGCCTGACAAATTCCATGATCAGCTTGTTGGCCTATCTGGCCTCCAACTATTTCGCGACGGGGAGAATTACGCCGAGGTCTGGCAATGATCATCCGATCGCCGCGCCATATGGCCTGTTCGAGACTGCAGACCGCCCAATAGCAGTCGCGCCCAATGACGACGTTTTCTTTGGCAGGCTTATGGATGCGCTGGATTTAGCGCCGCTCAAGGACGATCCCGCCTTCGCCTCCAACCATTTGCGGGTGGAGAACCGGGAACGATTGAATGCTGCCGTGCTAGAACGCTTGGCGACCGCAGATGCCGATACATGGGTTGAGCATTTAAACGCCGCCGGTATCCCGTGCAGCCATATCTACGATGTCGCCGGCGTCTTCAATGATCCCCAGGTCCGGAGCCAGGACATGCAGATGACCATCACACACCCGACCCATGGAGACATGGAAGTGCTTGGTTTCCCAATTAAATTCGCCACAGCACCCTGCGATGTCCGTATGCCCGCGCCCGATCTTGGCGAGCATACGGCTGAGCTGCTAGCGGAACTCTACCCGTCTGGAGACTAGCGCTTACTTCGCTGTTTCAAGGATGTAGCTGAACAAGCGCCGCTGCTGGCCATTGCCTGGGACAGGCTCAACGCCGTGGAAGGAAGTGTCCGTCTTAAAGAAGCAGAACGCAGTGTTCGGTGCATAGGGCATCGTCGCCACGCGCTGGAATTTGTCAAAGCTATGGTGGGGACCGCCCGGGCAGGTGAAGGTCGGGTCTTTTGGCAGGTATAGGGACGTGCCGAGCTCTGGATTCGATGGCGAATGTGGCATGTAGAACAGAGCGGCTAGAACCCGCTCGGCTCGGTCCGTATGTGGCCCAAGCGCGTATCTGCCATTATCTGACAGCAGCATCGGCGTCGCGGAAAAGCGCATCGTGCCAACTTCGTCGCCAAAGCGCTCGGCGATTTGTGGTAGGAATTTCCGCAGCATAGTGAGTGCAAATTGCTCACTGCGGAACTGCTGACCAACATCATGCCAGAACGCCGCGAGTTCTGGATCCAGGCGGCCAAGCGCTTCTGATGAGAATTCCAGGACGCCGCGCTCACTTTCAGTGCCAGCATCGCCGTGGACCCAGCCCATATCGGTGATCGATGTGAATTTGGACGGTTCCGGCATACGCGCCATGAGTTCGGCATAGAAGTCGGCAGGAAACACTTCATTGGCGTACCAATGCGGCGTCGGGTCCAATGCTACGGGCGCTTCGGCGATGTTCGCTTTTACGGCTTCGAACGCTTCAACGGCGGAAAGGCCGGCAACCTTTGGTCCAGCAGGGCTGATTTGCGCGGGTGCAGCAGGTTCTTCGCCAGCCAGGATAGCACCAAGCCGTTCTGCATCCGCTTCCTCACGCCAGAAAATGACATTGCCAGCCCCTTTGAAGAAGCCTTCAGTCTGCAAAGATGCTGCGCGCTGACGGTCATCTACATGAAAGCCGATTTCGGCCATATGCGTCAGAATTGCTTGGTGCTCCGCCAGATTGCCATTGATTTCCACCAACACGGATTTAAGCGCTGGATGGTGCAGCGTGCCCGCCATTCCGGCGATAACCGCATGCTCCAGGCCGTCCACATCAATCTTGATATGTGTGGGTGGTGGCGTGACGCCCGCCTCAATCAACTCATCCAAGGGTGCTGCAAAGCAACCTTGGCTGAATTGGACTTTCATTGGCGCGAGGTTGGGATCAACCGCTTCACCAAATGCGTGGCAGGAGCCGCCAGCTTCAAACCGGCCAAGGTAGAACTTGTCGAAGCCCGCTTTTTCCGCAATCGCCATGCAATAGGCCGATATCTGCTCAGACAGGCCGTTGATGAAGATGTTCTGGTTCAACAGCGCGTAATTCTGTGATTCGGGCTCGAAGGAGATCACGCGAATACCGCGCGTGGCCGCTGCCCAAATTGAATACATGCCGACATTAGCACCGATATCGACCAGCACATCATCTGCCGCAAATGTTTCAATCCACGCGAGCGTATCCCGTTCTTTCGAATGAAAGGTCTGTACGCGCCATTCGGTCAGCTTATTCGGTGTTACATATTTCGCAGCGCCACCGAAATAGGGGATTGTAGAAATGCCCTGAGGGGTGCCTTGCGGCTGGGCGGGAACACTAGGCTGGGCATTAGCGGTTGCTTGCAACATAAACAAAGCTTTCCGTGAAATTACAGAATTCACCCACACCCTGAACCCCACCCGGTTAATAGCGCGTGAACCATGTTTGATTGACGGCTATTGGCTGTATCCGCGCTTGTGCGTCTGCTTGCGGTCGGGCTAGCCTTTCATCTGAACAAGCAATCACAAGATTTGGAGTATGACGATGGGCGAAGCGGCCTATGACGTTGTTGTAGTTGGTGCGGGCAATGCAGCCCTATGCGCCGCAATTTCGGCCCATGAAAATGGCGCGCGGGTGCTGGTGCTTGAAAAAGCGCCGGAGGATGAGAAGGGCGGTAATTCCTATTTCACCGCTGGCGGCTTCCGTTTCATGCACAACGGCTTGGATGATGTTCGCCAGGATGTGCTGGTCGACATGTCAGATGACGAAGCAGACAAAATGATCCTGCCGACCCATGATCGACAATTCTTCTATGAAACCCTGATGAAGGTGACGCGCGGTCAATCCAATGAGGACTTGGCCTGGACACTGATCGATGGATCCCGCCCAGCGATGGCATGGCTCCGTGAGAATGGTGTGCGCTTTATTCCAATGTATGGCCGTCAATCCTTTCTGGTTGACGGCAAGCAGCATTTCTATGGCGGCGTGAACGTTGAGGCGGTTGGCGGTGGTGCCGGCCTTGTTGATTTTCTGATGAAGCGCTGCAGCGACCTCGGCATCGAAATTCGGTATGGCACCGGTGCCACTAAACTTTATCAGCAGGATGATTATCGGATCACTGGCCTGCAGGTGCGCGCACCTGGTGGGTATGAGGACATCGACTGCAAATCTGTGGTTCTGGCTTGCGGTGGGTTCGAATCGAACCCTGAAATGCGTGTGCGCTACCTGGGGCAGGGCTGGGATTTAGCGCGGGTGCGCGGCACGCGGCATAATACCGGCGACGGCATTCAGATGGCGCTTGATATCGGTGCAGTGCCATATGGCAACTGGTCCGGCTGCCATTCCGTTGGGTGGGACATCTCCGCGCCGCCGTTTGGTGACCGTTGGGTGCTGGATAATTTCCAGAAGCACTCATACCCGCTTGGCATCATGGTCAATATGCACGGTGAGCGGTTTGTGGATGAGGGCGAGGATTACCGGAACCTGACATATGTGCGCTTCGGTAAAGCCATCATGAGTCAGCCCCACTACACCGCTGTTCAAATCTTTGATCAGAAGACCGTAGGCCAATTGCGGGATGAGTATCGCATCAAAGAGATCACCCGCGTTGTCGGCAATACAATTGAGGAACTGGCCGAAGGCCTGGATATCCCAGCCGACAAACTCAAAGCGACGATTGAGGCCTATAACGCCGCTTGCCCTGATCAAGCGACCATCGACGCACACTACAATCCAGCCATTCTGGATGGCATTGGCACGAAGGGTATCTCGCCGGCCAAATCCAACTGGGCGCTGCCAATCACTGAGCCACCCTATGAAGCCTGGGTCACGACTACGGGCGTTACATTCACCTTCGGCGGCCTGAAGATTGATGAGAAGAACACTGTGCAAGACAAGGCAGACCGGCCAATTCCCGGATTATATGCTGCCGGTGAGCTTGTCGGTGGCTTGTTCTATGAGAATTACCCAGGCGGGACAGGCCTTATGTCCGGTTCTGTGTTTGGACGCCGTGCTGGTCAATATGCTGCCGAGCACGCGCGCACGCTGAACGCTTAAGGACACTAAATCATGACTGAACCAGATATGCTCGGATTCGTTGGCGTCGGCGTCATGGGCGAAAAGATGTGTCGGAATATGGCCATCAAAGCCGGCAAACCGGTGCTCGCCTTCGACCAGAGCAGGGAGCCACTGCAGCGCTTGTCTGAGCATGGCGTTGAAAGCGCGAACAGCCTTGCTGATGTGATGGCCCGGACGGACATGGTGTTCCTCTCACTCCCCGGTGAGCCACAGGTGCGGGCAGTCGTGCTGGGAGAGGGCGGATTGCTGGAAAACGCGAAGCCCGGCCAAATCATCGTGGATTGCTCGACTTGCCCAGTAGCCCTCGCCCAGGAGATCGCTGAGGCTGCGAAGGCCCAGGGTGTATTTTTCCTGGATGCGCCCGTCTCTCGCGGCACAAAAGCGGCGGAGAACGGAACGCTGAACTTTATGGTTGGCGGTGATCAGGCGAGCTTTGATGCCGCAAAGCCATATATCGAGACCATGGGGGTCGACATCATCCTTTGCGGCGGGCCTGGGGCCGGGCAGGCGGTCAAGCTGATGAACAACATGATCGTCGTGCAGACCGTTCGTGCCATCGCCGAAGCGTTGAAAGTCGCGCAAGAATCGGGCGCTGTGGATGGCAAAGTGCTGTTCGAAACGCTGACAACAGGCTCTGCTGATAGTTTTGTTCTCCGCAATCATGGCCTCAACAGCATGCTGCCCGGCACACACCCGGCTAAGACATTCCCGGTCAAATACATCAAGAAGGACCTGGGCTACGCACTTGAATTAGCGGAATCTTGCGGTGTGGTGATGACCGGTGCGGAGACAACCATGGACCTGCTGAACAAAGCTGAGGCCATGGAATTCGGCGACCGCTATTACACCATCATCATAGACGCGCTGGAAAAACGGGGATGACCCAGGCTGGGAAAGCTTGTGCCTTCCGTAACGCCAGCATGCCGGAGCACCATGAGAGTCGGCTATTGCTTAGCCGGAAATTTGATCGCTTGATCCTCGGCCACGATCCCATTGGGTTTGCCCAATATCCTGCAGAACTGCCGACGAAACCGTTAGGAATCTAGTTGATGAGCGACGTCTGGAAGATTTACGGCATTCGCTACACCACCCAGCCGTCGCGGCCGGCCCATCGCACATTTTTGTTTGGCGAGCCGGATGAGGAAACGGGCGGGCTTGATTATTATTCCTGGGTCCTGGTCTCCGATAATCGCGCCATCGTTGTTGATACGGGCGCTGCAGAGCAGAAGATGAAGGCGCTGGGTCGGGATTGGTTCGGCACGCCATCCGCAGCACTGAAGCACCTTGGCGTTGACCCGGACCATGTGGAAGACCTGATTATTTCCCATGCTCACTGGGATCATGTTGGCGATTTGGGCGCATTCCCCAAAGCGCAGTTCTACATGAACGACTTGGAGATGGAGAGCATCACCGGTCCGGACATGAGCTATAAGGTCATGCGTGAGGCCTATCATATGAATGAGGCACAGGAGATCGCTGGCCTTGTCTATGAAGACCGGCTGACCTTCCTGCAAGGCGACGGAACTTTCGCACCTGGCGTCGATTACACGCTAATTGGCGGCCATAGCGCTGGCCAGCTGGCGTTAACGGTCAGCACGGAACGCGGGCCGGTCGTGCTTGCGACAGATGCCATTCACTTCTGGCAGGAGGTCGAGCAAGAACGCGCGTTCTTGATCTTCCATGACCTTCGCCAGATGTTGGCTGGGTATCGCAAAATGTACGCCATGGTTGGTGGAGACCTAGGGCGGCTTATTCCAGGCCATGACCCGCTGATCGCTAAACGCTATCCTGTGGTCGAGACGCTACCGGACGGATCGCCGTTCATTCTGGATTTAGGCGCAGCGCCAATCGCTTGGTAATGGAATCATTGATTGCGCCGACAGGGCGTAACCGCCTATAAATACGGCCCATAAAGCGTGCCGCAAATCAATGACGAGCGCGCGACAATTAGCAGGGCAGGCGGACAAGCGGATGGATGAGAAACGCATCGTCGAAGCGGTGGATTTGAAAATTCATTTTCCGCTCGAAGATAACACGGTTAAAGCCGTGGATGGCATCAGTTTTCATATTGATCGCGGTGAGACGCTGGCTGTCGTCGGTGAGTCTGGCTCTGGCAAGTCTGTGACAGCCATGGGGCTGATGCGGCTGAATGATTATGCTGGCGGCAAGATCGTTGGCGGGTCCGCCCGTATCCGCCAGCCGGATGGCACGGTTGTCGATATCTCCACCGCTGATCAGGAGGAGATGCGCCTTATTCGCGGCAACAATATCTCCATGATCTTCCAGGAGCCGATGACCAGCTTGAACCCCGTGTTCACAGTCGGTTTCCAGATTATGGAACCGATCATGCTGCACCAGAATAAGTCTGAGGAAGAAGCACGGGAAACCGCGCTGGAAATGCTGCGCCTTGTGCGCATTCCAGAGCCTGAAAAGCAGATGACCCAGTATCCCCATCACCTTTCCGGCGGTATGCGCCAGCGGGTGATGATCGCGATGGCGCTGTCTTGCCGACCGGACCTGCTGATTGCTGATGAACCGACAACCGCGTTGGACGTCACTATTCAAGCACAGATTCTAGACCTTATTCGCCATCTCCAGAAGGAGATTGGTATGGCGGTTATGTTCATTACCCATGACATGGGCGTCGTTGCTGAAATGGCAGACCGGGTGCTGGTTATGTACAAAGGCAACGTGATGGAGGAAGGGACGATCGACCAGATCTACCATGCCCCAGAACACGCCTATACCAAGACGCTGCTCAGCGCCGTACCAAAACTTGGCTCGATGAAGGGCAAGACGAAGCCAGAGCCGTTCCCGGATATCGTGTTTGATGAAAGCTTCAAGGCTGTTAGCTAACAGGTTTTGACTTAAGGATTTTTCTAATGGACGTGATGGCTTCCGACGAACCGATTATTGAGGCCCGCAACCTCACCACCCGCTTTGATATTCGCACCGGCTTGTTTGGCCGTGTGACGGGGCGTGTGCATGCAGTGGAAGGCATTAACTTCCACGTACAGCCCTCTGAAACATTGTCTCTGGTGGGGGAAAGTGGTTGCGGTAAATCCACAACGGGGCGTTCGCTATTGAAGTTAGTTGAGCCGACGCGCGGTAAAATCCTGTTCGAAGGCAAAGACATCACGTCATATTCCCCGAACCAGATGCGGCCGCTGCGTCCACGCCTGCAGATGATTTTCCAGGACCCATTTGCCAGCTTGAACCCACGCCTCACCGCCGGTGCGTCCATTGCTGAGCCGATGAGAGTGCATGGCATCGCCTCTGGCTCTGAGTTGAGCGACCGTGTTGCCGCATTGTTGAAACGCTGTGGCTTGCCGCCGGAATACGCGCAGCGTTTTCCCCATGAGTTCTCTGGTGGCCAGCGTCAGCGTATCTGCATCGCGCGCGCCCTTGGCTTGAACCCGCGTATGATTGTGGCGGATGAGGCGGTCTCCGCCCTCGACGTGACGATTAAGGCACAGGTCATCAACTTGATGATGGAGCTTCAGGACGAATTCGGCATCGCCTTCTTGTTCATCTCCCACGATATGGCCGTTGTCGAGCGCGTCAGCCACCGTGTCGCCGTGATGTATTTGGGCCAGATCGTAGAACTTGGCAGTCGCCAGGCCGTCTTCGAAAACCCAATGCACCCATACACCAGGAAACTCATCGCTGCGGTCCCCGTCGCCGACCCTCGCAACCGCAACCTAAACCGCGCCCTAAACGCCGAAGAAATCCCAAGCCCAGTCAAACCCGTCGGCTACGAACCCCCCGACATGGCCCTAGAAGAAGTAGAACCCGGCCACTACGTGATGCCGCACTGATAGACCAAGCCTCTCCGCTCAATCTATTGGGTTGTCGTAGTTCACAATTGTTACGCTGGTCTGACCACGAGTACTCGGGTCTGTCTGTTGATCAGAGTCAGAATTGGAAATAACTAGGCGGAGAAGTGTTCACGTGCTTTTGCAATGGATCGGTCGTTTACGCTGATTGCCATTATCAAGCCGCTGCCTAGTACAGCGACGACTAGAAGGTATGAGATTGCGCTGTAGCCGAATTGTGCGACCAAGATACCGCCAATTCCAGCGCCAAGGGCAGCACCGGCCCAATTTGTGCAGGATATGACACCGGCGAGGGTGCCACGATATGCACCGCCGATTTCTGCGAAGGTGATCGATAGCATGGTCGTTACCGGCACAATCAGCAACATGAAGGTGCCCGCCAAAATGACGGATATCCAAGTGTCCTCAGCCAATAGAAATATTCCAAGTCCAGGCACTGCCGCGGATATCAACATTGCTGCAACGATCACAAGTCGCCGGCGCCCGCGTCCTATATACCCTGCAACCAAAGGAGCGACTGTCGCCCAGATAGCGACAATGGCGACAGGCAGCGCAACATCCGCAGTTCCAAGGCTATAGCTAGTTATAAGGAAGGCCGGAAAAAAGGTCATAATTGCGCCCCAGGTCATGCGCGCCAACAGGTTTGTCGCCACGATTGACCGTGTGACCGGTAGCCTAGCGACCCATTTTAGCCGTTGAAATAAGTCCAGGCGGGTACCTAATGGGCGGTTATAGGGGACAAGCTCAATCAGCAGTGCTGCTGCTAGGAAGAAGCAGAGCCCGACCGATAGGAACGGGAACCGCCACCCGCCAAATTCTGCCAATACAGCGCAGGCTGGCACGCCCAGGACGCTGCTTACTCCAGGCATCATGGTTAGGATTGGGATTGCCTTCTTCTGTTGATCGGTTGGTAAAAGGTCGCCAATAAGGGCGACACATGTTGGCGGGACCATACCGCCGCCGATTCCTAGAAGGACGCTAAAGCCTGTTACTACGGTGAAATTGGGGGATAGGCCGATTCCCAATGAGCCAATGCCCATAAGGAAAACCCCTGTGAGGAGCAGAGGCTTTCGTCCATAAGCATCTGAGATTGGACCGACGAATAGGGCTGTAACTGCCCATGTCGTCGACGCTATTGCGATCAACTGGCCAAGAAGCGAGACGCTGGCGTCCAATGCTACAGACATATCAACGAGCAATGGTCCAGGCATCATCACCGCAGTAACGGTGAAGAAAATAGAAAAGCACATGGCCCCTAAGAGTAATGGGGAGGCGCTTACCTTGACCGATTCAGACGCCATTGCGACCGTAAAGTGGCTTAAACTTTACGGCCTAACGCGGCAACTCCGTAGCGCCCATCAGCTCCAAATCAATCGCACGGGCGCATTGGCGGCCTTCGCGGATAGCCCAGACGACGAGGGATTGGCCGCGGCGCATGTCGCCGGCGGTGTAGACCTTGTCCATGCTTGTTTTGTAGCTGAAATCGTCTGCGAAGACGTTGCCGCGAGGGTCTAGGTCCAATCCTAGTTCTGTGACCATGCCGTCCTGCACGGGGCCAGTGAAGCCCATGGCGAGGAGGACGAGGTCGCAATCAACGGTTTTTTCGGTGCCAGCGATTGGCTTTGGGCCTTGGGCTGTCCATTCGACTTCGCTGATCGTGGCCTGCTTGACCTTGCCGTTCTCGCCCTTGAATTCCATTGTGCTGGCGGCAAAGTGCCGTTCCGCACCCTCCTGATGGCTGGAGGAGGTGCGCATCTTGATCGGCCAATCGGGCCAGACCAATTGCTTATCTTCGGTTTCTGGCGGTTCCGGCATGATTTCAAGCTGTGTCACGGAGATTGCCCCGTGACGGTTGGATGTGCCGATGCAATCGGACCCCGTATCGCCACCGCCAATCACCAGCACCTTCTTACCGTCCGCGCGGATGCTGATGTCGTCGGGAATGGTGTCGCCGGCATTGCGCTTGTTCTGCTGTGGCAGGAATTCCATGGCGAAATGCAAGCCATCGAGATCACGGCCGGTAACGGGAAGATCGCGCGGGAATTCAGCCCCGCCGGTGAGTGCGACTGCATCAAATTCTGCAACAAGGTCAGCAGCTTTGATGTCCACGCCGATATTGACGTTCGTGCGGAATTCTACGCCCTCTGCCGCCATCTGCTCCATCCGGCGGTCGATCAGGTGCTTTTCCATTTTGAAATCAGGAATGCCGTAGCGTAGCAGGCCGCCGATGCGACTTTCTTTCTCGAACAAGACCACATTATGGCCCGCACGCACGAGTTGCTGCGCAGCCGCCATGCCAGCCGGACCGGAGCCGACGATGGCAACCCGTTTACCGGTTTTTGTGTCCGGCACTTCCGGCTTTACCCAACCGTTCTCAAAGCCTTTGTCGATGATCGCGCATTCGATGGTCTTAATGGCAACCGCATCGTCATTGATGTTGAGAACACAGGATTCCTCGCAGGGTGCCGGGCAGATGCGTCCTGTGAACTCTGGGAAGTTGTTGGTGGAATGCAGGTTCAGCAGTGCCTTCTGCCATTGCCCGTCATAGACCAGATCATTCCAATCGGGGATCTGGTTATTGACGGGGCAGCCGTTGTGGCAGAACGGAATACCGCAATCCATGCAGCGCGCACCCTGGGCCTGAACTTCAGCTTCAGACAGCGGCTCAACGAATTCCTTGTAGTGGCTAAGGCGTTCGTCGACAGGGCGGTAGGCGCGGTCGGCGCGGTCGAGTTCTAGAAATCCGGTTGGCTTACCCATGGGCTTCGCTCCCCTTGGCGGCACTGTCAGCCTGCAGTTCGAGCAGGGCGCGGCGATAGTCTTGCGGCATCACTTTGACGAATTCACCGATGGCGGTATCCCAGCGGCCCAGCAGGTCTTTGCCAATAGCACTGTCTGTATAGTGAATATGGCGCTCAATCAGCGTTTTCAGGCGCATCTCGTCATGTTCGAGCATGGCGCCCTTGAAGTCGTGAGACGCCATAGGGCCAGATGCTTTTTCAACGGTTTCAAGGTCAACCATGGACAGATTGCAGCGGTCCCGGAAACGCCCGTTCGGATCATGGACATAAGCCACGCCGCCAGACATACCAGCCGCGAAGTTCACGCCTGTCTCGCCAAGCACGACGAGGCAGCCGCCCGTCATATATTCGGCACCATGGTCGCCAACGCCTTCGACGACGGCGAACGCACCAGAGTTCCGAACGCCAAACCGCTCACCACCAACACCGCGCAAGTAGCATTCACCTTCGATGGCACCGTAAAGTACCGTATTGCCAACGACGATGTTGTGCTCAGCTTTATAGGGCGAGTTCTTGGGTGGGAAGATAGCAATGCGCCCGCCGGAAAGGCCTTTGCCGACATAATCGTTGGCAACACCTTCAAGCTCAATCGACATGCCACGTGTAGCGAAGGCACCGAAGCTTTGGCCACCGACACCGGTCGCTTTGATGGCGATGGTGTCCTCGGGCAGACCCGCATGGCCATAGCGCTTGGCGACTTCGCCTGCGAGCATGGCACCAACCGTTCGGTTGACGTTCCGGACCTGTGTGTGGATGACGACAGCTTCGCCATTCTCCAGCGCAGGTTTGGCCTCGGCAATCAGTGTCTGATCGAGCGCATGGTCGAGCTGATGGTCCTGAACCTCGCAGTTATACGTATTCACGCCAGGGGCAGGGGGTGGCTTGTAGATCAGGCGGGAGAGATCAATCCCATCTGCTTTCCAGTGTTCAGCAGCGTCCCGCATGTCGAGCTTCTCGGTGGCACCGATGAGTTCATTCACCGTGCGCACGCCAAGTTCCGCCATGATTTCGCGCATCTCTTCCGCCAGGAAGAAGAAGTAGTTGATCACGTTTTCAGGCGTGCCCGTAAAGCGCTTGCGAAGTTCAGGGTTCTGGGTCGCAACACCAACTGGGCAAGTGTTCAGATGACATTTCCGCATCATGATGCAGCCCATGGAAATGAGCGGTGCAGTCGAGAAGCCGAACTCTTCCGCCCCTAAGATCGCGCCGATGATGACGTCCCGACCGGTACGCAAGCCGCCATCAACCTGCACCGCGATCCGGCCACGCAGACCGTTCAGCACAAGCGTCTGGTGCGTTTCAGCCAAGCCGATTTCCCAGGGGCTGCCCGCATGGGTGAGGGAGGTGATGGGGCTAGCGCCCGTACCACCCTCAAAGCCAGAAATTGTCACATGATCCGCCCGAGCCTTGGAGACACCAGCGGCTACGGTACCAACGCCAACTTCAGAAACCAGTTTCACGCTAATTCGGGCGCTTGGGTTGGTGTTCTTCAAGTCATGGATTAGCTGCGCCAGATCTTCAATCGAGTAGATGTCGTGATGTGGCGGCGGCGAAATCAGGCCAACGCCCGGCGTTGAATGCCGAACGGCTGCAATGTTGCGGTCCACCTTATGGCCGGGCAGTTGTCCGCCTTCGCCAGGCTTTGCGCCCTGGGCCATCTTGATCTGGATATCATCAGCGTTAGCAAGATATTCCGTCGTCACGCCAAAGCGGCCACTGGCGACCTGCTTGATGCGGCTTCGCATGCTGTCGCCGTTTTCCATCGGCGTAAAACGGTCGGGCTCTTCGCCGCCTTCACCGGTGTTTGAGCGTCCGCCCATCCGGTTCATGGCGATTGCCAACGTTGTGTGCGCCTCGCGGCTGATGGAGCCGAAGGACATGGCACCAGTAGAGAACCGCTTCACGATTTCTGTCACTGGTTCGACTTCATCCAGCGGCACTGGCTTATCTGCGTAATTGAACTTGAACAGGCCACGCAGGGTTAGCAGATTCTTGTCCTGCTCGTTGATAGAGGCTGCGAAGGCTTTGTAATCCTGGGTGTTATTCCCACGGACTGCATGTTGCAGGTTCCGCACGCTGGTTGGGTTCCAGGCATGTTTTTCGCCACGCAGACGGAAGGCGTACTCGCCACCGACATCCAGCATGTCTTCAAGCGTCGGGTCATCGCCGAATGCGCGGGTGTGGCGGATAACGGTTTCTTGCCCGACATCTTCCAGGCTGATGCCTTCAACAGACGTTGCCGTGCCGGTGAAATAATCCTCCACCAGTGCGGTGGATAATCCAACAGCATCAAAGATTTGCGCGCCGCAATAGGATTGATATGTTGAAATGCCCATCTTGGACATGACCTTCATGATGCCCTTGTTGAGCGCTTTCGTGTAGTTGGCAAAGGCTTTCTCAACTGTGATGTCCTCTGGCAATTCAGACAACCGATCTCGGATGCTTTCGAACCCGAGATACGGGTTGATCGCTTCGGCGCCATAGCCGGCAAGTACGCACATATGGTGCACTTCGCGCGCTTCGCCAGTTTCGATCACGAGCCCGGTTTCGGTACGCAGGCCAGTGCGGATCAAATGGTGATGCACGGCAGAGCAAGCAAGGACGGCAGGGATCGGGATACGATCCGCGCTCATTTCCCGGTCGGAAATAATCAGGATGTTGTAACCGTCATTAACGGCTTTCTCAGCCTCATCTTGCAGCCACTTCACGGCACCTTTCAGCCCGCCGACGCCTTGGTCAGCCGGCCAAGTGGCGTCGAGCGTGCGTGTCTTGAAGGCATCGCCGACAAGATCGGTGACGTGACGGATCTTCTCCAGTTCCTCATTGGTGAGGATCGGCTGCTTTACTTCAAGCCGCCAATGGGGATTTTCCGCCTCATCGCCGAAGCCGAACAGGTTGGGGCGCGGGCCAATCATGGAGACCAGCGACATCACCACTTCTTCGCGGATTGGATCAATCGGCGGGTTGGTGACCTGGGCGAAGTTCTGCTTGAAATAGGTGTAGAGCAGCTTGGAGCGATCCGACAGCACCGAAATCGGCACGTCTGCACCCATGGAACCAAGCGGATCGTCACCTGACGCGGCCATGGGTTCCAGGAAGAATTTCAGGTCTTCCTGGGAATAGCCAAAGGCCTGCTGACGGTCGAGCAGGGGAATCTTGGATACAGGGGCTTGCGCTTCAACCTGATCCAGATCTTCCAGGCGGAATTGCGTCTTCGACAGGATTTCCTGGTACGGCTCAGCCTTAGACAGCTTTTCCTTGAGCTCTAGATCATCAATGATCCGGCCCTCTTCCATATCAATCAAGAACATCTTGCCAGGCTGCAAGCGCCACTGGCGAGCGATCTTTTCTGGTGGGATATCAAGCACACCGATTTCGGATGCCATAATAACCTGATCGTCTGTGGTGACGAGATAACGGGCAGGGCGGAGGCCGTTACGATCCAACGTCGCACCAATCTGGCGACCATCAGTAAACGCGACCGCAGCCGGCCCATCCCATGGCTCCATGGCGGCGGCGTAATATTCGTAGAACGCGCGCCGTTCTTCGTCCATCAGTGGATTGCCAGCCCAGGCTTCTGGGATCAGCACCATCATGGCGTGGGCCATGGAATATCCGCCCAAGGTCAATAGCTCTAGGGCATTATCGAAGCTTGCGGTGTCTGACTGGCCATGGGGGATGAGTGGCCAAATTTTGTCCAGATCATCGCCAAAAACATCGGACTTCATGGCGTGCCGGCGGGCGGCCATCCAGTTGACATTGCCCCGAAGCGTGTTGATTTCGCCATTGTGGCAGATCATCCGGAACGGATGCGCCAAGCGCCAAGATGGGAACGTGTTGGTGGAGAAACGTTGGTGGACAAGCGCCAGCGCGGATACGAAATTCTTATCCTGCAGGTCCGTGAAATAGGAACCGACTTGGCCAGCCAGCAGCATGCCTTTGTAGACAATCGTCCGGGAGGACATCGAGCAGATGTAGAAGTCCTGATATCCAGGAACTTTCTCGAGGGTCGATTTGTTGCCCAGCATCTTGCGGATAACAAAAATCTTACGCTCAAAGGTATCCTGGTCGAATCCGGAGCCAATCCGTGAGATAAAAATCTGACGGGTTACCGGTTCGCTGGCCTTTACGGTATGCCCAAGTCCGTTGTCGTTCACAGGGACATCGCGCCAACCAAGCACGGTCATGCCTTCGTCTTGGGCGAGGGCTTCCATCTGTGCTTCCAGATCACTGCGCGCAGACGCGTCCTTCGGCAGGAACATTTGCCCGACGGCGTATTCACCTTCCAATGGCAGATCAAAGCCAAGGTCGAGCGAGCGGAAAAACGCGTCTGGAAGCTGTGTAATAATACCAGCGCCATCACCGGCCAATGGGTCAGCGCCAACGGCACCACGATGATCAAGCTTCAGGAGGATTTCGAGGCCTTGCTCAATAATACCGTGCGATTTTCGGCCCTTTACGTCCGCAACAAAGCCGACGCCGCAGGCGTCATGTTCGTTTTGGGGGTCATACAGACCCTGGCGCTCAGGCGTCATTGACACAGGCTCAATCCTTATACTCTCGGTCGCATGTCACCTGGCGGTGGAATGCGCAGATCATCGGGTGAGTTTCAGGCGTACCGGCCTCGTTAGCAGGCGGAGCGGGACGCACCCAACTTCCGCTGCTTGTTGCCGTAACCCCCTCGTCACCCGCGGTTACCCCCTTGCTGCAGCGCTCACCGGCAAGGCGACTGAGCTTCAGCCGCTGCACATTACGGATGCTGCCAGATGGGGGCAGAATACGTTGGCATTAAGCGCGGCTAACCGCAAAGGAACACACCTTTTACCGAATAATGACCAGCGCGCCAAGCATTACCAACGCATTCAGGCCGCGACCCATTAGCCCCAGATGGAAGGGCTTACCCCTCCATCATACCTGAAGTGCTGAACCCGCCGTCTGCGCCCCAAACCTGGCCTGTAACAAAGCTGGCCTCGCCGGAAGCAAGAAACGCTGCGACTGCGGCGACTTCTTCTGGCCGGCCAAAGCGTTTCAGCGGCATGCGCATTTCAACGCTTGGCGGTAATTCAGCCGTTTTGGTGACGCGGGTATAGGTCGGCCCAGGGGCCACGCAGTTCACGCCGATATTATGCTCTGCCAGTTCTATCGCCATGGATTGTGTTAGATTGATGATGCCAGCCTTGCTCGAGCCATAGGCTGCGCGTCCGCGCCCGCCAAACAGGCCAGAATTTGATGACACCGTTACGATTCGCCCACCATTGCCCTGGGCGACCATTTGCTTGGCGGCAGCCTGCGCGCAGTAGAACGTACCTTTGAGATTGATAGCGATCACGCGCTCAAAAAACTCTGGCGTCATCTCTAAGAACGGCGAGCGGTCTGTGACGCCGGCATTGCAGACCATCACATCAATTTTGCCCCAGCGGCTGACGACTTCGCTGACGGCACCTGCTGCCGTTTCTGGCCGGGAAACATCGCCCTCGAGGCCAACCGCTCGACCACCTGCTTGGACAATTGCGCCCGCGAATTCAGCCGCGGCGTCGCCTTCGCGGTCGAGGAGGCCGATGGCGGCACCCTCCGCTGCAAGGCGGTCCGCAATGGCGCGGCCAATGCCGTTGGCCGCGCCACTGACGATGGCGACCTTGCCTTCAAACCTGTTCATCTAATTTCTCCTGCCGCTTCATGCGACGCCAAGGCGTTTTGCTTCATCTCCGAATACAACGGCCACACGGCCAATCGCCTTCCGGCCCAGCACCATGTCCATTGCTTCGCGGAATTGGTCAAGGGAATAAGCGGCTGCGAGTTCAGGTTTGATCTTGCCCTCTGCGTACCATTGGCCCAACTGCTCCATCATTGGGCGGAGGCGGCCTTCGCTTTCGTAGCGCGCGTCGTGGGGCGACCAGCCGCCATAATAGCCCATATTCAGGCCGGTAACGCTGATATTCTTCACCAACAAGATATTCGCAGGAATGTCTGGAATTGTGCCGCTGGCGAATCCGACGGGCATGATTCGACCCTCGACGGCCATGCAGCGGAGTGATTCTTTGAATACGTCGCCACCAACAGGATCATAACAGGCATTGACGCCTTTACCGCCTGTAAGCTCCATCACCACCGGGCGGAAATCCTGCTCGCGGTAATTGATGACGTGATCGGCGCCATGGCGGCGAACGATCTCCATTTTCTCCTCAGACCCAACGGTTGCTATTACGGTTGCGCCTAAGATTTTGCCGATTTCGACAGCCGCAATCCCGACCCCGCCCGCAGCGCCGTGCACCAGCAGAACGTCTCCTGCTTGAACGTTCAGCAGATGCTGCCAAGTGAGTGCGGCAGCAGATGTGCCGTAGGAATTGGTGATTGAGATTGCGTGGGCGTATTCCATGCCGTCTGGCATCGGATATGTATTCACTTCAAGGGCTGCGGCCTTCTCCGCCAAGCCGCCCCAATCAACCATGGAGAACACGCGGTCGCCTACCTTAAAGCGGGTAGCACCGGGGCCAACCGCTTCAACAATACCGGCAACTTCGGAGCCTGGCGTGAAGGGTAGGGGCGGTTTTCGTTGATATTTTCCCTGCACGACAAGGCTTTGCGCGAAGCTGACGCCAGCAGCCAAAACACGGATGCGCAGGCCTTTTTCTGGCGGTGTGGGGTCCGGCAGATCTGCGATCTCAAGATCGTTGAATGGTTGCCAGTCCTGGCAATACAGTGCGCGCATGATATTCGGCCCTCTTCCGCAATCGATTCTCAGGCGCTAAGCATAGCCGCATGCGAGGATATTACGGTATAGGCGTTGAGGGGCTGAGCAAGGCTCAAAACCTTGGCGCATTGATGCGGACGGCGCACGCCTTTGGCGCGCAGTTCCTATTCACCATCGGTGCGACATACAAAACCAAGCACGGGCGTAAGGTCGACACATCGAGCGCCACAGATAATCTGCCGCTCTATGAGTTCGATACGCTGGGCGAACTGATGTTGCCCAAAGGCTGCGACCTTGTCGGCATTGAGCTAACGGATGATGCGATTGAGCTGCCAAGCTTTCGCCATCCGGCGCGTGCTGCCTATGTATTAGGCCCGGAACGCGCCAGCCTGTCGCCGGAGCTAACGGCGCAGTGCGAATATGTGATCAAGATCCCGACGAAGTTCTGCGTCAATGTCGGCCTTGCAGGCGCGCTCGTCATGTATGATCGCATGATCTCCATGGGACGCTTTGCTGAGCGGCCTGTTCGCGTTGGTGCGCCGACAGAGCCGAAGAAAGAGCATGTCCACGGCAGGCCAAAGCTTCGCCATTTGGAGAAGGCTAATCGGCGCCTGCCGGGATAGGCGTTTTGGGTTCAGGCGCTGCGGGCTCCTCTGCCTGCATGCCGCCGCCCGGTAAAATAAGCGCCGCCAGTACAGCAACGATCGCTGCTAACGCCATCACTAGGAAGGCATAGTAGAAGTCACCCGTACGGTCGAAGACCTCACCAAGCAACGGCACCGCGATCACCGCTGTGCCAAGCGATAGGGCAAAGCGGAATCCGAAAGCCGTGTTGACCCAACGCTTCGGCACATATCGCGAGAATAGGAAGTCTGAGACAGGCTGGTTGCCAACGGTAATCATCATGATTAGCCACAACGCCAGGATCATCAGCTCGTTTGTCGCAAACGCTGCCAAAAGCAGGGCAGGGGTCATCAGCGCATAGATGCAGATGAACAGCCACTTCAGTGGGAATTTGTCGGCCAGGAACCCGCCCGCAAGCTGGGCCAGCGCACCAATGAAGAAGATGCAAGATGCGATGAACCCAGCGCCTTCAGCATCGCCAATCCAGTCGACCCGCGCCTGCAGGATCTTTGGAAGGCCGATTGTCATGCATTGGAAGACCAGCCCGGCGCCGAGCGTCATAAGCGATAGTGCGCCCATGATTTGTAGGAATTTGCCCAAGCCTAGCGCGCGGACCATTTCGCCAAGGCCTTCCTTCTTTTGATTGTTTGCCGCCAACAATTTGCGCGCTGCATTAGTTTCGGCCGCCAGCCGTCCAAAGCGGAGGGCGAACCAGATGCCGAGGAATACGCTAAGCGCGCCCGGTACCACGTAGGCCATACGCCAGCCCGCGATGTAAATCATCAGTGCTGCGACGCCGCTGGCTAAGGCCATGCCATAGCTGCCGAAAACACCATTCACGCCCAACATCCGGCCGCTCTTTGATCCTGCGACACGCATGACCATGGGAATGCCGACGGGATGGTAGATTGATGCAAATAAACCAATGCAGGTCAACGCGACGAACATTTGATCCGGTGTTTGCGCAAGGCCTGCGCCCATGGTCGAAAGGCCGATTCCAACCAAGAATACAGCGAACATGCCGATGTCCGACCATTTGTCCGCTAACCACCCAGCGAATGGTGCACCAAGGCCGAAGAGCACGAGACCCAGCCAGGCAAGGCGTACGCCCTCATTGAAGGACAATCCGAACTCGCGTTCTACTTCCAGCACCACAACGCTGAAAAGTAGAATGAACATGTGGTCGAATGAATGGCCGACGCACAAGAATGGCATCGGTCCGCGGAAGAAGGCGCGCATGTGCGGCTATCCTATGGAAGTGGCTATTGATTAAGCACAGTATAGGTCCAGTGCAGCATTCCGGTCGAGCCAGCGAAATCGCATGGCATCTATGCAAGATGTATTAGCCCCAAAGAGAAAGGGGCCGCTTTTTCAAGCGACCCCTTCCGGACGATCAAGAGAGTGATCTGCGAGACTATTTCAAGTTAGCCGCGCGGAACTCATCCCAGAATGCTGGCCATTTGTCTTCTTTGATGCGGTTGCCCTTCGCCTTTTCGGCGACGCGCATGTCATCAAATTCGCCACGTGCATTGTCCCAAGCTTCGATCACAGCTGCGAGACGAGCGCTACGAGCGTTCTGCCAAGCTTCACTTTCAGCAGTCCAGTAGCCTTTTTCCTTCATGTAACGCACAGCGCCATCATGGGCTGGCGCGTCATATGGAGGGTTAGCAGACTTCTTAACTTCCCAGTTGAAGGAAGAGGCTGTTGTGTTCTTGTAGTCGTCAAATGCCATGTCGAGGGCTTTAAGCATGTTGTATGCTTCGTCCTCAGACGTGCGGGCATAGGTCGTGATCATCGGATAACGATAGCCAACGAGCCAAACAGGGTTTTCAGCCGATACGCCAGCACCACGAGTTTCCTGTGCCGGTGCGGCGAAGGAAACAACATCGGTTACAGCTTTCCAGCCAGCTTTGTTGCCTGGGCGGAATTGCGGCCAGTGCAGACCACGCGGGCTTGCTTCAATCTCACGCATATTGGCGGAAGATGTTACTGAACCAAACGCATCAAGCTGACCAGCGATCAGTGCGGTCTTCATGGCACCATAGGAACCGAACCACACCTGCTGAACGTCATCAGGCGTCAAGCCACCGAATGCGAGATAAGCAGCGTTTTTGACGTTTACGGAAGGGTTGCCCTTCACGAAGCCAACGCGCTTGCCTTTAAGATCAGCAATTTCAACGACGCCGCTGTCTTTTGCGACAGCGAAACCGACGGTCGCGATGCGGCCGGCGATGATGCGAATGTCCTGCGGACCCCATTCTGGGGATGCGAAGTCATACGTGCCTTCAGCTGCGAAGAATGCTTCGTTGGCGAGGTAGCCGTATTTAGCTTTACCCGTTACGAGCGGTAGGAGACGGCCAATGGACGTGCCTGACGGAATAATGCGGACGCGCGCTTTGTACTTTTTCTGGAAAGCGTTCGCGATGCCAGCGGCTTCAGCGTAGCCTGAAGAACCAAGGTCATAAGCGGTCCAAACGTTGGAGCGTGGCAGTTTTGGCGCGTGGCCGTCTGCAACTGCGGTGCCGGCAAATGCAGCAACCGATACGCCAGCGACGAGTGCGGCGAGTGTACGAGTCATAGGTTCCCTCCAGGGCTGTTGATAAGCGGGGCTGGACGCGACATGCGCCAAGAACACCCCAAGCTAGCGCCACGAAACTGGGCGCTTGCCCCTAACATGGCGCCCCTGAAGGGCTTAGTCACGGAGAATCTTTTTCGCCCTAAAGTGATCCAAGCGTTGTCACGATATGCTTGATGGCGATCACGGCCAGAAGCGCCAGCACAAGCGACCTAAAGCGTTCAGGTGAAACCATTCTGCGGACTTTCCCACCGGCCCACATACCAAGTAGTGCTGGTCCGCATGCTGCGACAGAGGCATAGAAAACCCAAGCGGGAAAAGCGCCGAGCAATGCGTAGAACAGGCCAAGTGCGGATGCTGTCAAAAGCAGCAACACACCCATCGCCCACATATATGTTTCACGCGGCCAGCGGAGTGAAAGCAGGAAAATTGCGAGGATTGGCCCAAACCCGCCCGTCATTGACCCGATGAAACCTGTGAATCCGCCAGCCGCCAGGCCAAACAGGTTTCGCCCACGTTTCGGCGCTTCGGGGTCAATTTTAAAGAGGCTGAGAATAACGAACCCGAGGATGAGCACCCCAAGGACCCCGAGCATTAACGCAGGGTCAGTCGCGATTGCTAAGCTCACGCCGAAATAGGTCCCGATCAGCAGGCCTGCAATGATCGGCGTTAGTTGCTTGATCGGCATGCTGGAACGCCGCGTCTCTGTCACTTGATAAACGTTTGCTACAAGCGCTGGCATCATAATCATCGGCGTTGCGTCCTGCACATCAAGCACCAGTGACATGATCGCAATAGCGACGAGTGGCATGCCCATGCCGGTAACGCCTTTGATGACGCAGCCTGCAAAGAAGGCAAAGCCGATAACGGCAGCAATTTGAGGGTCTGGCACAGTAAGCGCTCCCAAGTCCGCCGGGAGACACGGAACTTGGCGGCGAAGATATCAGATTCTGCGAAAGTGGCGAGACAGCCGGGCGTGCGCTTTAGATTGCGAGTTCGGCCATATCTGCTGCATCCGCTATTGCTGGATTAGCGACAGCGGCGTCATCCATACGCCTGAAAGGGCCATCATACGTGGTGCGACGGTTCCGGCGGCGGCAAGGGCCAGCATATTCAGCTGCACGGATAAACGGACGGTCGCTTTCGATGATCGTGCGAATACGCTGATAAAGCGTATGCACCGTTACAGGCTTCACCAGGAACTCATTCACGCCTGCATCCCTGGACATGATGACCCGCTCAATTTCAGAATAGGCGGAGGTCATGATAACGGCGACGTCTGGATCTGGGCTTTCTGGGCTTGTGCGGAGCCATTTGGTGAATTCGATGCCGGAAATGGGGGACATTTTGTAGTCGGTAATAATGATGTCTGGCTTGAAGGATACAACGAGCTTCTTGCCTGTTTCGCCATTCGCTGCACTTGCGATATGGCGGACGGCTAAACCTGAAAGCAGGCTGCGAAATAGCGTTGCGAGCGCTGGATTGTCCTCAATGATGAGAAATCGAACCTGGCTGATATCATAGGCCATACGCTGCCGCTCCTTGCACACGCATTACTTCAAGATCAATAACAGTAGCGTTATGCGGTTAAGCGCAGGCTAAGAATGGTGAAGGTTTTCGGCAAATTGCACAGATGGGCTATTTTCCCATGTGTTCCCCACCATCTACGCAAAGGACTTGTCCGGTTGTTTTTTCGGCACTGATCAAGAAGCGGACGGCATCGACAACATCTTCTACAGATGCACCACTCCCCAAGGGTCGGTTAGCCTGAAGTTCCGCAAACCGGGCAGGTGACATACTCGGCGGCGGCAAAGTCAGCCCAAGCGCCACGCCATTGACACGCGTTCTTGGTGCATAGGCACGAGCTAAAACTTTCGTCAGCCCAAAAAGTGCATATTTGCTGATGGTGTAGCTGAAGAATGCGGGGTCGGGATTGAACGTCTTCTGGTCCAGCATATTGATGATGACGCCGGCCATCTCGCTTGGGAGGGCATTTTGCATGGATTGCGCCAGTAATGCTGCGGCGCGGCCATGGACAGCCATGTTCAGATCGAAGTCATCTGCTTTAAAGGATGCGGGGCTGTCGTTTTCAAATACTGATGCATTGTTGATGAGGCACACGATCGGTGCGCCGATTGCCTCTGACGCCAGATTGCAGAGAGCCGTCGCGGCGGTAGCATCCGCAAGGTCAGCTGAGAGGGCAGCTGCGCGTCCTCCAGCATCTATGATCTTTGCGACTACAGCTTCGGCGGCCTGTCTCGAACTATTGTAGTGGATAACGACAGGCGCGCCCGACCCGGCGAGCATCAGAGCCAGTGCTTTCCCGATCCTGTGCGCGGCACCAGTGACAAGTGCAGCGCCACCTTCGGGCAGTATTGGGTCAAGGTCCAATTTGCCTGACATTTTATCGGATTGTGGCGCGTCTTGTATCATCTGGCATTCCATTAAAAGGCCATTGCGAAGCTTAAATACAGCCTTCAATGCGGCTGGCGATACTCATTCTCGATACTACAGAAATCCGCAGTTGTTGCGGCGAGGGAGAGATAAAAATGTATCAGACTAATCCAGGCTTGGAAGACGTAGTCGCCAACTCAATGTCTAGCTTGAGTTTCAGTGGCGTCACATTGGTATTCGTTCTAGCAATTGTCGGCGCGGTTTGGTGTGCAGTGCCGCTCGCCCTATTTTCGATCCGCCGCCGGATGGATAGCCTTGAGCGCGCAGTCGATGAAAATTCGCACGTGGTCGCAAATGACCTGCGCCGAATTACGGACATGCTCTTGCTGGACCGTATGCAGCGCGCCCATGGCGGTTCAGGCATGGACAGTGGTGATGCCGCTGGTAAAGCGCCGCACCTTCAGTCTGTGCACACATCCATCGTGAATCCAGCATCTGCGCAGGCTGATCAGGGCGGTAAGCAGCCGTCAGCCTTCATTCAGCCACGGAGCGCTCAAGTGAGCAGTGCACCTCGACGCATCAGTGCGGCCTGAATTCAATTGTAGTGGTGCAGCGGGAGGCCCATCGGAGTCCCGCAGTCGGCACCGCAACGACGATATAAATTCCTGGGAGGGAAACGTAATGCAGAAGTCTCATACAAATCGCTTGAGCGCAGCCAACAATGCCAAACTCATCATCAATGGGAAGTGGACTGACTGCGCGCTGTCTGAACTAGGGGAAGGCCGTGCGGCGTTCTCTGGGGCGATTTCAGCGGTGAAAGGTGCAGATGTTATTGCCTGTATCGCCGAAGTCGGGACGTTATCGGGCTATGTGACGGAAGCTGGAAACGGCGCGGTCACGATTGAATTTGGCGCAATGGCGGCGGCCACTCAAGCACGGCTCTCACAATGTGCAGCGCGGACTTACTAGGGGATTTAGAAGATGTCAGGCTTGGGCGGTTGCGCGCTTGCGGTAAACCCGGGTGGCGACAGTGAGGCCGAATGCCATCATGCCGCACACAGCCCCAGGCCTGAAGCGATCCCACCAGTGACTTCAGGCGGTGCGTTGACGATAGCCGCCCAAAACCCAACGACGACGCCTGCTAGCATCGCTGCAATAAATCCGTATCCCGCCGCATGAAACATGGTGTTACACCTAATTCGCTCGTTAACGCATTCCTAACTTTGGCGCGTCGGAGAGCAAAACGCTCGTGAGATTTAGGCTTACTATTTTGTCGTGTTTATATGGGGATAGCCAGAAATATCGTAAATCTTTGGTTAACAGGATTGGCCGGGTTTTATGGTATTTCTTGTTCTATGAAGCGGTTAGCCGCCAAACCCGGGTTGGTGTGATCGGATATTGTTCCAGCGCAACGGGCGTTGGAATGTCGTAATCCGCCAAGGGTTCTAAGCCTTCATCCGGGAAATACCGCCGTCCGGGATCGCCGATATACACCTCCGTGCCTGCGTTTGCAGCCTGGCGGAGCCATGCGGTGGCGGGATCGGCTTGCCTTCGATCATAGCAAACGTCTGCTGCAAGGATGACATCGAAATCAGCAGGGGCCAGTGTTGTGGCGTCACCGGCAAATGCTCTCGGCGTCACGCCATTCTCTGTTCCGTTAAGAATGGCGGATGCAGCGGCAAACTTATCGAGGTCAGCGGCGAGGGCATCTTTGGCACCCGCTATTAGCGCTGCAATTGCGACCATCCCGCATCCGGCGCCGAAATCAAGCACCCGGTTGCCCTTAACGATCTGGGGGCGATCCAACGCAAACCGGGCCAAGGCTTGGCCACCGGCCCATGCGAAAGCCCAGAATGGCGGTGGAAGCCCTTTCTCCGCTAAAAATTCTTCTGTCGCTTCCCAAAGCTCGGTCGCTTCTTTCGCGAGCCAAAGTTTAAGTTCTGGGGTCAAGGGTGGTGATTCAACCGTCGCGTGGGCTCGAATGAATGCGATCCGGTCTGCGTGCTCGTCTGTCATAGTGGAACATAAATGCTGGCGAGCGCCGCTATGATCAGGGAAGCAATAACCAGAAGCCCAATATCCCGATTGCTTCTGAATGCCGCGAGACAGGCCTTCGGATCATTCAGGTCCGTATCACCAGCTTGGCGCATAAGCAGCCACGCCACTAAGCCAACGCCGATGATGAACACCCAATGGAGGCCGCCGAACAGGCCCATCAAGATCAGCCAGCCAACCTGAGCGGCATAGAAGCTCATGATCCACCGGCGGCTATTGTCCTGAAACAGTCTGGCTGTGGATTTAACGCCGACTAGCGCATCATCTTCTTTATCTTGATGCGCATAGATTGTGTCATAGCCCAGCGTCCAGAAAATGCCGGACAGATATAGCAGTATAGCTGGAAGCTGCAGTTCGCCTGCCAGCGCTGTCCACCCGACAAGCGCGCCCCAGTTAAAAGCAAAGCCTAAGAATAGCTGCGGCCACCAGGTGATCCGCTTCATATATGGATAGATTGCCGCCACGGGGATTGACGCCAGCCCTACAATGACCGTTGCCCAGTTGAACTGCAGCAGCACCAACACGCCAATCAGCATCAGGCCAGCCATAAACATCAGCGCTTGGCTGAGAGAGACCTCGCCGGAGGGAATCGGGCGGTCTGAAGTTCGGGCGACACTGCCGTCAACATCACGGTCTGCAATATCATTCTGGGTGCAGCCAGCACCGCGCATTGCGAGCGAGCCAATGGCGAAGAGCACTGCGAACCAAAGATGCCGCCATTCAAATTCCGCTGCACCTGCCGCCAGCGCTAGCGCCATGCCTTGCCAACACGGCAGCAGTAGCAGCCATGTTCCTATGGGGCGGTCGAGGCGTGCGAGGCGTGCATAGGGGCGCGCGGGCGCGGGCAGAATGCGCAGCATCCAAGCTTCACGTACAATGTCGCTTGCGTTTCCGGCCTCGTCGCCCGATATCTCTGGCTTATTCGAATCTTCGGTCATTCGCTATGGATCCATCCCATAAACCCACATATCGGCCCCCGCGCTTGTTTGTCGAGGCGAACCTTGCCGCAGGGCTAGAAATTGCTACGGACCGGGAGCAGGCGCGATATCTGCTGAAGGTGCTGCGCCGCCAGGCCGGTGCGCCTGTCTTGCTATTCAACGGCAGGGATGGGGAATGGCTGGCGAGCGTCGAGCCGCTTGGCCGGGCTGACGCAAAACTTGTGCTTAAGGAGCAAACGCGTCCGCAGCCGCTAAATGATGGGCCGTGGTTGGTCTTTGCGGTGATCAAGCGTGGCCCGATGGAACTTCTGGCGGAGAAGGCGACCGAGCTTGGCGCAGCGAAATTGTTACCGATTAAAACATCACGCTCGCAATCAGAGAAAATCAATGAAGGGCGCTTGTATCGAATCGTTCATGAAGCGGCGGAACAGTCTGAGCGCCTCAACGCCCCCGAGATCGCCACCGTGCAGACATTGCCTGAATTGCTTGCGAATTGGCCAAATGACAGGCTTTTGATTATTGGCGATGAGAGTGGCACAGCACCACCAATGCTTTCGGTTTTGGCTGATAACCCTGGCCAGCCGTTTGCATTTATGTCCGGACCGGAAGGGGGCTTTGCGCCAGGTGAGCTTGACGGACTGGGTGATCTCCCCTTTGTTGCAAAGGTAGGGCTTGGCCCGCGCGTGCTGCGCGCCGAAACTGCCGCCATCGCTGGGCTAACGCTCGGGCAGGCGGCGCTCGGTGATTTCAAAGCATCGCGCGGCTAAGGCGTTCGATAAGTTAAGGATTTTAGGTACATGGCGGCGCCTCCAAGCTCGGGCGGAGACCCGATTACTTCTAAGCAGCAGCTTGTGGACTGGTTTGCAGTAGGCTCAAAGCCGAAAAGCGACTGGCGCATCGGCACGGAGCACGAGAAGTTCATGTTCCGGCTGAGCGATTTTAGTCGGCCAGAATATGAGGGGCCAGATGGTATCGGTGCCATTTTGAACACCCTTGCTGACCGGTTCGGATGGACACGGCTGAAGGAGGACGGAAACACCGTCGCTCTGACGCGGGATGGCTGCAACATCACACTGGAACCCGGTGGGCAATTCGAGCTTTCCGGCGCTCCTGTGGAAAATCTGCACCAGACCTGCTCTGAAGCGAATGCGCACCTGAATGAGACGCGCGAAGTCTGCGCGGAGCTTGGGCTCGGCATGTTGGGTGTTGGGTTTGATCCAATTTGGAGCCGTGCCGAAGTGCCTTGGATGCCCAAGGGGCGCTACAAGATTATGCGCGAATACATGCAGAAGGTCGGCACGCGCGGCCTCGATATGATGCAGCGCACCTGTACGATCCAAACGAATTTGGATTTCGGCAGCGAAGCCGACATGGTCGAAAAGTTCCGCATCAGCCTTGCATTACAGCCACTAGCAACGGCGCTGTTTGCAGATTCGCCCTTCGTTGAAGGCAAACCTACAGGCCGTGTGAGTGAGCGGTCGTACGTTTGGACGGATACAGACCCAGACCGCTGCGGCATGCTGGAATTCGTATTTGAGGACGGTTTCGGCTTTGAGCGTTATGCGGACTATATGCTCGACGTGCCGATGTATTTTGCCTTCCGCAATGGCGACTACATGGATGTATCTGGTGAAAGCTTCCGGGAATTCATGAAAGGCAAACTGCCCCAACTCCCTGGCGAAGAAGCCCATATGGGTGACTGGTCGGACCACATTACAACGGCATTCCCGGAAGTGCGCATGAAGCGGTTCCTGGAAATGCGAGGCGCGGACGGCGGGCCATGGGCCAGCATCTGTGCGCTTTCGGCGTTCTGGACTGGGCTTTTGTATGATGATGCAGCGCAGAAGGCAGCGCTGGCGCTCATCTCTGACTGGACCTCTGAAGATCGGCTAACATTGCGCGATCAGGCACCGATCACTGGCCTTAAGGCCAAGGTCGCGGGCCGCAGTCTCCAGGACGTCGCAAAGGATGCACTGGCCATTGCACGTGATGGCTTGAATGCGCGCGCCTGCCTTGACACATCGGGCAATAATGAAGCGCATTTCCTTGGGCATTTGGATTCTGTAGCGGAATCTGGAATCACGCCTGCAGAAGCGAAATTGGCGCTCTTCAATGGTGCCTGGGGCGGTGATGTCCGTAAAATCTATGGGGAATTTGCCTATTAGGGGCTGATTGGCGTTCATATGTAATAGCGGTCACATCGGCTTTGTAGCGACGGTCACACGCAATTTCTGTGTATTCGTTCATATTGGAATTGTGCGTGGCGAGACGGCGCTAAGAGGGTTCGCCCGGGAAGTTCAGACGCCGCCCACGTGTAAGTCGTTGGCCGTTCTTCGGATCGGTTGGGCGCTCGAAGCGCGCTAAGTCCCGCCACGGGGCGACTTACATGGTTCTGGACTTGCGGACGGTAACCTAACGGTTATCGTCCGTTTCCTTTTGTGGGCTCTCTTTTTCCAAAATCGCCTCAACAACACGCCGGGCGAGGGCGTTTGTGACACTCGGATCACCGCCTGCAAGCGTTCCAGTGGCCTCCAAGTGGGAAAGGCCATGCAGGCTCGCCCATATCATTTGGGTGACGTCTGCAGCATCATCCTCTGGGACAATAGTGGCGACGGCCTTATGCGCTTCAGCGAATACATGGGCCAAAGCGTCTTGGCGGATCAGGCCCTCTGGAGTGTCCGGTTGTGCTGGCAGTTCAAAGATCGCCAACCACAGCTTGCCTTCATGCCTCGCGAATTCCAAATAGGCCGCTGATAGCGCGATTGCATGGTCTCTCGGCGCATTGGGTGTGTGATCCACTGCAGTAAGCGTAGCGCGCAGTCTCTCAAAAACAGTAGCAATTACAAGGTCCGCGGCGGCTTCCAGATTGCTGAAGGACTTATAGATTGATCCGACAGCGCAATCGGCTTCTGCTGCGATTTGGCGGGCCTTTAGCCCTCTGGCACCAGTCTCGCGAAGGCTTGCTTCCGTTGCTTTGAGGAGGCGGGCTTTGATCGGTTCTTTCATTTTTCTCACCGGGTTGGAAAAGATGCTTGCATTAATGACAGCGTTCACTATTTCATAATGAACAATGTTCACTTTTTCAGAAGCCACGTCAATGCATAGCTTTATCGAAGACCCGCCAACCTGGCTTGCGGCCGTCGCCGTCATCGCCGTTGTGACATACAGCCTGGGCGATTTTATCATGACGCCCACCTATGTTCCCGATAGCTATTATGAGTTCGCCGATGTCCGCCATGCTTTGGGCATACCCCATACAGGCGACGTGCTGAGCAATGGCGCATTTGCGATCATTGCGATCTGGGGGCTGTTCATGGTCTATCGCGCCCGGGATCGGGTGGTGGTCAAACCTGGGCTTGCACTAAGCTTGACGACGTTCTTTGCCGCGGTGTTCTTGGTCACATTTGGGTCCGGCTATTTCCATCTTGACCCCGGGCCAGACCGGATATTCCTGGATTGTTTGCTAATTTCACTGGCTGCGGGCGCGATTTTGGCGACACTGCTGATTGATCGCTGGACACCAAGCCAAAAGGGCGCACTCCTGACGTTCGCTGCGACTATGGCTTTCGCGATAGCTGGGCTTTGGCATGTGACCGCGACTGGGGACTTAAGGCTCTATGCGCTGACGCAGGCGGCACCGCTCATCGTAGCGCTTGTGTGCGCTATGAACTGGAACAGTCCGCAGCATCTAATCCCCGGTTGGAGGCTCTTGTTCCTGGCACTCCTATACGCTGGCGCCAAAGCTGCCGAGGTCTATGACTGGGAGCTTTTTGCAGAGTTCGATTGGCTAAGCGGCCATAATCTCAAGCACCTACTTGCAGCAAGTGCGGCGGCAATGGCCGTTCCGTCTCGCCGTCATTCCTGAACGTTGGCGAATTCCAGCATCGCTGCCAATAGCGTGTCAGCGCCGGCGGCGATGTGTTCGGGACTGGCGTATTCGGCCTCATTGTGGCTAATGCCGTCGGTGCACGGGATGAAGATCATGGCAGTGGGTGCGACGCGGTTCATATGGACGGCATCGTGCCCAGCACCCGACATGATTTCCCGCCAACTATGGCCATGGGCTTCAGCGCCGATTCGAATGGCATCCACGCATTCTTGTGCAAATACAGTGGGTTCTGAAAACCAGCTCTCTTCCAGCTCGAACCCGCAGCCGGTTTCTGTGTAGAGCTGCTCTGCCGCGGCGCGTAGTTCTCGGTCCATGGCGTTTAGCTCATCCGTTGTCGGGTTCCGCATGTCGATGGTGAACTCAACCCGGTCTGGGCATACATTTGGGGAGCCAGGGAACGCTTGGGCCAAGCCAACGGTGCAGCGGCCTTCATCACCACGACGGCGCATGATGGCGTCAATCTCAATGAACAGCTTTGATGCAGCCGTCAGCGCGTCCTTGCGGTTCTGTGGGGGCGTAGTGCCAGCATGTCGAGCCTCCCCCAGTACGCGGCCCTTATACCAGCGCATTGCCTGCACACCTGTAACAACGCCAATGGATTTGCCTTCGTTCTCTAACATCGGCCCTTGTTCGATGTGGCACTCAAAGAAGGCCTTCACCGGGCGTTCTGCACAGGCGACGTCGCCCTTATAGCCGATCCGCTCAAGCTCGCCGCCAAGTGTTGCGCCGTCCACGTCTTCAATGGCGTAGGCATCAGCCTCCTTGAAGGTGCCAGAAAACACGCCTGATCCAACCATTGGTGGTGGGAAGCGTGACCCTTCTTCGTTGGTCCAGTTGACGACTTCAATCGGGTGTTCGGTCTCGATACCCAAGTCGTTCATTGTGCGAACAGCTTCTAGCGCTGCCAAAACACCGAATATCCCGTCGAACCGCCCGCCCGTTGGCTGCGTATCCAAGTGACTGCCCGCCATCACCGGCGGCAGACTATCGTTTTTGCCAGGGCGGCGCGCAAACATGTTGCCCATTGTGTCGATGCTGACCGTCATCCCGGCTTCTTCGCACCAGCGTTTGAACAGATCACGGCCAAGCTTGTCATCGTCGGTGAGGGTCTGGCGATTATTGCCGCCAGCGATGCCCGGCCCGATCTTCGCCATTTCCATATGCATGTCCCAAAGGCGGGTCGGATTGATGCGAAGGTTTCGGGCAGTCATGGCTATGCTCCTGATTGACGTTTGCGGGCAGCATAACCGAGCGGCCCTACGGTGACGATCCATGTGTACAAGCAGCTGACGGCGATAGTGTAGCCCGCCAGATAAAGCGCTTGCGTTGGAAACGGGGCACCTATGTCGATCAGAGTGCCGGTTAAGCCAGGCCCTGCCGCACTGGCGAACACCATCACGGAATGCACCAGCGCCTTGATCGCGCCGATATGCTGCGTTCCATAGATTTCGGCCCAGAGTGCTGTCTTCACGGTCATGCCGAAGCCGGTTGCGATGCCCAGCAGGATAAAGACCAGTTCGATTGTCCAGGGCGATGTGCCCAGCGATAACGTGATCAGGGCTGCACCCATCGGCAAAAGATAAAACGGCAGCGAAGCCCGGGCGCTGAACTTATCCACCACAAAGCCGCCAACGATTGAGAAGCAGAGCGACGTTAGCCCGTAAAGCCAGTAGCTATTGGTGAAGCTCTCAAGCTCCCAGCCTTTTACTTCTGCGATGTGACTTGGCAGGAAAAAGATCGATGTGCCGATAAAGCTTGGCGCAACAAGGCCGGGAACCAGCAGCCAGAATAGTGGCTCCTTAATGACATCAATCCGCCGCCACTGCTTGCCATCAATGCCTGCTGGTGGTTTGAAGCTGTTGTGAGTAGCGCTCGTCGGCCGGTCCCGGGCGAGTAGCATGAATAGGAGTGGTGCCACGCAAAGTGCCAGGATCGCCGCCCCGCCAACCCAGGCCGTCCGCCAATCGCCTGTTGAAAGAACCAGGACGGCAGTGGCGGGCGCTATTGCCTGGGCCGTTGGATAGCCGAATGAGGCTATGGCGATGGCGCGGCCCCGGGTCCGGTCAAACCAGCGGGCCATGCAAGTGGCGGAAAGGTGGCTCATCATGCCTTGGCCGAACAGGCGAAGCCCGAAGATTACGAACACGAGCATGGTCCAGGATGAAACCATAGACATGGCAATGCAGACGCTCGCCAGGCCAAGGGTCACTATCACAGCCAAAGGCCTTGCGGACATGACATCCGCCAGCCGGCCTAGTTGAATGATCACTGCGGCGCTGGCTAACGTGCCGAACATATAGGCCGCACCGAAGTCTCCATCCGTCAGGCTGAATTCTTCGCGGATGGATGCGCCAAACACGCCGATGAAGAATGTTTGTCCAAAGCAAGACCCTAGCGCCAGCACAAATCCGGCGGCGAGCCATCGGGCATTGCTAAGGATGAAGGACAGTGTCGACATGGCCGGACTATACGCCCTCCAAATGCAAAGCCCCGCTGCAGTGATGCAACGGGGCTTCGGAATTCAACAGTGCGCCGGAGCTATTGAGCGTCCGCAGCGACCTGCATTTTGACAATCTTGTCAGGGTCTTGCACGGCGCCGTTCATAGCTTGATGGCCCAGCTTGATCCGGTCGACATGCTCCATACCTTCCACGACCTGGCCCCATACGGTGTATTGGCCATTCAGGAAGGAGCCTTGTTCAAACATGATGAAGAACTGGCTGTCAGCGCTATTTGGGTTCTGGGAGCGCGCCATGCCCATTGTGCCACGCTCAAACGGAACACGGCTAAATTCGGCATCGATGTTCTGGCCAGAGCCGCCCGTGCCATCGCCATCCGGATCACCGGTCTGGGCCATGAAGCCTTCAATGACGCGATGGAATGTCAGGCCATCATAGAAGCCTTGCCGGGTGAGTTCTTTGATGCGGGTCACGTGGTTTGGTGCCACATCCGGCAGCATTTCGATAACAACACGACCGCTATCAAGGTCCAGATATAGGGTGTTTTCCAAATCGCGGGCGTCAGCCGGGCCGCCAGCAGCGATGCCAGCAGCAGCGAAAAGCACCGCTAAGGGGCGGAGAGAAATAGGCATTTAAAAGCCTCCAGAGCTATGGCGCTGGCGGATTCGCCCTACGCGCCTGTGAACGTCGGAGCCCTTTTTGCCAGAAAAGCATCCACCGCTTCTAGATGGTCGGCGCCGCTTTCGGCCAATAAAACCTGATCTGTGTCCATATGAACCACTGAATCGGCCAGTGCATTGGCGTATGCGTCCACGGTGCGCTTGATCATTCGAGCGGCTACAGGTGGAATTTCGGCGGCAAGTTCTGCGGCTCGGATCGCAGCAGCGCCGGATTCGCCTTCTGGCACGATTTCTTCCACTAGGCCCCATGCGAGCGCTTGATCGGCTTCGATGGATTTGTTCGCATGGATCAAAATCTGCTTGGCGCGGGCTGGCCCAACAAGATTGACGATGCGCGGAACAGACCCCCAGCTCATGGAAAGCCCAAGGGCGGCTTCCGGTGCGCGAAGGTGCGCAGTTTTGCTGATGGTGCGGTAATCTACGGAAACAGCAAGCGCCAACCCGCCGCCAATTGCGAAGCCTTCAATGCCGCAGGTCGTATATTGCTCAAGGTCTGCCCAGGCTTTGCAGAGCCGGGCACCAGCGCCAGCGGCCCAGCGGCGGTTCATTAGGGGACCCTCGCGCCGAGGATCCATTTCCGGGTCTTTCAAGTCGCGCCCAGCAGAGAAGGCTTTGTCGCTGCCAATCAGTGCCACGGCATAGATGTCATGGTCGGCACGCATCCATTCGGCAGCTTCAGTCAGTTCCCGCATGGCGCGGAGAGAGAGGGCGTTCACGCCGTCTTTCCTATCGAAGCGAACGACTGCAACGCGGCCAGATTTTTCAATTTTGACGTAGCGCCAGCCGGATTCTTTCTCGATCTCGATCATGTGCAGGCCGCCTCTTCTTCAATAGTGCTGAAATCACCCCCATGGGTGCGATAAAAAACCGACTGTATGGCCGGGCGGGATTGGGATTCTAATTTGTACACAACGCAGCCGCGCTGATCGCGGCCAATTGGTGCCATCACGAGGTCTGATGCGAGTTTTTCAGAGGCGGGAAGGGCGCGTTGCGGTGCTGGCCAGGGGACCTCGCGTGCAGCATGGGGCGGGGGTTCATCGCTAGAGCCGCAGGCCGCAAGCAGGAGGGCCGCACAGGCGACAAATCCAAAGCGGGCGCGCACTAGCGCTTGGCCGCAGTTTGAATTACCGGGCTCCTGTCGAGGCCGAGTGTCGAAATCAGCCAATGATTGATCCTTTGGGCTGTATCAATGCTTGCTGCTTCCACCATCATATTGTGCCCAGCATCGGGCTGTTCGAACCAATCTGCGCCATACACGCCGGCCAGCGCTTCCGCCTTCGGCACATAAGACTGATCATCCGCACCGCCGACACAAAGGACGGGGCAGGTGACCTTTGCTGGGTCAACTTCCGTTCGCCCTGTCCCAGACCACGCGAGCACGCTAGGTGATTCAGGTGAGAGAGATGCATAGAATTGGTTAAATTTCTCTTGCGGCCACGGATCATGCAGCCATCGCGCCTTTGCCTCTTCGGGGCTTGGCATGACGGATCTGTCTAGCGGCGGGGGCGCTCCAGGACGTTGAACACCAATCTGACTTGGGCCGATGGAAGCGATTGGAATGAGTGCTGCGAGCCTGGCGTCCTCTGCCGCTTTCTGTGCGACGATCCCGCCGAGGCTATGGCCCATGAGCACGGCGGGGCGCCCGAGCCAATCCATAATGCTTTTTAGATCATCAACATAATCAAAGATCGTTGCATTCAGATAGTCCGCTTCTGGCGGCATATAGGAGCCAGAATGCCCCCGGAAGGAGAATGCGTAGGTCGACCAACCGGCATTCGCAAAGAATGGCTGCCAACGTTGCCAAGCCCACCAGCCATGGCTGGATCCATGGGCCATGATGATCGGGATATTTGTTTGGCTCGGGTCAAGCGGTCGGCATTCCTTCACGAAAAGCCCATCGACCATATGGTCCCGGTCAATCAGTTTGATGGGGTCTAGGGTCTGAAAGGACAACGGGTTTCTCCCTGAACAGTATGAGCACGGCGGCGCTAATGAATGCCAAAGCAGCGATCACGAGGAATGGCACGGCATATCCGCCAAATACGTCGATGCCAAGCCGGAATAACGGTGCCATGATGGCGACGCCACCAAACATCAAAGCTGCGCCAAGACCTGTTGTTTCTGCAGCACGGGGCGGGCCGCCAATGCGGGCGAATTCGGCGAACGCCAGACCGGTATAAGCACTTGCTGTGGCGCCAGCGAGGGCTGTATTCGCTAGGATCAGCCACAGAGGCCAGAGCGAATCATATTGAGCTGCGATAATGGCGGATATGCCCATCAACATGCCTTGGATTGCAAGCAGTGTTCGCGCTGAAACCCATGCGTCGGCGACAAATCCAAGCACAATGCGGGTCGCGATACCCGATAGCTGGAATGTGACTAGGGCTGTAGCGCTTGCGAATAAATACGCTTCTTCAGCGTTGACGAAATGATATGGCAGTTGTGCATGCATTCGAACAATTTGTGTAACCAGAAATGCGCCGAAGCAGAGTTGGATGCCTGAATAAATGACAGATACAAATGCAAGTGCACGCAATTCGGGGAGTTCTCGTAACAAGCCAATTACACGTGCGGGACCGGACGGTCTAAAAATCCGTCGATAATGATCTCTATCGAAATCGTACCGATGACGGACCATATAGATGGATAGGGCCAGTAGCAGAACGAACACCAATTGGGCGGAGAAAGCTAAGCGCCAGCCGCCGAGCAAAATCAGAGGAGGAATCAGCAACCCGCCCAATATCCCACCTAATGGAACGCCAATTTGTCGGATGGAAAAAATCACATTTCTGCGTTTAGCAGGTGCTAGTTTCGCCAGCACATGAGAACTTGAGGGCGCGGTCATGCCGTAGCAACAACCAAGTGCGATCGCAGCTACCCCAAGCATAAGAATCGTATCTGATATGGCTGCAATCATATGCATCGCACCAGCCGCCGTACAAATCGCGAGGCTGATGGCCATGCCGCCGAACCGGTGCACCAATGGCGGGGCGAATAGGGCGGAGATCGCGCCAACGCCGTAAACGATGGCGACCAATTGTGCCACGTCTTCATTTTCAACGCCAAGATCGGGTGCGATATGTGGTGAAGCGGTTGATAACGTATAGGCAGCCATCGTTGCCGCCGCTTGGGTCAGCATCGTGAGGATGAGCGGCGTCCAGGGGATTTTGGACGGAGGTTGCGATGGAATGGTCATACGGTCTCAGGCCTAACCGGCGGTGCCATCAGCATCAAGAGGCCGCCACAACCTGCTGTGACGCTCAACACGATAAACACGGTTGAATAGGTGATTCCTGCGATGAGTGCGGCGCTGACGAGTAAGGGTAGAGCTACGATTCCAAAGAACATGGCCATCGTGAGCGCTGCCGTGCCGGCGACAGCGCCAGCACTTCCCGCTAGCCGCGCAGCTTCCGCTACACCAACACCCGTCCATCCGCCCGCTGTAAGGCCGATCGCGAATGCGGTGATATAGGCCAGTGCCGGGCTGGCGAGCCCTAACATGCCCATAATCACACCGCTTCCCGCCATGCCTAAACCAATGAGGCCCAGCATAACGGACCGGTTGTCCAAGCCATCCGCAATCCGGCCCCATAAGAGGCGGCCAAGCAATCCACCTAACTGAAGGGCGCCAAGCCCGCGGCCCGCTTCAATCAAAGTCCATCCGCCATCCCGGAATAAATGCGCCGTGATATTTGCAACGAATGTGACCTCAAACCCAGCGAAAATAATGCCCGCGATGCATAAACGGCGGAGTTCTGTATCCCGGCGTATCGTGGCCAGTGGGCTATGTGCGCCCGCCTTGAATACTGGAAGTGTCGGTTGTCGTGCCGCGTCATAACGGGTGCGCGCGCCTTGGATCAGAATAAGCGCCACACCACACGCACCTGCGGCCGTGAGCAAGGCGGCCTCCCAGCCAAATGCTGCCGCGATAGGCGGAAAAAGTAGCCCTGCCATCATCCCGCCAATGGGAACACCGCACTGGCGGATACCGAATAGGGTGTTTTGGAGGTGCGGTGGCGTGTGCCTGATTAGGATTTGCGCCCCAGCTGGGATGGGTACTGTGTAGGCGATGCCAAATAGAATGGCCGCAAGCGTGATGCTTACAAGGCCAGGTGCCATGAAAATAATCATGCCGCCAATTACATAGAGCGCGAGCGCACCCTGGCTTGCGCGCACTGGCCCAAACCGCAATACAGTTCCCGCAGCACCAAAGGAGCCCAGCGTCGCTGCGCCATAGACCACGGCGACATAGGCCCCGATAGCACCGGCTGGCAGTCCGATAGCGCGTGTGACGTCTGGCCCAAGCGTCGTCACGGCCAAATTGCCGAACGTCGGCAAGGCCTGAATCAATATGGCAATTGCGAGCGGCGCCAAGATGGCGGCTAAGGGCATGGGCTGGTGCGACTCACCTGGAACACGCCGCATACCGGCGAATACCGCGCAGGATGGACGCGCCTGCATAGTCGTGCAAGCATTCTTGAAAGTCTTATGAATATGGAAAGGACCCGACATGCCCTTCACCGCCAAAGATGAAGAATTCCGTCAGGAAGCCCGCGCATTCATCGAGCAAAATCTGCCCCAGGATGTTCGCGACAAGGTGCTTTCAGGGCAGGAAGTTCACAAAGAAGATTATATGCGCTGGTATAAGGCGCTAGCGGCTAAAGGCTGGTCGGCGCCGAATTGGCCCGTTGAGCATGGCGGCGTTGATTGGACGACAGTCCAGCGCTTCATTTTCGATGATGAGGCCGGCTTGGCTGGCGCTCCCAGGCTCTCGCCCTTTGGCCTTAGCATGGTTGGGCCAGTGTTGATGCAATTCGGCACAGATGAACAGAAGGCGGAGCATCTACCCAAAATCCTCTCAGGCGAGCGGTTGTGGTGCCAAGGATATTCTGAGCCTGGATCGGGGTCTGATTTGGCGAGTCTGCGCACGCGCGCCGTTCGCAAGGGCGATAAATATGTGATCAACGGCTCTAAAATCTGGACAAGCTTAGCCCATCACGCAGATTGGATTTTCTGCCTCGTCCGCACGTCTGATGAGCCGAAGAAGCAAAACGGCATTTCATTCATGATTTTCCCGGTGACAACCCCGGGTATTGAAATCCGCCCGATTATTGCAACAAGCGGCCTGCATCATCTGAACGAGACATTCTTTACGGATGTGGAGGTGCCCTTGGATTCGCTGGTTGGCGAGGAAGGCAAAGGTTGGACCATCGCGAAACATCTGCTGGAGCATGAACGCATTTCGGGCGGCGCTTGCGGTGAACTAAAGACAGCGCTTGAGCGGGTTCAGCATATGGCGTCTGAAGAGCGCGCTAGTGACGGTGAACGCCTGATTGATGACCCAGACTTCCGGCGTCGCCTCAAAGACACCGAGGCGGAATTGATGACCGTTGAGAATACAATGCTGAAAGCTTTGTCAGCCCATTCGGCCGCCAAAGGAATTGGTGCCGTATCGTCACTAATCAAGGTGCGACGGTCAGAAGTGCAGCAGATGATTTCTGAGCTGGGTGTGATGGCTGGCGGATATTATTCGGCACCGTACAATCTAGGTGCCTTGAAGCAGGGCTGGAACGAAGACCCCGTCGGGGCGGACTATTTCAACGGCCTGATGCCAAGCTATCTATTCTTGCGCGCCGCATCAATCTATTCTGGGTCCAATGAAATTCAGCGGAACATCATCGCAAAGCACGAGCTTGGGCTTTGATCTGGCTTATCCTGCCATCAGAAAGCCAATGACAGCCCACATCACTAAGTGCAGCAGGCAGGCGATGGAGAATAGGTAGAGGCCGCGCCGGATATCCGGGGTGTCGGCGCGTGCGCGTCCGTCGCCCATCCAGTGGTCGTCTACGAGGTCTTTGCCATAGCTACGCGGTCCCGCAAGCGCCAGATTAAGCGCGCCTGCGGCGGCGGCTTCCGGCCAACCAGCATTGGGGGATGCATGTTTTTTCGCGTCCCGAAGGGCTGTGTGGAGCGCGCGCCTGGCAGAGCAACCTGGCGTAAAGGCGGCAGCAGCGCTGATGAGCAGTGCTGACAGTCTGGCAGGTATCCAGTTCGCGACATCATCGAGCTTTGCCGCCGCCATGCCGAACGCCTTATAGCGTTCCGTTTTATGGCCGATCATGCTGTCCAGCGTATTCAGCGTCTTATAAGCAAGCAGACCAGGTAGTCCGAACACCACGTACCAGAACGCCGGGGCTGCGACACCATCTGAGAAGTTTTCGAACAGGCTCTCAAGGCTCGCCCGCGCGACGCCGTGTTCATCCAATGCGTCAGGATCACGTCCAACGATATGCGCAACGGCAATTCGCCCGGCTTCAACCGATATATCCAAGGCAGAAGCAACGGCGCGCACATGATCAAACAGGCTCCGTTGTGCAATCAGAACAGCGACCACGACAGCCTCCAGCACCAGTGCGAATCCACTGCCGGTTAGAAGGCCCTCAAGTATCCAGCCGATCAGGGCGGCCAAGGCCAGGAAGGCAAGTGTCGTGACTAAGCCGCGCAGTTTCCGGTCGCTTTCTGGCCGCGTGGCCCGGTTCAGGCGTCGCTCTGCCCAGCCGATAGCGCTGCCAATAATGGCGGCGGGGTGCGGGATACGGCGCCATAGCCAAGGTGGGTCCCCGATAGCGGCGTCAATCAATAACGCCAGGGCGAGTGTCCAGAATGGCTTGACGGTGATGGCGACGGCGGTCTCTAACATAACTCCAATCTAGTGAGTCCCGATCCGTATTCCGAATGGAAAATATCTTATGCGCACAGGCGTGATGATTTGTGGCCATGGCAGCCGCGACCCGGACGCGATCCGTGAGTTCAGCAGCCTCAAGGCTGGGCTGACAACCCGGCTGCCGGAGTATGATGTTGATAGTGGCTTCCTGGAGTTCGCAACACCCGTAATCCGCGAAGGCTTGGATGCCCTGGCAGAACGCGGGATGGAACGAATCATAGCTATTCCGGGCATGCTGTTTGCTGCGGGCCACGTTAAGAACGACGTGCCGTCAGAGATCAATGAGTTTAGCCGGGCGCATCCTGACATAGATGTGCGCATGGGCCGTGATTTGGCGATTGACCCCAAATTGCTTGCCGCCTGTAAAGAGCGGATCGAGGAGGCGTTGGCTGCCAATCCAAGTGATGTCGCGCGCGAAGATACATTGCTGATGGTCGTTGGCCGCGGCACGAATGATGCGGACGCCAATTCCAATGTGTCCAAGGTCGCGCGGATGCTTTGGGAAGGCATGGGCTTTGGCTGGGCAGAGGTGTGTTACAGCGGCGTTGCGCATCCGCGCGTCGCCCCAGGGTTGGAGCGCGCGACCAAGCTTGGTTTCAAGCGCGTTATCGTTTTTCCCTATTTTCTGTTTACCGGCATTCTGATCAAGCGCATCCGGGATGAAACCGCAAAAGTGCGCGCGGCCAACCCAGAGATCGACTATATCGACGCGCCTTATCTGGCAGATCATCCCAAGGTGCTGGATGCATTTGCAGATCGGGTCGCCGAAACGCTAACTGGCGATAACGCAATGAACTGCATGCTCTGCAAATATCGTGAGCAGATCATTGGCTATGAAGGTGAGGTCGGCACACCACAAGTTGGGCATCATCACCATGTGCGCGGCGCGGGCGTTGATGGGCATGATCATGATCACGGGCATGGCCACGGACATGGTCACAGTCACGGTCATAGCCATGATCACGGCCACCATCACAAACACAGCCACGATGACGACGCCTGACGCGCCGCCATACGACTATCTGACGGATCCAGGGTCGATCTATGCGCAGTCGTTCAAGACCGTTCAGTCTGAGCTTGATTTAGCCAGCCTGCCAGATGACATCCGCCCAATCGCAATCCGTGTTGCGCATGCTTGCGGCATGACGGATATCGCGGCTGATTTGGCCTGGCATGGAACGCCCGCAGCCGCTGCATGCGCGGCCCTTCAGGCAGGCGGGACTGTGTTCACCGATGTCGCGATGGTCGCGGCTGGCGTTATCCGCAGCTTGCTGCCGGAAGGGGAGAAGGTTGAAACGTTTATCGGTGCGTCTGAAACGGCTGCATTGGCGCAGGAACAGGCGATTACGCGCTCAATGGCAGGTGTTGATCTTTGGCCTGATGCCGATCTGCCCGGTGCTGTCGTCTTGATCGGAAATGCCCCGACGGCATTGTTTCGCTTGTTAGAGCGAATGCATAAAACAAAGACGTATCCTGCTGCAATTTTTGCATTTCCTGTCGGGTTTGTTGGGGCCGTTGAATCAAAGCAGGCGCTTGCGGCGTTTCAAAATCCACCACCGTTCGTGACACTGCATGGACGTCGCGGTGGCAGCGCTATGGCGAGTGCAGCGTTAAATGGCGCCCTTAGCGGAATGCCGGCATGAGCGGCAAGCCGTGGCTTTCTATCATCGGTGTGGATCTCTCTGGCTGGGAGGGGGTATCTCCTGGTGCGCGCGCGGTCATTGCTGATGCGGACCTTATCGTCGGCGGTGCCAGGCATCTGGATATGGTGCCAGCGAATGCAGCCGAACGCCTCCAATGGAAAAGCCCGCTTTCCGAAACGGTTTCGCTCATCGAAGCGGCCAGAGGTCAGAATGTTGTTGTGATCGCAACAGGCGATCCGCTGGATTACGGCATTGGTGTAACGCTGCTCCGTCACTTTCCGGCGAGCGAAGTGATGGTGGTTCCGGCGCTTGGCGCATTCACTTTGGCGGCGGCCCGCATGGGATGGCCGCGACAGGGTGTTGAATGCATCACGCTACATGGCCGCCCGTTGGAACGGCTTCGTCGGTGCCTATTCCCTGGCGCGCGGATACTAGCGCTCTCTCATGATGGCGAAACGCCAGCGAAGGTTGCCCGAATGCTAGCGACATCCGGCTGGGGCGAAAGTCACATCACTGCCCTAACGGATATGGGCGGCGATACGGAACGCCGGGTCGCCGAAATCGCTGCGAACTGGACAGAACAAGATGTGGGCGCGCTGAATACGTTAGCCATCACCTGCATCGCTGGCCCAGATGCGAGGCCGCTACGGCGAACGCCAGGATTGCCAGACGATGCGTTTCTGCATGATGGCAAGCTGACTAAGCGCGTTGTTCGAGCATCGACGCTTGCGAAGTTGGCACCGTTTCCGGGTGATTTGCTCTGGGATATCGGCGCTGGATCTGGCGCGATCGCCATCGAATGGCTGCGGGCGGTTGAAAGAGCACAAGCGATCGCGATTGAACCCATTGCCGCGCGCGCACTGCGGATTGAAGAAAACGCTCGCGCGCTAGGCGTTCCTGAATTGCGACTTCTGACGGATAAGGCCCCAACTTGCTTGGAGGGATTGGATGCGCCGGATGCAGTATTCGTTGGCGGTGGTCTATCGGAAGATGGACTGCTGGCTGCTGCATGGGCCGCGCTGAAACCCAGAGGCCGCATCGTCGCCAATGCCGTCACGCTTGAGGGCGAGCAGGTGCTGAATATGGCGCATAGAACCTATGGCGGCGCTTTGGAACGCATCAGCGTTGAGCAGGCGGTGCCGGTGGGGCAGTTTCATGGATGGCGACCTTCAATGACGGTCACCCAATGGCATGCGGCGAAGGACGGTCTTTAATGGGCGGCAAAGTATATGGCGTCGGCTTGGGGCCGGGTGACTCGGAATTGATCACATTGAAGGCGGCCCGTGTGATCGCGGCTGCAGATGTCGTGGCTTACCCGGCACCGCCGGATGGTCCAAGTTTCGCCCGTAGCATCGCCGCAGCGCATCTTTCAGCGCAGCAGCTAGAAATCCCGGTTCGTATGCCCCTCGACCCCGCCACATTTCCGGCAGATGAGGCTTACGGTGCCGGGGCGGCTGCAATTACAGCGGAGTTAGACAAGGGCAAAACAGTGGCGGTCCTTTGTCAGGGCGATCCGTGCCTCTATGGGTCTTTTATGTATCTGTTCGACCGGCTCTCAACAGATTGGCCGGTCGAGATTATTCCTGGCGTGTCGTCGCTTGGCGCAACCGCTGGAATGGCTGGCAGGCCGCTTGCACTCCGTGATGAGCCGCTGGCAGTCTTGCCGGGTATCCTGGATGACGAAGCGCTTGAGCGCTTGCTGAGCGCCACAGAAGCGGCGGCTATCCTAAAGGTCGGCAGGCATGTCGGCAGACTGAAGGCGTTGCTGTCACGGCTCGGGCTGCTAGATACAGCCGTTCTCGTCGAGCGGGCGACCATGCCGGATGCGCGGGTGCGCCCGCTGAAAGATGTGATGGAAGGTCGCGCGCCATACTTTTCCCTTATCCTCACGCGGCGACGTGGGACGGCAGTATTTTGATGGATGGTCTTGTTTTCATCGCGCTAAACCCGCCTGGGCTCGAGACTGCACAGAAGGCCAAGGCAGCGCTCGGGCATGGCGAGATCCATGGGCTTGAAGGGCGAACCAGTGGCGCAGATGTAACCTTTGAGGCGACAGGAGCACACCTTCGCGCACTGTTTAATGCGGGCAGGCCGATCATCGCCTTCATGGCAAGCGGTGCAGTTATTCGCATTCTCGCGTCAGAGCTTGCAGATAAGCACCAGGAACCACCCGTCATCGCCGTATCTTTGGATGGTGCCCACGTTGTTCCGCTGCTTGGCGGACATCACGGCGGCAATAAGCTCGCAAATGCGTTGGCGCAAGCGCTGGATGGGCAGGCGGCTGTCACTACAGGCAGTGATTCGATTTTAGGGGCTGCATTGGATGATCCGCCGGATGGCTGGCGGTTGGAGGCTAACGGGGACGCGAAGCTGCTTTTGCAGGCGGCTATAACGGCAGGCGGCGTCCGTTTTTCAGGCTCTGGCCCGCAGCCGAATTGGTTGACCAAGGCAGATGCCGGGCCTTTGATTTCGGTAGGTGATGCGGCAGAGGCTGCTGGCGCTACACCACGGCTAATCCCGCCAACGATCGCGATTGGTGTCGGGTGTGAGCGAGACACACCGCCAGATGCGCTTATCGAACACGTACGCGCAGTGCTGTTGAAGGCCGATCTGCATCCAGCCTCTGTCGCCGTCATTGCATCAATTGACGTGAAAGCCGACGAGGTGGCTGTCCATGCAGTTGGCGCTGCATTTGGTGTGCCGGCTCGGTTCTTCGGCTCCGGTGAGCTCCGTCAGCTTGCTCCAAGATTGCGCAATCCATCCGCCGTGGTGCTGCAGGAGGTTGGCGTTCCTGGCGTTGCGGAAGCGGCGGCACTGGCTGCTGCTGGGCCGGGTGCGACGCTCATCGTGCCAAAAGTGAAGGGCGCGCAGGTTACGACTGCCATTGCCCGCGCAGTCTTGCCGATTGCAGCCAAGACTTTAGGCAGGCCACAGGGTGCGCTGAAGATTGTTGGGTTGGGGCCTGGCGACCCAGCTTTCAGGGTCCCGGCTGCGACGGATGCAATCTGCCAAGCGGAAGATGTCGTCGGTTATGGGCTCTATCTTGACCTTGCTGCAGATGCCATTTCGTCCACGACAGTATTGCACCCATTCCCTCTAGGTGCGGAGCGAGACCGGGCGCGCCATGCACTTGCGCTGGCGGCGACTGGTCGGAGTGTGGCGCTGCTCGCGTCTGGCGATCCTGGCGTCTATGCGCTGGCGACATTGGCGCTAGAGGAGATGGATGCGGAGAACAATGCCGAATGGAACCGGATCAATCTCGACATCATCCCAGGTGTCAGCGCCATGCAAATGGCGGCGGCGCGAACCGGCGCACCGCTTGGCCATGATTTCTGCGCGATTTCACTTTCAGATCTACTCACGCCCTGGGCTACAATCGAGCAACGCTTGAACGGTGCTGCTATCGGTGACTTCGTGATCGCGTTCTACAATCCGGTCTCTAAAAGACGGCGGGAAGGGCTAATCAAAGCGCGGGATATTCTGCTTGCTCATCGCCCTGCCAATACGCCAATTGCCTATGCCCGAAACCTTGGCCGCCCAGAAGAATCCATTGTGTATTCAACGCTTGAAGCGCTCACCCCTGATGCATGCGATATGCTGACAACCATCATTGTTGGATCATCCAGAACACGGCAGACAAAGCTCGGCGGACACGATGTTCTGTATACCCCAAGGGGATATATCAGCGGCGTGTAAGCCAATAGCCCATGTTTTAGTAGAGTTTATTAAGAAATTTTGTGTGATCCGTAACATTGCTTGTTTGCGTATAAAGCCTAGTTTCATGACTGAGCCAATTGGCGGGGGAAATGACTATGGATATGCTAACGGGGATGCGTTTGTTCGCGGAAGTCGTTGATGCCGGGTCGTTTTCTGAGGCAGGTCGGCGCCTGGGGCTAGCAGCCTCGTCAGTCTCGCGACAGGTCAATGGGCTGGAAGACGCGTTGAATGCACGGTTATTGAACCGCTCTACCAGAAGTCTCAGTTTGACACACGCTGGTGAGGTTTATTACGAACGGGTCCGCCGAATTCTAAGCGAAGTGTCTGAAACAAATGCCGCCGTAGCGCAATTGGAAGCAACCCCGCGCGGTTTGCTGAAATTGAATGCGCCCGTGGTTTTTGGCCGCCGTCACATCGCGCCGCATGTCGCAGATTTTTGCCACAAATTCCCGGATGTCTCGATCGATCTGACGCTAACAGATCATTTTGTTGATGTGATTGAATCTGGTGCAGACGTTGTTATTCGCGTTGGTGGATTGAGCGATTCAAGCTTGATTGCGCGACGCCTTGCGCCCAATCGCCGTGTGCTCGTGGCATCACCAGAATATCTTGCGGCCAATGGGGCACCGAAGTCGCCAGAAGATTTGGCTAATCATAAGTGCCTTGTCTACAAATTGAACGTCAGCTTGGCGGAATGGCATATCCGCGCCGAAGACGGTGTTCTCTCCAAGGTGCGCGTGACTGGGCCGTTGACGGCGAACAACGCGGAAGCCTTGCATTCCGCAGCACTTGGCGGGCTTGGCATTGCGTTACTGCCCACATGGACCTGCGGCAATGACGTGTTCAACGGACGGCTTGAGCGCTTGCTGCCGGGCCACGAGGCAGACCTTGTCGCGCAGGAAACCGCAATTCACGCAATTTATCCCCATGCGCGGCATCTGTCTGCAAAAGTGCGGGCCTTCGTGGATTACCTGGTCGAGACCTTTGGTCCCGTGCCTTACTGGGAATGCGAGGGGCGGCCCGAAAGGCGGCCTGAGGTTTTGGCGGCGGCAAACAAATAGATTGCAATCAGCGTAGACGCCAGCATCCCCAATGTCAGGGTGAACGGGAGCTTGGTCGCTTCAAGTGCGAAGCTGATCAGGATGCCGCCAACAGCGCCCATGATCATCTGCAGAAATCCTGTCATGCCAGAGGCCGCACCTGCTTGAGCCGGGTCCGCGCTGATGGCACCGGCTATGGAATTCGCCGTTGAAAGGCCATTCCCTGCGGATACAAATCCCATCAACAGGAACATCGCGGCAGGGCCAAGGGCGGCTATCCCCGCAAGCCAGGCCATGATCGCAAGGCCGAAAAGTGCGAGGAAATACCCTGTCCAGATCATGCGGTCACTGCCAATACGGCGGCTAAACCGACCTGTCAGCCAATTCCCAATCATGTAGGCGATGGAAAGTGAGAGGAACCAAAGCCCATACTCAGTCGGGCTGACATGCATGAGTGTTTCAGAGACATAGGGGGAGCAAGCGACGAAGATATAGTATGCCGTCGCGCTGAATGCTGCCGGCAGCGCATAGGCCCTGTAGTTAGCGTTCGACAAAATCCGAAAATTCGCGACGATGATACCGCCGATGCGAACAGGCGTTGTCCCACGCGTGGCAAGTGTTTCATGTAGGCCAACCAGGCAGAGTGAGAAGGTCGCGATTCCTGCGATCAATGGAATTGCCAAAACGGCGAAAAGGCCGTGGTGCTCAAACAGCCATCCGCCAATAGGTGACGCCAACATGGGGGCTATGACCATGGCTGAGGTCACATAGCCGATCATGGATGCAGAGCCTGCGCGGTCATGAACATCGCGGATGGCGGCGCGGGCAAGCGCCATGCCTGCGCATCCGCCAATCGCCTGCAAGGCCCGACCAGCCGCCAGCACTTCAATTGTATTTGCGATGAGCGTTAGAAGTGAGCCGGCCAAGAAAATCCCTAGACCGATCAGCACCATAGGACGTCTGCCGTAACGGTCAGACAATGGACCATAGAAGAGTTGAGCTACGGCGAATGCGAACAGATACATGTACACCATGGACTGCGCTGCCTGATAGGAGACTCCATATACAGCCTGCAATCCCGGCATTGCGGGGCCAATGATATTCAGCGTCATGGGTCCAAGTGCGGTCATCGCGATAAGGACGAACATTGAAGGCCGCTTTGGGCTATTGTGCATGTGGTGGGGGTGCGATCAGACAGAACATGGTGAGGGCTCCATCCTACCTGAAGCGTTGGTGCGATGCCAAAGCCATCCTGTCTGGATAGGAGCCTTACATGAGCCCTCGTTTTTTGATTGTTGGCTTCGACGCATTGCGGCCGGAATTGGCTACACCTGAACACGCGCCTAACTTGGCGAGATGGTTATCTAGCGCTGCTAGATTGCAGAATGCGCGTTCAGTCTTTCCATCGGAAACCAAAGTCGCCATGGCGTCTATCGCGACGGGTGGATGGCCTGGTGCCCACGGGATTGTCGCCAACGGCTATTACGAACCGCGTACCGGCGACGGGAAGTTGTTTGATACAGGAAATGTTGCGCAACTCGCGGCGGTTACAGAGGCGGCCCATGGCGCGCTCGTGACAGCGCCAACACTTGGTGGCCCGTTGAAGGCTGGCGGTAAGCGCTACCTGACTGTCAGCACTGGCACTGCAGGCAATGCGCGCTTTCTAAACCCGCGCGCGCGGGAGCAGGGGCTGGTGGCCTATTCGATCATGGGCGATGCCGCTTCAAGCGCAGAAGCCAATTTTGAGGGCTGTGTCGCCAAGTTTGGTCCGCCGCCGCCGGCATCTGTTCCGAATACCGCACGTTGCCAATATGGTGCGCGCCTGTTTCTGGAACATTTTCTGCCACAACATCAGCCGGACGTCGGGCTTCTCTGGCTGTCTGAACCGGACATCAGTTTTCATTATCGCGGCGTTGGGTCACCGGAAAGTCTAGAGGCTCTGCGCGCGATGGATGAGATTTTCGGCGATGTGTTGGTCTGGCGGGATGCACAGCCAGATGCGGCTGACATCCAGATCATTGCGTTGTCAGATCACGGTCAGGTGGCGGTCAAAGGTCGGATTGATGTTATCGGCGCGATGCAGGCTGCTGGGTTTCGTGCCGCAGACCATTACCGGGATGACGTTGATTACGTTGTGCTGGCAAGCTCCAGCGGCAATATCTGGGTGCGTGACGATGATCCGAAGCTGATCCAGGCAATGGCCGATTGGCTGGTGAAGCAGGATTGGCTGGGCATGCTATTTGCCCGAGACACAGCTTTGGCCCCTGGCGCGCTGCCGCTGGATTTAGTCCAGAACAATCACCCGCGCACTCCGCCGCTATGCTTCATTCTTGGCACTGATGATCAGGTCAGCCGGTTTGGCCTGCCTGGCCGTTCTTATGTTGGTGCTGACCCAATGCCGGATAATGAAACCGGTGGGGTCCATGGTGGTCTGCATCCAGCAGAGCTTTCTACGCTGCTCGCATTTGGGGGATCGGTGTTTAAGCAGGGCGTGGCCTTAAGCGCGCCAGCAGGCCTTGTTGATATCGCACCGACGATTCTGGCGGCCTATGGGTTGAGCTCTGACGGCATGCAGGGAAGGGCGCTCAGCGAAACGTTTGCGCGGTCCAAGTCTATGCCAGACGTTCAATTTAAGCGCTTTTCGGCGGCATCCGGCAATTTCCGCCAGACGCTTCAAATTTCAGAGGTCGATGGCCGACAATATATTGAAGGCGGTGGGCGGGTTACTGAATAGGGCCGCCAAGACGCACGCGCAGACCCAATAGGCCCGCGTGGCTGCCGGTTTTACCGCCGCCATTTGCTGCGGCTTCAGATTGCTCAAATGACTTGAAATAGCGGTATTCAGCGAAGATAGCCGTACGGCTGGACAGCCCCATAGCGAACCCAGCCATGGCCTGGCCAGCCGGTGCCACGTCTCCTGAGCGTTCACGCAGGCTGTGGTCATTTCGCTGGGTGATCGCAACGCCTGCGCTAACGCCTGCATAAGGTTTGACTGAACCCCTTGTCGCGGGCTCAATTCTGGCATTCATCATGAATGAGGTAGTAGCCTCATCAGCGCGCCTGCCTGTTGCGAAACTGGCAGCGCCATCGGTTTGTCGCGCGCGCCTGCCGCCTTCAAGTTCAGCACTGAAACCGTCCGACCAGCGGTATCCAAGCGACCCGAAAGCGCCGACTGTAGAGCGTTGATGAAGGTCTAGCTTGGCACCGATAGGGTCGGATGGTCCGCCGCCGATCAAATTGGCACCGCCTGTCCCGATATAAATGCCTTCTTCAGCCACAGCGCTCATGCTGAAAAGCATGGCGCACGCAACCGCAGCTGGTAGGAATTTTCCATAGACTCTGATCATAACGCCCATCCCGATCACAGCTTCTAACCTAGGCAGTATCGCCATGATTAGAAGCTACGAAGGTGTAGTACGCCGTTAGTGTCTACAGATCGGGTGCATATACCGTTAAGGATCAGCCCAAGTGTTTATGCCGCTTTGAACATACCTTCACGGGTGCCGTGGTCCAGCGTTTCATCCAGTGCCGTACGGAACCGGCTGAACATCTCCTCGACATCTGCTGGGGAGATAATAAGCGGCGGGCAGAATGCGATGGAATTGCCAATAGGCCGCGTGATCAAGCCAGACTGCATGATCCGGTCATACAGATAATCAGGCGCAGGGCCTTTGGCATCTACTGGTGCGCGGGTTTCTTTATCGACCACAAGCTCAATAGCCCCGACAAGGCCGACACCGCGGGTTTCGCCAACCAGGGGGTGGTCGTCGAATGCTTTGAGTTCACGCATGAACGTTTTTGACGTTTCCTGAACGCGCGCAACAATGTCGAGCTCTTCATAGATCGTCAGTGTTTCAAGGGCGACTGCACTGGCGACCGGGTGCCCAGAATAGGTGTAGCCATGGCCTAGAATGCCAAGCTCACCCGCATGGTCAGCCATCGCGTTGAAGATTTCTTCCCGCATCAGCACGCCCGCAATTGGCAAATATGCGGATGAAAGCGCCTTTGCGACAGTCATGAAGTCCGGCTTCAGGTCATAGGTGTCGCTGCCGAACATGTTGCCGGTGCGTCCAAAGCCACAAATCACTTCATCCGCAACGAACAGCACGTCATACTTTTTCAGCACGGCTTGAATCTTAGCGAAATAAGTCTTCGGTGGGGTGATGACGCCGCCCGCACCCATGACAGGCTCTGCAAAGAATGCGGCGACTGTTTCAGGGCCTTCGGCCAGGATCATCTTTTCCAGATCTTCAGCACAGCGCGTTGCGAATTCTTCTTCGCTCTCACCTTCAAGGCCGTAGCGATAGTAATGTGGGCACATGGTGTGTGAGATGCCGGCCATCGGCAGGTCGAAAGCGGCATGCATATGTGGCAGGCCGCACAGGCTGGCAGCGACGAGCGTCGTGCCGTGATAGCCCTTATCCCGCGCAATGATTTTCTTCTTTTGCGGCTGGCCGATGGAGTTGTGATAGAAGCGGATGAACTTGACGATCGTGTCATTCGCTTCAGAGCCGGAGTTCACGAAAAATGCCTTCGTGATGCCTTCCGGTGCCATGCCAACCAGCTTCTCGGCCAGATCAATACCTGGATCATGGCTCATGTGGCGGAACTGCTGGACATAGGGCAGGGCGCGCATTTGCTTGGTCGCAGCTGCAATCAACCGCTCATTGCCGTAGCCAAGCGAGGTGCACCAGAGACCAGCCATGCCTTCGATATATTCCTTGCCCGCATCATCTTTAACACGCACACCGCTGCCGGACTCGATAATGGTCGGGCCGATATCCAGGTGAGTTTTCAGGTTCGTCATCGGGTGGACCAGAAATGCCTTATCCCGGGCCGAAGGTGAATTTGCTATGCCGTCCATTGGATGATCCTCCAGTTGGCGCCGCGTCAGGCGCGTTGTTCCAGGTAGCGGCGGACCTGGGGAATGCGGTCCCCGCCCCAAAAGATTTCATTGCCGATAACATAGGTCGGCACGCCAAATATGCCCAGCCGATCTTCTGCGTCTTTCAGCACGCTGTCCAGACGCGTGCGTCCTTCGCTTTCCAAGATATCCTGGAAGGTATTCACCGTTGCGCCAGCTTCATGAAGCACATTGGCGATGGCGCCAGGGTCTTCAATATTCAGCTCGCGCTTAAAAAATCGCTCGAATACGATGTCGTGATATCTGTCCTGAACCTCGGCACCATCATCGCCGGCGTATAACATGCCCACATGCGAAACCGTGCTGTCGAACAGTTTTTGTGGCCCAAGCACGATCAATCCGCGCTCATTCGCCATGCGCCGCGCATCCATATAGGAGTATTTTACTCGCCGCCATTGGTGTGGGTTGCGCGTGTCTATTTCGCCTAAATAGTCTTGAATTTGAAGCGAATACGGGCGCCAAGTGATTCTAAGGCTGAACTCTCTCGCCAGTGCCCGTGTCGGCTCCATCGCTAGATAAGCGTAGGGGCTCTTGTAGTCGATATAGACGGTCAGGGTCTCGGACATGCTGCGATTGCTAACAAATGCTGCGGTGCACAATATGACGCGCGGCAAAGCGCACAGATCACAAATAGGATGGTAGCCTCTTAAATACGGCCTAGCAATTAACCGCGTAGACGGCCCAACCAAGCCTGCACTGCGCATTCATGGGAGAGTATCATGACAAGAGTAGCAGTCGTCACCGGTGGCACCCGCGGCATTGGCCGCGCAATCTGTGAAGCTTTGCGCGATGCTGGTTATGACGTCGCGTCGAATTACGCCGGCAATGATGAAGCAGCACAGAAATTCGAAGCCGAGACTGGCCTTAAATCCTACAAATTTGATGTGGCTGATTATGACGCGTGTCAGGCTGGCATCGACCAGATCGTGGCCGATAAAGGCCCAGTTGATATCCTAGTGAACAATGCCGGCATTACCCGGGATGGCACGTTGATGCGGATGAGCCGGAAGGAATGGGATGAGGTGATCGACACCAATCTTGGCTCTTGCTTCAATATGGCCCACGCAACGTTTCCGTCTATGCGGGAGCGGAACTTCGGGCGGATCATCAACATTGGCTCAATCAATGGCCAGGCCGGTCAATATGGCCAGGTGAACTATGCCGCGGCCAAATCAGGCATCCATGGTTTCACGAAGGCGCTGGCCCAGGAAGGTGCGCGCTACAACATCACCGTAAATGCGATCGCACCGGGCTATGTTGATACGGACATGGTCGCGGCTGTTCCCGCAAATGTGCTGGAGAAGATCGTCGCCCAGGTACCTGTCGGGCGCTTAGGCCACGCGGATGAAATTGCGCGCGGCGTGATGTTCTTCGCAGCAGACGAAGCCACATTCGTTACGGGCTCCACCATGTCGATCAATGGCGGTCAGCACATGTACTGATTGGGGATCAGGCGTCGTCGCGCGTTTCTGCAACGGCGGCGCCAGCCTCAAGCATGGCTTTGACAGTCTCGTCGTCATAGCCAAGTTCCGCCAGAACCTCTGCAGTGTGCTCGCCAAATCGAGGCGGCATGCTGCGGATGGTCGGTGGTGTTTTGCTTAAAGAATACGGCGGCGCCATCAGGCGAATTGTGCCTTCGCTATCGTGTTCATGTTCCTGCCAGAACCCGACCGCGTTCAAATGTGGATCCGTGACGACCTCATCCAAGGAGTTGATTTGCATGCAGGGCACGCCAGCTTCCGCCAGTTCGGCCACCCATTCCGCCGTTGGCCGCGTTTTCGCCATCTCTGTCGTCAGATCAACAATTTCCTGGCGAAGCGCTAAGCGTTTGGGCCGGGTGTCGTAGCGCTCGTCTGTCGCCAGTTCGGGACGACCGCCTGCTTTTGTCAGGCCGCGCCAGTGCTTGTCGCTGGTTGCCAGCACACACATGTAGCCATCCAGGGTTTTGACCGGGAACCGCATGGGCTTTGCGTGGCGTTCAGACCCTGGCGGTCCGATTGATGGCACAAAGCCTTCGCCTGCCAGATGTTCAATCATGGCGAAGGATGTCATGCATTCAAACATTGGCGCTTCAATTTCCTGGCCTTCGCCCGTCGCCAGCTTGTGATACAGCGCGGCGGACATTGCGAGCGCTGCGAAAACGCCTGTCGCTTTATCGGCAATCAGCATGGGAACGAAGCGCTGTTCTTTGCCGCCAAACCCTTCTAGCGCCACCAGGCCAGATACACCCTGGATAATGTCATCGAACGCGGCCCGCCCCGCATAGGGGCCCTTCATTCCGAAGCCCCAGATATTGCAGTACACAAGGCTGGGGTTCAGGGGCTTCACACTGGCATAGTCAAAGCCAAGGCGCTCCAGCGGCTCTGGCCGCATGTTATGCACGAAGACATCCGCACCCTTAATAAGGTCCCGCATGGCATCAGCACCTGCCTCTGTTTTGAGGTCGAGCGCGATGCTGCGTTTGTTGCGGTTGAGCTGCATGAAGCTACCGGTCATCCCGGCATTCCGCGCAGGCCCGGTCATCCGTGTTAGGTCGCCGTCAGGTGCTTCGACCTTGATAACTTCAGCACCTAAATCCGCCAGCAATTGCGTGGAGTAGGGGCCAACGAATACGGTTGTAAGGTCAATGACTTTTAGGCCAGTGAATGGGCCGGGCATAAGCAAGAGCTCCGCGTGCAGGTCGATACTAGCGGGAAGTGTAGCAACGCGGCTCGCGTGTGGCGAACGTTAGAAACCTGCAGCGATTTCGCTGTTCTCTCCTAGCCTGAAACTAAAGAAACGATCTACAAGCCAGCGTCGCTCTATAGAATGAAATCGTTGTAATCCAGGAAGATGAGTGGAAAGCCAACGAGTTTCAGGACGTCACCCCCGCCAAAGTTGAAGAATACTTCGCCAGCGCCTGTTTCGCGGATGAAGGGGACGATATCGGTTAGGAAATCAAAATCGAACGCAGTGAGGTCCAACTTGTCGTCGCCGCCGAAATCAAATACGCGGTCGCGACCATCGCCGGGGCGATAGATGATGGTATCGCCATCGCGACCAGCCTTGATGCGATCATCGCCCGTGCCGCCTTCCAGCGTGTCCAGGCCGGTATTGCCGATTAGCAGGTCATTGCCAGCGCCGCCTAGCAGAAAATCGTCGCCAGCGCCGCCTTTGATGATGTTGTCACCATTGGATCCGGCGATCCGCTCATCGTTCCTGGTTCCGATCGCATTCACATTAACGCTGCCACCGATCAATAATTCTTCGACATTATTGAAATTGAACACCGTATCGCCAGCATTGGCTATGTCTGAATCGAACAGAATGGTGTCTGTGCCTTCGCCAGTACGTTCGATGATTTGATCGCCAAGCTCAAACACATAAACATCGTCGCCTGAGCCACCGCGCAATAGATCATCCCCGCCGGCACCATTAATGAAATCGCCTTCGTCGCCGCCAAAGATCGTATTGTCGAGGTCATTGCCGGTGAGTAGGCGACCCGTATCACCGATTGCGATGATGTTTTCGACATTGTCTGCGAGCGCACCAATGTTCGTCCCGGCGCGGACGGTATCGATGCCTTCGCCAACATTCTCGGTAACCATATCGAAGGCATCTTCGATAACGTAGATGTCGTCGCCAGCACCGCCGCGCAGTTGATCTGCGCCAAGCCCACCGGTGAGGCGATCATTACCGGCACCGCCGTTTAGGGTGTCGTCCCCAGCCTCACCGAGCAACTGATCATCATCATCATTACCAAACAGCGTGTCGGCATCATCACCGCCGAACAGCACATCGTCGCCTTCTGCACCTTGCAGGTTATCGAGACCAGCACCGCCACGCAGCGCATCATCACCGACTTGGCCCAGCAGGATATCGTCGCCATCCTCGCCGCCGATGATATCGCGTCCACCGCCGCCGCGAATGATATTCGCACCCGCCCCGCCATTGATACGATTGTCAGCACCATTGCCGGAGCCGTCCGTATCGCCAATCAGGTTCAGGTTTTCAACGTTGGTCGGCAGCACGAAGGTGAATGCACCAGACGCCTCCACCAAATCAGTACCTTCGTTAGCGAGTTCAATGACTTGATCAGCGGCATCATCCACAAGATACCTATCGTTGCCGAGCCCACCACGCATAATATCGGCACCGGTGCCGCCATCTAAGATGTCGTTACTGCGCCCACTGGTCAGGTCATCATCGCCGGCGTCGCCATTAAGCCGGTCAGCCCCAAAATCATCTGTGATTTGGTCATTGCCTATGCCACCATTCAGAATGTCATTCCCGTTGGTGCCAGAGACTAGATCATTGTCGCTATCGACCCCTTGAATGGTGACTGCGATGATCGCGTCGGCGAAGCCGCCGACTGAAAAGCCAAATTCATCTGTATCGGTATCGCCTAAAGCGAGCACGCCAAAATCATCGCCCGGCGTGAATTCAACGTCGCCATTGCCGGCATCTATAACACGGACCGTCGATCCATCGGCCGTCACAACCTGATCGCCATTCTGAACGGACTGTCCGTCGATTTCCGTCAGGCGGGCATTAGGTGGCGCAAAAGTAGAGCTGGCGAAAACATTGATTGCAACAGTGTCAGTTTCAAGAGTTGTCGCGACGCCATCCTCCAGGGTGGCGGCACCGTTGACAATAAATTCTCCAAAATCGCCGTTGGCGTCTCTCCCGACGGCTGAGATATCAGCAAAACCATCGCCATTTATATCGCCAACGTAACTGACGACCGTACCGAACAGGCTATTCGTGGCTATTCCGCCAATCTGAATAACCCCATTGCCATCAATCTGGTTGATTGTCCGGACAGCGCCGCCGGTTGGATCTTCCGGTCGACCAAGAATAATCGATACTTCGCCACGTCCAACGAAGTTACCGGACCTGTCTGTCAGCGGAGCGCCAACGACGATGTCTGCAAATCCGTCGCCGTTAAAATCCTGGCCGAAAGCAATATCTTCGCCGAATTCATCACCGACGCGCCCGCCAAATACATTGAACCCATTACTGCCATTCAGCGTATCTATATCAAATGCGCCATCTTGTGCTGCATCGGTGCCGAAGATGACGGAAATTTGGCCAAAATCACCCGTGTTGCCAGATTCACCATTCGGTGCGCCGAGCACCAGGTCATCGAAGCCATCCCCGTTAAAGTCGCCGGCCTGGCCGATAGAAAAAGTAAGTGTTTCATTGTCGTCTGAAGAAAACATCCGGACGCCATCACTTCCGTCAAGCGTTCGAAGGTCTAACTCAGCAGCGAAACCGCCAGCTGTACCAAAAATCAGGTACGTATTGCCTTCTGCTTCTCCGTTTAACGTTTCGCCTCGGGTTGTGAATGCGAAGTCGCTAAAACCATCATTGTTGAAATCCCCTACCGATTCCACTTGCTGACCGGCACGATCAAATTGGTCGATACCAGTGAGACGGAAACCATCCGTGCCGTCCAATGCTGCAGGATCTATGTCCCCGGTGACCGTAGCGCCGCCAAAAACAACATAGACTTGCCCAACACCGTTAATTGCATCGAATTCCCGGTTCGGTGCGCTAATAATCAGATCGTCGAAGGCGTCGCCGTTAACGTTAGCAAATGCCATACTATTGCCGAGGCCATCCCGATCATCGATGCCCGTAAGGCGCACGTCTGCCAGGGCCGTCGCATCCGCAGATGCGCCAAATGATGTGGGGGCGGCCTGCCCGAAAATAATGATGGCATCGCCCGGTTCGGTCTGGTTGTTATTGGGGGCCGGCGTCGTGAATATTGTCCGACCGCTAATGCTGAAATCGTTGATGCCGTCGCCGTTAAAGTCTCCGCCTGCTGCCGCTGAACGCGGAAAGGTCCCAGCGTTAGTGCCGCCATCAATTACAAAGCCGTCAGATCCATCCAAATTTGCAATATCAACAGTCGCAGTCCGGTCCGCCGCATTACCGAATAACACTGAGATAGTTTCGTTGACAGTTGATCCAGCAATCAGATCATCGATACCATCACCATTGATATCGATGCCTCCGTCGTGTACGCCTGCGCCCGTTAGAACAAACCCATTCGAGCCATCGAGGTCGTTGATAGAAAGCTGAATATTGAACATGGCTGGCCTCTAAGTTTATGAGCACCAAAATCGCCAATAGCGTTTTGGCATCACCTAAAACAATATTCCCGCCCCTGGTGAGGATACTACTTCAAACACAATCCTTCAACGCGCCTTTGGTTCTTGTGATGCCAGTATTTCCGCTGAAAACGCATTGAACGTTCCTGCTTCAATCGCGGCACGAATCCGCCGCATTAAATCTTGATAATGCCAAAGATTGTGCTGAGTTAGCAGCATCAGGCCGAGCACCTCCTGGGCTTTGGTCAGGTGGTGGAGGTAAGCGCGGTCATACTTTTGGCAGGCTGGGCATTCGCATGTCGGGTCAAGCGGGGTGTTTGCATCATCACGGTGCTTGGCGTTGCGAAGGTTCAAGGGGCCATCCCATGTCCAGGCCTGGCCGGTGCGGCCAGAGCGTGTGGGGAGGACGCAATCGAACATGTCTACGCCGCGTGCAACGGCACCGATGATGTCCGCCGGTTTGCCAACACCCATCAGATATCGGGGTCGCTCACGGGGGAGATGTGGCGTCGTCGCCTGCAGGGTCTCGAACATCTGCTCCTGGCCTTCACCAACGGCCAGGCCGCCAACGGCATAGCCATCAAAGCCGATATCTTGCAGCATGCCAGCGCTTTCGGCCCGCAAGTCCTCGTAAACTCCACCTTGGACGATGCCGAACAGGCCATATCCAGCGCGCGCTTCAAAGGCATAGCTGCTGCGCTTGGCCCAACGCATTGAGAGCTGCATGGATTTGGCGGCGACTGCATGTTCAGCCGGGAAGGTGGTGCATTCGTCGAACGCCATGGTGATAGTGGCGTCCAGCAGGTTCTGGATTTGGATGGAGCGCTCTGGCGTCAGGTCAATGTAGGAGCCGTCAATGTGGCTGCGAAAGCGCACGCCGTCCTCTGTGATCTTGCGGAGTTCGGAGAGCGACATCACCTGAAAGCCGCCTGAATCCGTCAGGATTGGCCCCGACCAGCGCATGAACTTATGCAGCCCGCCAAGTCGATCTACCCGCTCGGCACCAGGGCGCAGCATGAGGTGATAGGTGTTGCCAAGAATGATCTCGGCACCCGTCGCTTCTACCTCCTCTGGCCGCATGGCTTTGACTGTGCCGGCTGTGCCGACGGGCATGAAGGCTGGTGTCTCGATGGTCCCGTGGGCGGTCGTGATGCGGCCACGGCGTGCGGTGCCATCCTCGGCCAGAAGATCGAATTTGATGGTCATGGCGCCAAGCCTCCGGGGAGCAGCAAGCTGGCGTCCCCATATGAGAAAAATCGATAGCGCTGGTCTTTCGCATGGGCATAGGCGGACAGCATTGTTTCCCGGCCCATCATGGCTGAAACCAGCATGAACAGTGTGGATTTTGGCAAATGGAAGTTCGTCATCAGCGCATCAACGGTGCGGAATGTGTAGCCGGGCGTAATGAAAATATCCGTCTCGCCCTGGAAAGGCTTGAGCGCACCAGATTGGCTTGCGGCCTCTAGTATTCTAAGTGCAGTGGTCCCAATGGGGATAACGCGCCCGCCCGCTGATTTGGTCGCGGCAACGGCTCTAGCAACGGCGTCTGACACTTCGCCCCATTCGCTATGCATCTGATGGTCTTCGATGTCGTCCGTCTTCACTGGCAAGAACGTACCGGCACCCACATGCAGGGTCACAATCGCCTGTTTGACGCCGCGATCCGCAATCGCCTTGAGCAGTCTATCCGTGAAATGGAGCGATGCAGTCGGGGCTGCGACGGCACCATCGCGCGCAGCAAACGGCGTTTGGTAATCGGCCACGTCTTCATCCAACGCGCCATCGGGGCGCTTGATATAGGGCGGCAAAGGTGGCGCGCCGTGGCGATGCAGGGCCTCAATCAGCGCTGGCCCGCTTGCGTCGAACGCCAGCAGAAATTCACCGCCGTCGTGCTTTTCCTCGACCGTGCATTCAAATCCATCGGCGAACGTGACGCGTTCACCAACGCGCAGGCGACGACCTGGGCGTGCGAAGGCGAGCCAACGGGATGCGTCGACAGCTGTGTGCAGGGTCGCATCCACCCGCATTTGGCCGCGAACACCGCGCAGGCGCGCCGGAATAACCCGGGTGTCATTCACAACCATCAGATCGCCAGGCTGAAGTAGGCCCGGTAAATCCATAACCCCTTTGTCGAAAAGCGCATCTGGGGTCACAGCCAGCATGCGCGCGGCGTCCCGCGGACGGGCGGGTGTTTGGGCAATCAGGTCGTCAGGCAAATTGAAGTCAAAATCACTGAGCTTCACGGCAGCATCCAATTTCGGGCAAACTATCAAGTGCCGAATAACCGGGGAGCCGAAAGATGTCCACCGAACGTCCAGAAATCCAAGGCAGTCAGTTCGCTGTTTCGACAGGTCACTACTATTCCAGCCAAGCGGCCTTTGAAGTGCTGCAAGCAGGTGGAAACGCCACGGATGCTGGCGTCGCCGCTGGCTTGGCACTTGGCGTGCTGCAGTCTGACCTTGTAAGCGTTGCGGGCGTTGCGCCAATAATTGTATGGGATGCGGAACGGGCGGAGATGCAGACGATCTCTGGCCTTGGCGGGTGGCCAAAGGCAGCGGACATCGACTATTTCCGCCGCAAGCACAATGGCGCGATCCCGATTGGACCGATGCGCACGGTCATTCCATCCGCGCCGGCAGCTTGGATCATGGCGCTGGACCGCTATGGCACGATGAGCTTCGGCGATGTGGCACACTATGCCGTTCGTTTCGCCCGTGACGGCTTCCCGATGAACGCGCTGCTTCGGCAGACGATTACCCAGAACCGCGAAAACTATCTGGCATATCCGCATGCAGCCGCAATCTATCTGCCGAAGGACGGACAGCCTGTTGAGATTGGAGAGCTGTTCTACCAGAAAGAGTTAGGCGCTTCTCTTCAGTATATGATTGACCAGGAGGCCACAGCGCTAAGCAATGGCGCTGACCGGAAGGCCGGGCTGCAAGCGGCCCGGAACGCTTTCTACAAAGGCGATTTAGCTAAGGCGTTCACGGACTACCACAAGGACGTTGGCGGCTGGCTGACAATGCAGGATTTGGCGGAATTCCGAGTGGCACTTGAGCCGCCGGTCTCATCCGGATTCGGTGACTGGCAGGTGTTTGGCTGCGGCCCATGGTGCCAAGGCCCCGCATTGATGGAAAAGCTGAATCTGCTCAAACGGTTTGACCTTAAAGGCATGGGCCACAATAGTGCCGATTATATCCACGCGCAGGTCGAGGCGACCAAGCTCGTCATGGCTGACAGAGACGCCTATTTCGGTGATCCGCGCTATATTGATGTTCCCATCGAAACGCTGTTGTCGGAAGAATACGCTGACGCCCAGATGGCGCGCATCAAGATGGGTGAGGCGTTTCCTGAAATGCCGCCTCCAGGCGATGCGTCCGGCAATCCGTGGCGCGGTGCGAATGTGCCAAGCCCAGTTACGGACAATCCACATCCAGGCGGCGCGCTTGATACGACGTATCTTTGTGTCGCAGATAGCAAAGGCAATGTGTTCTCAGCCACACCATCCGATGGCTCTTACAACGGTGCGGTGGTGCCAGGAACCGGCATGAATGTCAGCCCGCGCGGCGTTCAGTCCTGGACGGATCCATCGCACCCTTCATCCATCGCGCCCGGCAAGCGCCCGCGTTTGACGCCGAACCCTGCGATTGCGGTGCGCGATAACGGCAAGGCGTTCCTGCCGTTCGGAACGCCCGGCGGTGATGTGCAAACCCAAGCGATGGCGCAAACCTTTGCCAATGTCGCCGTGTTCGGCATGGGGCCGCAGGAGGCTGTCGAGGCGCCGCGTTTTGCCAGCTATTCCTTCCCATCCAGCTTCGAACCCCATGACTATCATCCGGGCTTGCTGCGCCTGGAGGGCAAGGTGGATAGGGCGGCGGGCGATGATTTGGCCGGGCGCGGCCACAGGATTGACTGGTGGCCGGATCGGACATGGCTCGCAGGCTCAATCTGCATGATTCTGGACGACCGGGAAACAGGTATGAAGGCGGCAGGCGCTGATCCGCGCCGCGTCGCCTATGCGCTTGGCTGGTAGCGGTTAGGGCTTTTTCTTGGGCGGCGCTGCGGGTCTATCTAAGAACTGATGCAGTGCCGCGTCTGGCATATCTGCGGGCCACTGGGCTGGTTGATCCAGCGCTATATCTAGCCGCCGCCGGAATTCCGCCCGCCCAATATCCTCTGCGCCGAATTGGTTGAGGTGCGGGTTAGGGAATTGCGAGTCCAGAAGCGTAAAGCCGCCATAAGTCAGCCGCGCTGCGAGGTGGACGAGGGCGAGCTTGCTTGCGTCTGTCGCCCGACTGAACATGCTTTCACCGAAGAATGCGCCGCCAAGCGCCAGGCCATACAAGCCGCCAACGAGTTCGCCATTCTGCCAGCATTCAACAGAATGCGCATGGCCCATGCCGTGAAGTTCCTGGAAAACCCGGGCTATTGGCGGATTGATCCATGTGTCTTCCCGTCCGGCCATATTGCTCGGGGCCGCGCAGCCTTCAATCACACCGCAAAAGTTTGTGTCCGTGCGAACGTCAAACGCGCCTTGGCGGACTGTGCGACGCAGGCGTTTTGAGACGTGGAATGTGTCCAGCGGCAGAACACCGCGCGAGCGCGGGTCCACCCAATAGATGGCATCCGAATCACTACGTTCCGCCATCGGAAAGACGCCGATGGAATACGCCCGCAATGCCAGCGTAGGTGTGAGTTCGAGATCGTCCGCTTCGCCGTCTTTCATCGCGCCGTCCATGCGCCTGAGAGGATGCCCCAGGCATTCATGCAACCTAGCACGACAAATCCTAGGCCAATCGCGAAAAATGTGGCTTCAAGGCCATATGTGCTTGCCAGCGTGCCGCCACCAGCAACAACAGCCAACCTGCACCCAAGGCTGATCGTTGGCCATTTCATCCGCCCAGCGCCCAGGCTTGCGAAATATGTGGCGAGACCGAGACCCAGGAAAAAATAGAGCGGCCCGGCATAGCGCAGATACAGTGCGCCAGCCTCACGGGCAGCCGGGTCGCTAACAAACATATCCAGCCAGAGCCCAGGGAAGACTGCGACTGCAATCCCAATACTGCCAGTAATAGCGCCTGCCATCAGCCCGCCGGTCAACGCCGTCCGCCGTGCCCGATCCCATTGGCCTGCCCCAGCATTCGCACCAACCATCGCCGTTAGCGATGTGCCGATGCCGAAAACAATCGGCACCATCAGGAATTCCAGCCGGGCGCCCAGGCCATAGCCCGCAAGCGCTTCAGCGCCGGAGCGCGCAACAATGCCGGTGATCAGCATCACAGTTGCGACGTTCACGAGCGGAGAGACCAGGGCGAATACGCCAACGCGCAGAATGTCTGCGAACTGGCTGATGGACAGCTGAATGCGCGCAAAATCAATGCGCAAGCCAACGCGGCCAGACGCGACATAAAACCCTAGGAATAACGTGGCTGCAGCGAATCCGAATAAGTGCCCAAACGCAGCGCCCCGAAGCCCAAGTTGAGGGAAGGGGCCAAGGCCCAAAGTCAGCGCAGAGCCCAGCCCCATCTGAATCGCAAATGCTCCGAATATGGCTGCTGCGGAGATCGCCATTGCGCCTGACCCACGCACGACGCTGGCCAAAGTATTCGCCAGCCACACCGTTGGCGCACCTAGGAACACAACACTGGCATAGGCGATGGCTTCGTCCCGAGTTGCATCTGTGGCACCAAAGAAATCAACGACCTCGCGCCCGAACACCAACATGGGGATCATGAACAGCAGCGCGCCGCCAAGTGCAATCAGGCAGGCATGGATGACAAGGTTAGCCGCCCGGTCCGGTGCTCCAGCACCGAGCGCCCTGGCGACGGCAGAATTGACAGCACCGCCCATAGCACCTGCCGCACACATCTGCATCATGATCAGGATCGGGTAGACCAGGGCGACGGAGGCCAGCGCTCCAACCCCAAGCTGCCCAATATACCAGCCTTCGATGACCCCAGCGCCAGCTTGCCCGACCATCAAAGGTAGGTTTGCTGTCGCCAAGCCAAGCAGGGTTGGCGCAATTGGGCCTTCCAGCAGCGTCTTTGTTCGAAGCGCTCTGGCGTTAGTGGCCTTATCTGGAGCGGCTTTGGGCGTCACCCCTTAAAGCCGCGTACAACGCCTTTATCGTGCAGCGCTCCAATCTGGCCGGAGCCTAGCCCAAGCACATCACCAAGGACTTCATCTGTGTGTTGCCCGAAACGGGGGGCAGGTGCTGGATCTAGCCGTTGCAAGCCTTCAAACCACATGGGCGCGCCAGGGATTGGGTAGCTGCCAAGGCCCGGTTGCTCCATTTGCTTGAACATGGGGTTCTCGCTGTAGAGATAGGGGTCCTGTAGCGACTGACGGAATGTCTGGTATCCAGACCAAAGGGCACCTGCGGATTCCAGTGACGATGCAACATTCGTGTAATCGCGAGCCGCGATCCAGGCTGTGACAATGGCGGAAATCTCATCCCGCGCTTCATATCGCGCTGCTTCATCTTCCAGCTTAACGCCGCGGGCGTCCTCGATTTGGGCAAATTGCCCTTCGCCGCCCATGAGCTGCTTTACGGCTTTAACGTGGCGTGGCGTGAACATGCACAGCATCACCCACTGACCATCCTTCGTTTTGAAGGTCTGGCCGAAGGTGCCGAATATCTCATTGCCAAGCCGTGAGCGGTCTACATCATTAATCGCCGCTTCGCCGAGATAGCCAAGGTTCGCCGTGGTCCAAAGGGCGACATCAAGCAGGGAAAGCTTGATGAGTACGCCTTCACCTGTCCGGTGCCGTCGCCGTTCTGCTGCCAACAGCGCCGTGGAGATTGTCAGGCCAGCGCCGACATCCCATGCAGGCAGCACGTTATTGACAGGGCCATCATGGCCAGCAGGTCCGGTGACAAGCGGGAAGCCGGTCATGGCGTTGACGGTGTAATCCACATGGGGTGCGCCATCCCGGGCACCCGTTAGCGCGACCATGATCATGTCATCTCGTTTCGCCTTCAGCGATTCGAACGCAGACCATCCACGCGCTGGCAAGTTGGTGAGGAACATTCCAGCGTCTTTACCGGGCGCTGTCGCGATGGCGGACAGAAGCTCGCGGCCTTCATCAGAGCGCACATCGACCAAGATTGAGCGCTTGCCCTTGTTCATGCCGGCCCAATAGATCGACGCGCCATCCTTCGTGACAGGCCAACGGTCGTGATCCAGGCCGCCATTCACGTCGTCAAAGCGAATTACATCCGCACCCATCTGCGCCAACGTCATGCCGCCCAATGGGGCAGCCACAAAGGCAGAGCCTTCCAGAATGCGCATACCGTCCAAAAGATCATACATCGATCAAAATTTCCTATTCGCCAGCATATTGAAGACCTGCCCCGGCATAGCCGCCATCGACGTCCATGCAAAGCCCATTGATGTAGCTGGCTGCAGGCGAGGCGAGGAAGAGAATGGCTGCAACGATTTCATCCACTGAACCGTAGCGTCCCATCGGCACGGCGTCATTCCATGCGGCACGGCTGGCAGCTGTGTGGGCGGCTTCGACCATGGCGGTGTTGACGGGGCCGGGCGAAACGCAATTAGCCGTGATCCCAAGTGGCCCAAGCTCCGTCGCCATGACCTGGGTGAGATTGATGACAGCGGCTTTGGTTGAGCCATAGGCCGCCCGGTCTACGGATCCGCGCCTGCCGGATACTGATGCAATATTGATTATCCGCCCGCCGCCACGTTTTGCTGCGCCGCTCGCAATCATGTCAGCCGCTGTCGCCCGGGTCGCCAGTGCAAGGCCCCGCTGATTGACGCTGTAGCAGAAATCATAGTCCGCAGCCGTTGTATTCAGGAACGACTTCTGGACAGCAACGCCCGCTGATTGGACCAGAATATCAACAGGACCAAATGCTGCATGTGCGGCCGCAACAATGGCGTCTCCCGCGTCATCTGCTGCTAGGTCTAGGGCGGATGCAGCGCCACCACAGCTTGATGCTGTTGCGTTTGCAGCGCTCTCATTTAAGTCAACGCAAAGCACTTTGGCACCTGCACCCGCCAGCGCGATAGCTGCACCCTGGCCAATGCCGCTGCCAGCACCTGTTACGACGGCAATTTTTCCGTCCAATCGGTTCGCCATATCCATATCCTCGCCACTTGCGCCTTGCCGGTTCGCCAGCGAGTGTACCGGCTCGATTTCATTCTAGCGACAAGCCAGGAAGCCTGATGTCAAACTGTCCCCGTGTTGCGATTCTTGGATTACATCTTGAAGCGAACGCCTTCGCACCAGTCTCAACTGAGGCGGACTTCAGAGCTTCCTGTTACCTGGAAGGCCAAGCGATTCTGGATGAGGCGGCTAAGCCCGCGCCGATGACGCCAGCAGAGATTCCTGGATTCGTTGACGAAATGAATGCGGGCGGCGACTGGGAGCCCGTGCCAATCCTTGTGACTGGTGTTGAGCCGGGCGGGCCAGCCGACCATGCCTTCTTTGAACGGACGCTTGCGCGCATGGCGGAGCTGCTGCGCGCGGCTGGGCCGGTGGACGCAGTTTATCTGTCTAACCATGGTGCCATGACGACAACAGAGAGCACGGACCCAGATGGTGCCTACTACGCCATGGCGCGAGAAATCGTGGGGCCAGACGTGCCGGTCGTTTCCACAATTGACCTGCATGCCAATCTTTCAGATCGCATGGTGGAAGCGACCAACGCCATTATCGCCTATCGCACCAACCCCCATGTGGACCAGCGTGAGCGCGCGGCGGAAGCGGCGCGCGTTATTCGCAAATTGCTCGATGGTGAGCGACTGGCCAAATGCTTTATCCGCATGCCCATCGTTGCGCCGAGCGTGCGCCTGCTAACAGCGGCTGGGCCCTATGCTGATCTAATCACCTTTGGTCAGACGCAGATATCAGACGACCTACCAATCGTCTCAATCGTCGGCGGGTTTGCATGGAGCGATACGCCGGAGAATGGCCTGGCGATCCTTACATATGGACGGACGTCTGCAATTGCCGAAGGCTTGGCGCAAGATATTGCCCAGCGCGCCTGGATGGACCGAAGCCGCTACCAAGTGTCATTGACGCCGCTGGATGAAGTCGTCGCGATGGCGAAAGTCGCTGGGGCGGATATGCAGGCCCGTCCGCTTTGCTTCGCCGATGTCGCCGACAATCCAGGCGGCGGTGGGCGAGGGAACACTACGGATCTGCTTAAAGGGCTGTTAGCAGCGAAAGTAGATCGCGCGTTACTCGGCCTGTTCGTAGATGCAGCCGCAGCAGAAATATGCCACGCAGCAGGTGCTGGTGCAGAGATATCGCTGACGCTGAATAAAGGGTCCACACGGGCGGATGCAACGGAATGCGCTGTTGCGGCTAAGGTTCTGGCATTGTCGGACGGATATATTGTCGGGCGTCGGGGCATCATGGCTGGTCGAACGATCAATCTTGGTAAGGCGGCTGCGATCCAAGTTGGTGGTCTCGCTATCGTTCTGACGAGCCGTCGCATTCAAGCGGCAGACCCAGCTTTCTTCGAGGCTTTCGGCTTGGAACCAGGGGCCTTCCAAACAGTTTTTCTGAAATCCAGAGGCCACTTCCGCGCTGGGTTTGATATTTTCTTTGAACCAGACCAGATTTTTGAAGCTGATGCGCGCGGTCTGACCAATCCAATGTTGGAGCGCTTTGATTTCAAACATCTACCAAGACCGGTGTACCCGCTCGACCAGAACACTGAATGGCGGCCAGGCCGCTGAGCTCTGCATATGGCGCATGCCTGCTATGCGTGTACACTCTGATAAGCAGGTTCAATAAGGCTCCGATAGGGGAGGACGACCCATGTATGCGATCCTAGCACCAGTCACTGAAACCGGTGTGCCGAGTATCTCGGCCATGCTGCAACATGTTGCGATGCACATCGATGTTTCCGTGATCGAAGGCTTGCACGTGCGCGCTGAACCAAGCGTTATGCTCGCTGCTGATGAGACTGGTGCCGCCACGCCTGCATTGATCCGAAACTTGGAGAACGAGGAGGCAGCGCGCAGCCAGCGGGTCCGCGATGCGTTCGAGGGCTCGATGGGCGCTTTCCCCAAAGCTGAATGTCGTTGGGCGGAACTACGCACGGCGGATTTGGACATCGGCGCTTATGCGCGGCTGTTCGATCTCGTAGCACTGTCGCGTCCAGCGCAAGCAAGCGATTCCCCATCAATGGGCCTGATTGAAGCCGCATTATTCGACAGTGGCCGCTATCTGTTGGTGGCTCCGCCGACGCCGCCGACCAGCGTTGGCGACAGGATCGTGATTGCCTGGAATGGTGGTGCAGAAACTGCGCGATCACTCGCCTGCGCCCGGCCATTTTTGCACAATTGCAAAGACGTGACCCTGCTTGAGGTCGATAATGGGATGACGCCCGGGCCAGATGCAGAATCTGCAGCCCGCTATCTTAGAGCGACCGGCGTAAATCCCAATGTTCTGAAGGTGAAGGCGGCTGGGCGATCTGCCGGCGCTGCAATTCTTGAAGAAGCTTCAAAGCTTAATTGCGATCTGCTGATTAAGGGCGGTTATACCCGGAGCCGGTTGCGCCAGACGATTTTTGGCGGGCCAACCATGCATATTCTGCAATATGCGGAAATGTCCGTGTTGATGTCCCGCTAAGCCTTGGCGCGGGCGGACCAGAAATTCGGCTGGCTGGAACTTCGCCCCGGCGGCCTCTATTGCGCACCGGCTGATATCTACATTGATCCGGGCCGTGGCGTTCCCAACGCCATCATCACCCATGGCCATGCAGACCATGCGCGCCCGGGTCACGGCAAGGTTCTGGCAACGGCTGAGACCCTCGCGATCATGGGGGTCCGCTACCCTGCAGATACACCCGAAACGCAGGCTTTGGCCTATGGCGAACGCATCACGATTGGCGGTGTGCATATCTGGCTGGCACCTGCCGGGCATGTGTTAGGCAGCGCCCAGGTCGCGCTGGAATATGGCGGCGAGCGGATTGTGGTTTCCGGGGACTATAAGCGAAGGCCAGACCCGACGGCCGCGGCCTTTGAGGTCATCAAATGTGATCTCTTCATTACTGAAGCCACATTTGCACTGCCCGTCTTTCGCCACCCACCGGCGGAGCAGGAGGTGCAGAAGCTGTTAACATCCATTGCCCAGTTTCCAGAGCAAGCCCACGTGCTTGGCGTCTATGGCTTGGGCAAGTGTCAGCGGATGCTGTCCCTGGTTCGAGAGGCCGGGTTTGAAGAACCGATCTATCTCCACGGGGCGCTTATTAAGCTGACGGAACTTTACCAAGGCTTTGGGTTTGATTTCGGTGATGTGCGCCCTGTGGCTGGAACGGACAAGGCTGAACTGGCCACAGCGCTGATCTTTGCTCCGCCGTCTGCCATCCAAGATAAGTGGTCCAGGCGCTTCCAAAACCCGCGCACTGCCGTTGCGTCTGGGTGGATGCGCGTCCGCGCGCGCGCACGGCAGCGCGGTGCGGAACTGCCGCTAGTCATTTCAGACCACGCGGATTGGGATGAACTGCTTATGACCTGCAAGGAAACCGGTGCTGAGGAAGTATGGATTACCCATGGCCGGGAAGACGCATTGGCCCATGCCCTCATTGCTGCGGGTCAACGCGCCCACCCACTCTGCATAGCGGGGCGTGAGGAAGAGGCGGCCTGACGCACCGATGCAAGTATTCGCCAGCCTACTGGATGCGCTCGCGTTCACGCCCTCCCGGAACGCTAAACTTCGCCTAATCGGTGATTATCTGCGGACCACGCCTGATCCGGCGCGGGGATACGCCCTGGCCGCACTCACAGGCGCACTGTCGTTCAGCGGTGCGAAATCTGCCGTGATCCGTGGCCTCGTCGCAGAGCGCGTTGATCCGGACCTGTTCGCCATGTCCTATGATTATGTCGGTGATCTTGCAGAAACCGTTGCGTTGATCTGGCCAGAGCACCCTCGTAACGCCCCGCCGCCAACAATTGATACTGTTGTTGATGAGCTATCCGCAGCCTCTCGTGCCGAGGTGCCAAGGCTGCTTGAGGCCTGGCTGGATGTGCTAGACGCCGATGGTCGGTGGGCGCTGTTGAAGCTAGCAACAGGCGGGCTGCGGGTCGGTGTATCCGCGCGGTTAGCCAAGGTCGCACTTGCAGACGCATTCGATAAGGAAGCTGCAGAGATTGAGGAGATTTGGCATGGGCTCGAGCCACCCTATCCAACGCTTTTCGATTGGCTTGAAGGCAATGGGTCGATGCCGGACCCAGGTGCTGGTGCTGGGTTCCGGCCCGTTATGCTGGCCAACCCGTTGGATGAGGCGGCGATCGATAAGCTCGATCCATCAACATATCGTGCGGAATGGAAGTGGGATGGGGTGCGCGTGCAAGCGGTCTCTCGCAACGGCGAGCAGCGTTTGTATACGCGTACGGGCGACGATATCAGCGGCAGCTTCCCAGACGTCGTCGCCGGGTTTGATTTCAATGGTGTGATTGATGGCGAACTCCTCGTGCGCGGTGAGGGTAAGCCAGGCATTGACGGTCTGGTGCCGGTAGCGGCTTTCAGCGCACTGCAAAAGCGGTTGGGGCGTAAGCGACCATCCGTGAAGTTACAGCAGGCTTCACCCGGTATGATCCGCGCTTATGACATGTTGTTTGACGGCGATGAGGATGTTCGAGGCGGAACCTTTGACGAGCGAAGGGCCCGGCTGGAGGCATGGGGCACGACGGCACCAGACGTCTTTGATATCTCGCCGCTTGTTCCATTCGCAAGCTGGGCGGAGCTGATAGAAATACGTGCTGGCGCTCGGGCTGACGGCATTGAGGGCCTAATGCTAAAGCTGGGCGCAGCGCCCTACACAGCCGGACGCCCGCAGGGACCATGGTTTAAGTGGAAGCGCGCGCCGCTCACTTTGGATTTGGTCGTGATGTACGCGCAGCGTGGCCATGGTCGCCGCTCATCCTATTTCTCCGACTATACCTTTGGTGCCTGGACGGGGGACGACACGCTGGTTCCAGTCGGCAAAGCCTATTCTGGATTCACCGATAAGGAACTGGCAGCACTTGATAAGTGGGTTCGCGCCAATACCACGGACCGCTTTGGACCCGTGCGCCAGGTTGCACCCGGCCTGGTATTCGAGGTCGCATTTGATGCGGCGCAGCGCTCGACGCGCCATAAATCTGGCGTAGCGCTGCGATTTCCAAGAATCAAACGGATCCGCTGGGATAAGCCGATTGAAGAAGCTGACCGCTTAGAAACCGTGCTGGCGCTGGCGGATGGCTAGAGCGCCGTGCGTCGCTTGCGACGCAGCCCGGCGCTCTATCACGTTGATTGCGGGCAATTTATCCCGACCAAGCTGATTCAGATTGGTCGGAAATTGCCCTAGCTTGGCGTTTCTGCATCTGGGTCGGTTGCGTCTTTAGTGCCGTTTTGGCGTTCGATCGCTGTTATCAGGAGCGCCAGCGCACCTTTGAGCCGCTCATAGCGCGCTTCTGACGCTTGGGCGCGCACGGCCAATTCGGAGTTGTCTTCCAGTAAAGCCGTCGGTGCCTCGGCCTTGGGTGCGGCCATCATGGACTGCATCTGCTGGCGGAGGACCTGTTCACGCTCCTGCAGGCCGATCAATTGATTAACCCGCGCATGCAGTTGCGCATTCTCACGGAGCAAGCGATCAAGCTCCTTCCGTTGCAGCTCAACGACCAGGGCCAAATCGGCACCGCTCAGGTCAGATATATCTGCAACGTCATCTAGGCGGGGGTCCAACGCCAAGGAATATGCCTCCGAAGATCAGCCTGTCGTTTAGGACGAGGGCGGCTTATCTGCAAGCGCCTCATCTCGGATCGGCGGTGGCGCTTTGACGGTGAACATGATCAGCCCGCCGATAATCAATAGCACCGCAATGGTTGCCATCCCGATCCGTTGACTGTCCGCCAGCACCGTAACGGTTCCAACCAAGGTTGGGCCAAGGAAGGCTGTGGCTTTACCTGAAAGGGCGAACAGGCCGAACATTTCTGTCGTCATGTGCGGCGGTGTCAGTCGCGCCATGAGCGAGCGGCTGGCCGTCTGGGCAGGACCGAAAAACAGGCCGAGCGGTAACGCGAACACCCAAAACAGCAACTTACCTTCGACCATCAACAAAGGTGTTGATACCGCGAGCATACCAGCGATGGCGATCAGGATGACTTTCTTTGGCCCGATCAGATCATCGATGCGACCGAACACGAAAGCGCCAATCCCGGCCGCCACGTTCAAGGCGATGCCGAACTGAATTATTTCCTCGACGCTCATTTTAAACGTGCCAGCCGCATAGATGCCGCCAAACAGGAACAGCGTGTTCATGCCATCAACATAGAACAGGCGTGCGATCAAATATCGCGTTATTTCTGGAAATTGCCTCACGTTCTTTAGAGTTTGAATGAGTTGCCTGATGCCGCTTTGGGCCGCTTGGCGTAGCGGCATTTCTGTCCGCTTGCGGTCTGGTGTCAGCAGGAATGTCGGCAGGGAAAATACGGCGATCCATAAGGCGACGACCAAGGCCACCACCCTGACATGCTCCGCCGTTGCCTTATCCAGGCCAAATGGCGGTGTGTCCGTCTGTACGAAAACCAGAAGTGCCACGACCAGGCATACGAGCCCGCCAGCATAGCCAAGCGCCCACGCTTCGCCGGAAATGCGGCCAATACGGTTTGGCGGCGCTAAATCTGGCAGCATGGCATTGTAGAACACCATGCCAATCTCAAAGCCGACATTGGCGATGACGATCAGAATAGCGCCCACCAATAGCCACTGTTCTTCAGGTGCTACGAACCAAAGCATCGCAGTCGCGGTGATGGTGACGAGTGTTGCTGCTGCCAGCCAAGGTTTCCTGCGGCCAGTTTGGTCTGCGATCGCACCAAGGGGTGGGCTGAGTAAGGCGATGCATACGGCGGAAATCGCAACAGCCGCGCTCCACCAACTACTGCCGGTCACCTGATCATCAGCAACGGCTTGCGTGTAATAAGCGCTGAAGACAAACGTAATGATGACGGCTGGAAAGGGGGAATTCGCCCAATCATACAACCGCCAACCCCACAGGCCACCGCGGCTGACGGGACGTTCAAGCGGCGTCATGCTGAAATTGCCTGGGGCCAGAATTGGATCATCACGGGCAGCGCTCCTTTTTAGCGAGGCACCGTCGCGGATGCGGCACCGGATAGCAAGACAGGATGTGATGCGCCGCCAACTGGGTTTCTAGCTTTGGTATGAAGCAGGCTACATTTGTTACTTAATCAAACGCTTGTTTTATAAATCCATGCGCTTATATCAGCCCCATGAATATAGTCGTCGCCCAAGAACCATCGACCGCTGCCCGGGGCCGTCCTGGCGGCGATGAAAGCCGTGCGCGCATGATCGCCGCATCAGCGCGCATGTTTGCTGAACGCAGCTTTGATGGTGTCAGTGTTAGGGAAATTGCGAATGCAGCCGATGTGAACGTCTCTGCGGTGTCCTACCATTTCGGTGGCAAGCGCGGGCTTTATATCGCTGCGCTTGAGCAATTGCTGGAAGAAATGCGGCCTGTGGGTGGCCCTGTCATTGAACGCATAGAAGCGGCTATGGCGGATGGGGCTCCTAGTGTGCCAGCCCTGAGGGACGTTGCTTGCTTCGTAGTGCGACACATCCTAACAAAAATGCTGTCTGGCGATCTTGAGCCTTGGGTCACACAAACCGTTCTGCGCGAGTTTCAGAACCCAACGACAGACTATCGGCCAATGTTGGATGAACGGGTACTGCCGCTGCACAAAGCCATGGGCAAGCTAACTGCAGCCAGCCTTGGCACAAAGTTAGATGCGCCAGCGACGGTTCTGGCGGCGCACGGCGTTATGGGACAGATCATGGTGTTCGCAGCTGCGCGCCGGGTCGTTCAAGAAGAACTTGGCTGGCGCGAGATTGAGACCGCCGAGCTGGAAACCATCATTGAAGCGGCGACCCGCGGTGTATTAGGCGCGCTTGGCCTCAAATCTGATTCGGAGGCCTGCTAATGCGCGGCGCCAAACAATTACTCCTTATCGGCGCTGTCCTTGCACTCGCAGGCGGCGGCTTCTTCATGCTGTACGCAACCAAACCCGTTGCGGCACAGCGCCCTGTGGTGGAGCGCGAATGGGTGGTCGACGTTCTGCCGATGCAGAAGGGCGACGTGCAGCCGATGCTCCGGCTGTCTGGCCGTATCGTAGCGGCGCGCGATGCGGAACTCCGTCCACTGGTTGAAGGTCCGATTATTGGTGTCGGGCCCAACTTCCGTTCCGGCGGGATGGTGAAGAAGGGCGATCTATTGGTCGCAATTGATCCGTTCTCATATGAAGCCGAACTAGCGGATGCGAATGCCGCGGTGGCGGAAGCCAAGGCTGCGCGAGCGGAGACGCTGGCTGAAATCCGCTCTAGCCGGGCGTTGATTGGATCGGACCGGCAACAGGAGAAATTGCGCAAGCGGGATTTGGACCGGCGCAAACGGCTGACGGGCAGGGGGGTCGTATCGCAAAAGGCCAGCGATGATTCCAACATTGCCTACCTGACCGCCCGCCAGACCCGCATTAGCCGCGAGCAGGGTATTACCCGATTGCAGGCACAAGCTGCACGCTTGGCGGCTTCCGTCACGCGTGCGGAAGTCCGTGTCAGCCGCGCTAAATGGAGCTTGGGCCAAACCAAGCTAACCGCGCCCTTCGATGGGGTTCTAACAGAGATTTCTGGCGGAATTGGTAAGCGTGTGAGCCCAAATGACAAACTTGCGAAGATTATCGATAACGAGCACATCGAAGCCCTGTTTCACATGAGCGATGCCCAGTATGGCCGCTTGGCGACGACCGGCGGTGTCGCAGGCCGCCCGGCGACGATTGTTTGGCGGGCGGGCCAAAGTTCCGTCCGGATGCAGGCGACGTTGGCCCGCACTGAGGGCGAGTTTGATGCTGCATCTGGCGGCGTATGGGTCTATGCGCCGATAGCTGCGGACCAGAATGGCCGTGGGCTGCGTCCAGGGGCTTATGTTGAGGCAGAGACGCCGGATATCCGCTATTCCGGCGTCGTGCGGGTGCCGGAATCTGCAGTCCATGGCGGCAATCGTGTGTTTGTTCTGAATGAGGGCCGTTTGGCTGAGCGGGCTGTCACGGTGCTGGCGCAAGACGGAACAAGTCTTGTGATCACCGGCGATCTCTCAAACGGTGATGAACTGGTTACGACCCGCATTCCAGAAATCGCTCCAGGCCTGAAAGCGCGGCCACGCGATTCTGCCGTAATTCAGGCACCGGCTTCGTCGTGAGCGGCGCGCTCGACCCAGGGTCACAGGCTTACGCTGAAGCCAACGAAGCACGTGGTCTAATCGCTCGGTTCGCGCGTCATCCAACGGCGGCAAATTTGGTCATGGCGATCATGTTGGTCGCAGGTCTCGCTGGCCTGTGGAAAATGACCACGCAATTCTTCCCGGATTTTGGGATTGATATCGTCACCGTCAGCGTTGCCTGGAACGGCGCCAGTGCTGAAGACGTGGACCTGTCGATTGTCCAGGCGATTGAAGCTGAAACGCGTTTCCTGGATGAAGTGAAGCGCGTGCGCTCGACAGCCCGTGAAGGGGCTGCATCAATCGTTGTGGAGTTTGAGCAGGGTGCGGATATGCAGGCCGGGCTCTCCAATGTGGAAGCTGCGGTCGCGCAAGCAACGACATTACCGGAGGATAGCGAGACGGCCAACGTTTCCCGCGTTGTGCGTTATGATGTCATTGCGCGATTGGCCCTCTCCGGACCTTATACCGAGGCCTCATTACGCACATTCGCCAAGCGCATGCGGGATGAGCTGATTGATGCTGGCATTGACCGCGTCGCGTTGTCCGGTGTGCGCGATCCTGAGATCTGGGTCTCTGCTGATCCCGGCAAATTACGCGCCGTAGATTTAACATTGGCAGAGGTCGCAGGCGCAATCAGTCGCTCGTCCCAGGATGCTCCATCGGGTGAGGCGGGTGGCGGTGCACAGCAAATCCGCAGCTTAGGGCTAGCTGATACAGCCGAAGATATTGGCCGCATCGAAATCAAAGGCGATGACCGTGGCGGGAAACTGCGGGTCGCCGATATCGCCATTGTCCGTGAAACGTTCGATGAAGAACAGGTAACGGCGCTGCGCAGTGGCCTGCCGGCTGTCTTGCTCACGGTGCAGCGCGCGGTCACTGCGGACAGCCTTAAGACAGCTGCCATCATGGATAAGTACCTCGTTGACGTGGCTGGGACACTGCCGCCTGACCTTCGCATTGAGAAGTTTGGCGTAGAGAGCAAGCTTGTTGAGGAACGCATTTGGTTGCTGGTCAAAAACGGCATCGGTGGCCTTATTCTGGTAATTCTGATCCTGTTCCTATTCCTGAATGCGCGCGTTGCGTTCTGGGTTGGGATTGGCATTCCGGCTTCATTGATGGCAGCACTTGCAGTGATGGCGCTCAGCGGCCAGTCGATCAATATGATCAGCCTGTTCGGGCTTATTTTAGTGCTCGGCATTGTTGTCGATGATGCGATTGTTGTTGGCGAGCATGCGGAGGCGTTGAAGCGGCAAGGCAACTCGGCCTTGGAATCGGCAGAGCGCGGGGCGAAGCGCATGGCGGCCCCGGTGTTTAGTTCGACGTTGACAACGCTGGCAGCATTCCTGCCGCTGTTTGTGATTGATGGCATAATCGGTGCCATCATTGGCGCTATTCCAATGGCGGTTTGCGCAGCACTCATCGCCAGCTTGTTTGAGTGCTTCTTGGCGTTGCCCGGTCATATGAAGGGCGCATTATCGGCACCGCCGCCGAAAACAACAGGCTTCCGTGCACGATTTAACCGATGGTTTGATGGGTTCCGTGACGGCGCATTCCGCCGTGCAGCTGCCGGTGCAATCCGCATGCGGTATTTGACCGTCACGCTCGCCATTGCCGCCCTGGTACTTTCTGTCGGGTTGGTGAAGTTCGACAGGGTTGGGTTCACGTTCTTCCCGTCGGTCGAGCCAGATGTTGCGTACGCAAACATGCGTTTAACGCCAGGCGGTGGTCGATCTGCAACGGAAGACACGATCACGCTTGTAGAAGCAGCCGCTTATCAGGCCGAGATGGACTTCGGTTATGAACGCGGCGAATTGGTCGTCCAGACCCTTGCGATGGTAGGGACAACGTCAGGTCGCCAGCAGGGAACTGGCACAAGCGGTGATGAGATTGGCTCTGTGTTCTTAGAGTTGGCACCGGCTGATCATCGCGATGTTCGCACTGATGCATTCCTAGCAGCGTGGGAGAAAGCGATCCCTTCGGTGGCTGGAATTGAGACGCTGACGCTAACCCCGGCCCAGGGTGGTCCGCCTGGCCGCGAGATCGACGTGCGTCTTTCTGGTGGTGAGCCAGCCGCACTGAAGCAGGCAGCGGCGTCAGTAAGGGCGCTGCTGGCAGGTTACAATGGCGTCAGCGCAGTTGAAGATGACCTGCCTTACGGTAAGCCTGAATTGGTCATGGAGCTAACCGATAAAGGGCGCACTCTAGGCTTCACAACGGAATCTGTGGCCCAACAAGTACGTGACGCTTATTCGGGTGCCGTGGCAAAGCGATTTGCGCGCGGCGATGATGAAGTGCTGGTGCGTGTTCGGATAGACGCGACTGCGCTCCGGGAGAGGGCGGTTGGTGATCTATATCTCCGCTCACCCACTGGTGCCGAAACGCCGTTAGCCGAAGTGGTTCGATTCCGGGAGAAGACCGGCTTCGCGCAGATTCGTCGCGAAGACGGCTCCCGCCAAGTGGCCGTTACTGCTGAAGTGGATGAAGCTGTCACAAGCAGCAATGCTGTTTTGGCCAATTTGGAGCGAGACGGCATTCAGGCCATCGCTGCGCGAGAAGGCGTAAAGGCGCGCTTTGCCGGTAAGGCAGAGGAGCAGGCCGAAACGTTCAAGGATATGGGCGTCGGTGCGATTATCGGCGTGGTACTGATGTTTATCGTGCTGGCTTGGGTGTTTGGCAGCTTCGGGCGGCCCTTAGCCGTGATGGCGATCATCCCATTTGGGTTCATTGGCGCAGCCATTGGCCATTTCGTTATGGGTTATGATTTGACGATCCTGTCAATGATTGCGCTGCTTGGCCTCTCCGGCATTGCGGTCAACGATTCGATTGTTCTGATCACGACGATTGACGGTCGGATTAAGAATGGGGAAGACATTCACACCGCTGCCCGTGAAGGTGCTGTAGACCGGTTGCGGGCAGTATTATTGACCTCACTCACGACGATATGTGGCCTGGCACCGATGATGGCGGAAACAAGCCTTCAGGCGCGGTTCCTGATCCCGATGGCAGTGACGATCGTATTCGGCTTAGGCGTCGTGACGTTTCTGGTGCTATTCCTGATCCCAGCACTCGTGGTGATCGGTGATGATATCGGGCGCTTGTTCCTTCGCCGCCCAGCCAGGAACGCCGAATTTTCGGGCAATCAATCGGAGGCGAAAGCATGAGCGACGGTAGCGGTCCAATCACGGCAGAGAGCGGCGTGTTTTTGAGCGACGACAGTATCGAGCTGTCGTCTGGCTTGCTGGGCGGCGTTGCGGACTGGGTTATGGATTCCGCCATTGCAGATTTACCAACGGACAAACTTCTTGAAGGGGCCTGCGTGCGCTTGCTCGCAGCCGGGTTGCCAATCGCCCGCGTGCATATGAGCTATCGTACCCTGCACCCATCCATCGAGTCCGTATCGCTTCTCTGGGATAAGGGCGAGCCAGTGCGGGCTATGGAGCATATGCATGGCGCTGGGTCTTCCGCTATTTGGCAACGAAGCCCGTTCTATTTCATGATCCAGAATGATCTTGTCGCCCTGCGCCGCCGATTGGCTGGCCCAGCAGCGCTGATCGATTTCACCGTTCTGGAGGACCTTCAGGCCGACGGCTATACCGATTATCTGGCTTTGATGGTCAAGTTTGATGATGGTCCAGACGATTCTTCGGGGCGCGGCAATGGGATCGTGACGTCTTGGACGACACGGCGGCCGGAGGGCTTCGTCGATGACGACATCGCGGCTTTGCTGCGCGTAAAGCAGCGCTTAGGTGTCGCGGCAAAGATGGCGATCAAGAACCAGATCGCGACCAATGTCGTCTCAACCTATCTAGGTCCAACAGCCGGCGCACAGGTGTTGAGTGGGAATATCCAGCGCGGCGACGGCCAGACAATCCACGCTGTCATCTTCTATTCAGATTTGCGCGGGTCCAGTGGTTTGGCCGACCGACTGCCTGCATCAGCCTATATCAGTTTGCTGAATGGCTACTTCGAATGTGCAGCAGGCGCTGTGCTCGATGCTGGTGGTGAGGTTCTGAATTATATCGGCGACGGCGTGCTTGCGATTTTCCCGATTGGCGAAATGTCTGAAGAAGAAGCTGCTAAAGCCGCGATTGGCGCCGCAAAAGAAGCGCGCCGACGGCTGCTTGACGTGAACGAGAACCTGCGCTTCATGGGGCGTGATCCGCTGGAATTCGGCGTGGCTCTGCATGTCGGCGATGTTGTGTTCGGCAATATAGGGTCTGGCGGACGCCTCGCGTTTACCACGATCGGCGCTGCTGTTAACGAGGTTGCGCGTTTGGAAGCGTTAACGAAAACGCTTGATGCACCAATCCTCATGTCAGGTGAGTTCAAATCAGCGGTTACGCGCGCTGATCCGTCCGTTGCGTTGATCGGATTTGGTTTTCAGAAAATGCGCGGGATTGGTGCGCCTATCGATGTGTTCGGCTTTGATCCGGATACCTTAACTTCGTAATACCGCCGCCTTCGCGCGCCCAGCTGCTGCCGCTCGGCGCGCCATTTCAGGCGCTTGGCCGACATACGCCATGGGATCAAGCAGGGCCGTGATCTCCGCAGCGTTGAGTTTGCTCGACACCCGCTCATCCGCCTGCAAGAGCGTCAAAAATGATTGAGACCCGGTGGCGGCAGCCTGGGCGGCGTCATAAACAACGTCATGGGCTTCCTGCCGGCCAATCTTTGCGCCCAGCGCCAACATCACAGGCTCACCCATGATGAGACCGTCCGTGAGGTCTAAATTCTTGCGCATGCGGTCAGGCTTAACGGTCAAACCGTGCAAGATAATATTGAGCCTTGCCAGCATATCCCCCGTCGCGATGCAGGATCGTTCTGTCGCCTGACGGATTTGGAGAGAGGTCGCCCGGTCCGCTTCGTGTTCTGTCTGCATCGCTTCCAGGGCCAGGGGTGCTTGCATGCGCACGTCACTGGCGAGGGCGACGATATCCTGCGCCATGAACGGATTGCGCTTCTGGGGCATGGTACTGGAGCCGACTGAGCCAGGTGGTGTTGGTTCTTCTAGCTCACCGAATTCTTGCTTCTGCAGCGTATATATCTCGCGTGCGATTTTTGCTGTCGTTGCGGCGTTTAGGGCCAGTAGCAGGACGTATTCTGACAGATGATCGCCTTCAGCCCGGCTCGGCACCGCCATGGCAGTCATATCCATCTTTGCCGCGAAGCGGTCCTGTAACTCAAACCCGTCTTCAGCAAAGGATGCCATTGTTCCAGCTGCACCCCCCAGCATGGCCCTGAAAACACGGGGCTCGGCGGCGATTAGGCGATCTGCGTTGCGCCCGATTTCGTCTAACCACACCGCAACCTTGCCACCGAACGTCGTCGGGACGGCATGTTGGCCGTGGGTCCGGCCTGGCATGGCGCTATTGGCATGGGTTTCGGCAAGCGATGCCATGGCTTCCAGGTTGTCTGCCAACTGATTCAACAGGATGCGATGGACGGCGCGGAGGACCAGGAGATCGCCTGTCTGCACAATATTCTGTGTCGTGGCCCCCCAATGGACAAAGCCGCCCGCATCACCGTCACAAAGCCGGGACAGCTCCCACACCAAAGGCGTTAGGGTATGGCCGCTGGTCAGGAACCCGTCTGCCAGCCGCTCTTGATCAAACTTTGAGAAATCTGCCTTTGCCGCAATTTCCTTCGCTGCAGCTGCTGGAATGATACCCATGTCGGCTTGGGCTGCGGCAAGGGCGACTTCAACGTCCATCCAGGCCTGCCAGCGGTTCTCAATCTCGAATAGTGCGCGAACGCCTGGGTCTGGCACGCGCATGTCCTGTGGATTGGCTGTGAGCTTTGCCATGGAAGTTATGCCGGAACGGCGGCTGATGTCGCCATTTCAGCCACTGCAGCTGCTGAATTCTCGCCGTTACGCCGCATGACAGCTTGTGGGTTCGCAAAGGGCCGCATGCCGACTGATTGGAAGCTGCGGACAACCTCATGGTTGGCGCTGAGGGCGTCATTCACGCTTTCCGGCAATCGCGCGTCAGAGATGACATTGTCTACGCCAGAGACGTCTATCCTTGGCGTTCCATAGATCGCTTCAAGGTCCATGCCGTAATCGACAGCCATGGATGTCATTTGGAAGCAGGCCGGCACAATCCGCCGCCCGCCAGATGCACCACAGGCGAACTCAGGCACGCCGCCGTCGGTGACGACAGTCGGACACATATTCGAAAGCGGTTTGGCACCGGGGGCGATGGAGTTTGGTTTGCCTTGGGTCGGGTCAAACCACATCATGCCATTGTTGAACAGAATGCCAGTCTCCGGCCCCATATAGCGGGATCCAAAGCGTTCTAGCAGCGTATTGGTTAGGGCGACCATGTTCCCGGCGGCATCAACGACGGTGATATGCGTCGTGCATGCCAGCTCGTCAGCCTTTGCGTCATGGCCGAGCACATCGAACCGATATGCGTAGGATTCGCGTAAGGCATCGGCCCAGGCGACATAGGTGTCGGGGCTAAGAGGTAAGCTTGGGTCTATCGTTTTTTCAATGGTCTTGAGCGCTCTCGCGAATGTTGGGCCGCCAGTCAAACCAGGGGCCAGATGCACTAATTTTCCACGATAGGGAATGCCCGGCACTTCCGCGATCTGGGCCTTGTAGTTCGCAAAGTCTTCCGCAGTAAATGCCGATGCATCAAGGTCTTTCAGAACGCGTTCAGCCAGCTGGCCGGTGTAGAAGTCTTCTGGTCCAGCCTCTGAAAGCCTGCGTAGTGTCTGCGGGAGATTGCCAAGCTGGATACGCTTTGGTGCGTGGCTGGATAGGGAAACTGGTGGGACACCGTTAGGAAGATAGGTCTTCGCACTTTCGGCAAATTTGCCAAGCCCGGCTGCAGCCCCATAGGCGATTTGCAGGGTTTGATACCAGTCTGTCGGCATGCCTTGGTCTGCCAGGGAGATTGCAGGCTGCATGACCTCTTGCCAGCTTAGCGTGCCGAACCGTTCAAGCGCTGCCGCGAACCCAGCGACAGAGCCCGGCATGCCGACGGCTTCAGGACCAAGGATGTTACGATCATCGACCACACGGGGCCAGACGAATGTGAAATCTTCCGGTGCTTCACCGTCATTGGCCAATGCATAGCGGCCAGGATCCAGCGCTTTCGGCGCGACCATGCCGTAATCGACGCAATACACCTTCTTCTCAGCCGCAAGGCCCACAAGCATGAAGCCGCCGCCGCCAATGCCGCTCATCCATGGCTCAACCCCGCCAATCGCGAGTGCTGTAGCGATGGCGGCGTCAATTGCATTGCCGCCCTCACGCAGCACTGCGGCACCAGCCACTGCGGCCTCCCAATGCTGAGCGGAGACAATGCCGCCGGCGGACCGGACAACGGGTTTTCCAATGGCGAATGTTTCTGGTGTATGCAGCATCTCGAAAGCGCCTCCCAACGGTGTCATTTTGGAAAGCTTAGACGATCATTGGCTGGACGTCAGGCAGCGAGCGCATCCCAATCAACAGCATCTGCATCAATGCGCGCCATCGAGATGTAATACAGCTGGTCACCGGGCTTAATGGTCGCCGTTCCAGGTGCATTCAACACTGGGATCATGGTGTCCGGCGAGCGCATGCCAAGCAGCGTCGCCTTATGCTTTGCTTTGAATGCAGTGAGTGCCGCTGAATAGGAAAGCGACGGCGCGCCTGCTGGTACGACCATGCTGAATTCCGTCGGCCCAGCGCTACTGGACGCCAGCATCGTAAAGAGTTCAGCAGAACCGGGATCACGGGCCGTCCGAGCCAGGATTTCTGTGGAGAGAGAAGGGGCCGTTTCTGCGCCTGGGCAATGTGTCTTGAGCAGTGTGGCCATGCGCTCATCCTCGAAATACACAACGAGGCGGACGTTTGGCGCTGCTGCAGCAGCGGCGAGAGAGATGGCGAGGGCATCAGGATCCGTATTTGCCATGACGATCACTGCGTTTGCCTGCGCCATTCCGGCGCGTTCATACGCCGCTACGTCGCTCGTGTTATCCGCACGAACGAAGCGGGCGACATCCGGCACCGGGTTCTGGGATACGGTTGAGCTAATAAGGACGATTGTCGGCGCATCGCCAGAACTAACATCCGTCAATTGATCAATCAGGCGTTCGGTGTGCTCACCGCGCCAGCCGATGATGACAATATGATCCTGGAGCATATGGTAGTCTCCCCGGCCGCGAAGCGTGCGGCGCCATTTTTCAGCCATGGCCTGTGCAGCTTTAGCGATGGCTGTTGTGAAAAGGGCGATGGCACCGGGCATGATCCACAGCACGGCTACGGCCCGGCCATACGCTGTCGCGGGGGCGAAATCGCCGTAGCCGACCGTCGTTGCCGTCACCAGATAATAATACCAGAACACATCCGGTGCGCTGATGCCGCCTGGCTCAAATGCTATCGCCATCAACCATGAACTGATGAAATGCCCGATGCCGATGCACAGCAAGGCACCCCAGGTCATTTCAGCGATATGGCGATAGATACGCCTATAGAGGTGATTATACATCGGGCGGCGTTCAGGCGCATTCGCGGGGCAAGTTGAGCTTTGTCCAGACGTGCTGCAGCGCCGTAACAAGGTCTTCGATCATGCGGTCATCATGCATAGGGCCTGGCGTGAACCGCAGGCGCTCCGTACCGCGCGGCACTGTGGGGTAATTGATCGGCTGCACATAAATACCGAACTCTTCGAGCAACATATCGCTCGCCTGTTTGCAGGTCGCGGCATCCCCAACATGAATTGGCACGATGTGGCTGACGGAGGGTAGCTGCGGCAGTTTTGCTGCTGCGACTTTCTCTTTCAACAACGCGGCCTGGCGTTGCTGGGCTGCGCGCTCTTGGCCACTTTGCTTTAAGTGGCGGACAGCCGTCAGGGCAGCGGCAGCTAAGGCCGGGGCAGGCGCGGTCGTGAAGATGAAGCTTGAAGCGTTAGAGCGGATGAAGTCTATCGCGGCATCAGTCCCGGCGACGTATCCACCAACGACGCCAAAGGCTTTTGCCAGTGTGCCTTCAATCAAATCCACCCGGTCCATGACCTCATCGCGCTCTGCAACGCCGCCGCCGCGCGGACCGTACATGCCAACGGCGTGGACTTCATCCAGATATGTCAGGGCACCGTATTTATCGGCGAGATCACAGATTGCGGCGATCGGGGCGATATCGCCATCCATGGAGTAGACGGATTCGAATGCGATGATCTTTGGCCGCGCCGGATCAATTGCTTGCAGCAGTTCTTCCAAGTGCGCGACATCATTGTGGCGGAAAATCTGCTTCTCCGCCCGGCTCGCGCGGACACCCGCGATCATTGATGCATGGTTCAATTCGTCAGACAGCAGGATGGCATTCGGCAGCATCCCACCGACTGTCCCGAGTGCTGCTTCATTGGCGACATATCCAGATGTCATCAACAGTGCCGCTTCCTTGCCATGAAGATCTGCAAGCTCGGCCTCTAGCTCGACATGGAAATGGTTGCACCCGGCAATATTGCGCGTGCCGCCAGCCCCAGCACCTTCAGCGTCTAACGTTGATTTCGCCGCATCAAGCACAGCCTGATGCTGGCTCATCCCTAAATAATCATTAGAGCACCATGAAATAACTTCCCGCACGCTACCGTCCGGGCGATGCCAGAGTGCGCGCGGGTGCTTGCCTGTTTGCCGCTCAAGTGCAGCAAACACACGATACCGACCTTCAGATTTCAGGGTTTGCACGCCGTCTTTGAAGAAGGCCTGATATTCTTCCCTGCGCATAAAAATACCCTTTGGTGCCAGACAAGCGCACAGAGTGTGATGAGCGCCTTTTGTCTTTGCTACAGTACCACGCTATGAACGCAAGTAAGACAAATCACATTCCCATCGGATCAACTGGTTCATCATGCGCGTTGTAGCCATTACCGCAGCCCTCTTGATGGCTATATCTGCTGGCATGATGGTCTTGCCAACCCGTGAAGGCATGGAAACGGCGCTGGCCTTCCAGCGGACTGACATTGCGGCTGTGATCCTGGCGTTAACGCTGGCCGGCCTCGCGGGCGCAATATGGCAGGGCATGATCGGTATTGCGCTGGGCGTCATAGGCATCTGCGTCGCATTCGTCGGGCAATCGCTTTTTGCTGGCAACCCGCAGCTTGGGAGTTTGGCTAAGCTTTACATATTTGTCGGGCCAATCCTGGCCTTGGGCTTTGGTCTGGTCATGCAGATGGCGTCAACAAAGGTGCGGCAACGACATTCGCCTGACTTGAGGCCAGCTGTGCCGTCGTTTCCTGCAACCGAAGTTGTCGCCGCGCAGTCCGATGTTCAGACGCAGCCGCCGCTTGATGCGCCAGGTACTGACGGGGCAAACACTGGCGCCTCGATTGAGACGTCAGCAGAACCCACGACCCCCAATTCTGATCTGGTGGCTGAACGTGATTACACAACGGGACCCGCTCAGCGGGCTGCTGATCCATTCGTTGATGAGGATGAGAAAAACAGGCTCGAGTTCCTCAAGATTCGCGCATCAGAAACTGAAGATGCAGCCACTGCCGCCACACTTTGGCGCCAGATTGCAGATGAATATCCAGACTATCATCCAGCGATGAATGCAGAAGCGCTTTTGCTATTTCAGCTTGGGCGTACCTCAGAAGCTCGATCTCGCTTGGACGCTTCGCTTGTCGCAACGCCTGATGATCTTGCGACCCTGTCACTGGCCGCGCGCTATGCCGCGACCGACAAAGATTTTGCGGCTGCTGAACGGCATTGGGCCGATGCATTTAAGTCTCATGATTTGAATGACAGCCAGGCAGGCGCGTATATCAACGCGCTGGTTCAACAGCAGAAGTACGAAGAGGCCAGCGCGCTCTATCATCGCTTTGCCAATGACTGGCCGGATCGACCAAAGTTGATCCGTATTGGTGCGAGCGCAGCCGAAGGCCGGGGGTCATACGCCGAAGCGCACGAGTTATGGCAGGCAGCGATCGCGCTCGAGCCCGGTATTTTTAGTGATACGCGTCGTTCAATCGTGGCGCTGATTGCGTTGGATGATTTAGTCGGCGCTGCGCGTGAGACACGGTCTTATCTGCAAGAAGCACCGGACGAGCCTGAACCTAAGGCGCTTGCGGACCGCATCATGCGCTTGGCTTCATCATCTGAGCGTGCAGATGCGATGGAGCCGGTGGCAATTCTAGGCGCTCAAAATCCAAGCTACTGGGCTGCATGGATTGAAGCACGCCTTGCCGCTGGTGACCTTGTTAAGGCCGAGACTGCGTTTCAGCAGGCAGCAGAGCACGGTACAGAAGACCCGGCGCTGCTTCGGGCCGGGGCATTGATCGCGCAAAAGGCGCAACGACGAGACTTAGAAGCTGAGCGTTGGTCAGCGCTCGTCGAACTCACGCCTGATGATATGGAGGCTGTTCGCCGGGCGGCCGTGGCGGTTTCAGCTTTGGGTGACCTTGAAGCAGCGAAGAAGCTTGTTGATGACGGTTTGGAATTGCAGCCAACACATATGGCGTTGCTTTCATTGAAAGGGAACATTGCTGGGCGGATGCAGGAGTGGAATGAATCCATAGCTGCATGGAAAGTCTATGGCATGCATTATGAAGTGACGCCCTTTGTAATCGAGCAAACCAGCCGGGCGCTTCGTAGCCTCAAGCGGTTCGATGAAGCGGCGCAGATTATCCAAGCAGGCCTCGCTGATACCCCAGACAGCAAGGATTTACTTATCGAAAATGCACGGATCGCTGATGGTCATCTCGCGTTGGCAGACAGCGCGGCGGAACCTGATGCCAAAACAGAGCGTCTCAATGCTTGGAAGGCTGCCGTTGAAGTCGCGGCAACAGATTCTATGGCGTGGCAAAAACTTATCCTGGCGCTTCTCGACGATGGCAATAAGGTAGCGGCTCAAGACGCCCTGGCGGAAGCACGCACAGCGCTATCTGATACAACACAACTGCTTGCTAATGCCCGGATCGCAGCCTTGGCGGAGAGCGCAAGCTAGGGTCAGGAATTTCGACATGCGGTCGTGGGAGTGGGCGTTAGACTGGTCAGCCAGTGACCAGCGTTACAGTGCTTCCTATTGCTTGCACACCAGTTTGACGCCATTCCTATGAAAACTTCTGCGGCGATCCGCGCCCATTGCTTCAAGCGGATGGCTGGACTTCTGCACAACTGATTGCGATCAGAGGATCGCTATCTCATCAAGAATTCTTCGACAGAGGCTTATCATGAGTAAAATGACACGGATTGGTATCATTGGCTGCGGTCAGCAGGCGCCGAAGCACATCAAGGGTCTGTTGCAGGCGGGGGGCGTTGAAATTGTCGCCGCTGATGTGATGGATGGGGCGGCAGACAGGCTGGCAGGACAAATCCCAGAAGTAACGCCGTATGCTAACGTCGAAGATGTATTTCAGGATGATGCTGTCGACGGCGTTGTTTTGTGTGTTCCAACACCGGCTCATGCGCCACTAATCCGACAAGCAATCGCAGCGGGAAAGGACTTCCTGGTCGAAAAACCGCTTTGCGAGAGCTTTGCCGAAGCGGAAAAGCTGGACGCTGAAGTTAAAGCAGCGAAGCGGATCGGCATGGTCGGGTGTATTTACCGCTATGCACCGCCGTTTGAAGCCGCAGCTAAGGCGCTAGCAGGCGCGCGTGAGACAGAGGACTCTGCTGCACTCGGTAAGGTATCAGCGGCTATTCTTCGTGTTGGGGGCAGGGGCTCCCGCCAGCCATGGAAGCATCAGAAAGCGACCGGCGGCGGTGCTATCAATGAGATGTTGGTCCACATGCTGGATCTCGCAATCTGGTACTTTGGCCCGCCGGCGGAAGCAGAATTACTAACAAGCAAGCTGTTGCGTCCGCAGCGCATGATCCAAGGTAAAATGCATACGGTGGATGCAGAGGATTTCGTTGTTGTGCGCATGACATCCGCTGCAGGCGTGGAAATTCTGATCCAGGCAGATTTGATCACACCTGCATTTGCCCAATCGTTAGAAGCGCAGGGTGAGAACGGCAGCCTGATGGCATCCGTGACACCCAATGTCGCATCTAAGCTGATGATCGATCAGCCACGCGGTGGATTTGATAAGGGGCAGACTGATCTTGGCGGGAATGCTGATTTCTATATTGGCCAATCAGCGGCATTCCTTGAGGCAATCCGAACCAGACAGGCACCGGACCGGGGTGCCCTGGGGGATGCAGTCGCGCTCATGCGCACAGTGGAAAGCCTGCGGGCGGCTGTACCTGTATCCTGATGTTGCAGCACCATTAGGTCGTGAATTTCCCCGACTTATTGTTGCCTATAGGGCGTACTTCGCGTGATGCTTTTCATTGCATTTCAGAGGGACGTGTCTGGAATTTGGCCTGTCCAATTTATTGACCTGGGTCCAGTTCCATAGTAGAAGATATCCAACAATCACCCACTGCGAGAATGAAGATGGAAGCACATGAAGCGCAGCTTATCAAAGAGCTGCTTCAGCATATTTTGCGGGCCGATGGTTATACCGAAGATGCATCTTCTTTGACGCCTGATCGTAAAGCCATCATGGGTGCCTTTCGTGTGGCAACAAAGCTTGTTGTTGAAGCGAATACATCCATGGAAAAAGCGCGGTTCGGCGCTTAATTTCTGCTTGGCGTAACGTTGGTTGTTGGGGCTAGTCGGTCCCAAGCTCGTGATGTTCGATTTCTAATCTGAAAGAAGCGGGTGTGCATTTGTACACTCGCTCTCTTTTTTGATATGCTTTTCGAGAGCTTGGTTCGTCGACTTAGGCTTTCGAGCAGGGGAAACAAGCCTAGTCTGAAGAAACGGCTCGCGCGTTCGAGCTTTGCCTTACATCGTTGTTATGATTGCGGTGGCGAAGCTGGAATAATATTTGTTTGGTTAAGTTGGGAATCAGAATGCGTGTTGTGTTAGCCCCAATGAACTTTGCCAGTATGCCCGTAACCATCGTTCAGGAGCTTAAACGGCGCGGTTATGATGCGAAGCATGTTCAATATATGGCGGGTGTTAATCATAAATTTGGATTTTCGCTTGATCACATAGCCAATTATAAAGAACATGGTGGTCGTGTATCAACGCAATTTATGGTCCTTGATCAACTGATTAAGGAAAATTGGGATATCTTCCACTTTTGGAACAAGTCGCTGCTTTTTAGCGGTACTGGCGAGAATTTTACAGGCCTCGACCTCCCTTTATTAAAGGCCAGAGGCCGCCGAATTGCACACAGGTTCACGGGATTTGATCTCCGTTTGCCTTCGTGGGACATGGCTGTAAATGAACACAGCCCGTTCTTTCATGGTGCTGTCACGCCTTGGGAAGAATCCTTGCAAAAAGCTTACATGGGCTTCTTGCGGGAATATGTGGACCAGTTTGTCGTGCAGGACCCGGAACTGCAGCAGCATTTCCCCGAAGCGCGTATTATTCCACGAGCTCTTGACCTCGAAAAATGGGATTTTGTGGGCATTAGCAATACGAAGCGACGTCCATTGGTCGTCCATGCTCCGACGAATGAAGCCTACAAAGGCTCAAAGTTTGTCATTGAAGCAGTGGAGGCCCTTCAGGCGGAAGGTGTTCCTTTTGATTTTAAGATGATTAAAGACCTTTCTTTGGATGAAGCGCGCAGATATTATAAGGAAGCAGATGTTATAGTTGATCAACTTTTAATTGGATCCACAGGCGTGTTGACACTCGAAGCATGGGCGCTAGGGAAACCTTGTGTTGTCTATCTACAGCCTGGATTGTTCGAAAAATTCTATAAGACAGACGATGTTCCAGTTGTTAACGCAAATCCGAGTAATATCAAAGACCAACTGCGGATGATTATTGGTGATGTTGGCCGCCGGGAGGAGTTGTCGTATCGAGGGCGAGAGTTGGTCGAGAATTTCCACGATATTCGTATAGTAATCGATCAATTCGTTGATATGTACAAAGGTATGATGGAGCGTCCACTACACCATCCAACTGGGTCTGGTGATATTGAGTACCTTAAATGGCACTTCCAAAAAATGGCGAAGCAAGAAGCAAATACAAGAAACTTTGAGCGCCGCTTTAAGGAACAACGAGTAGAGTTCCACCGCTATAAGCAACGGGTTGAAAAGGTGATGCCTCCGCAGCGCGATCTCACCTCGGTTGAGGCTATCTATCGCGCTGCCCGTCGTCTTGTGCACCGAGTTTTAAAAGGAATCAAGACAAAGCGCACGTGAGTTTGAATAAATTGGATATAAATCAGAACGACTTATCGGCGTCACCTGATGCAGGGAACGAGCGGCTTATTTGGATAATGTCTGACAAGAAAAGGCATTCAGGTTGACAATTTGCCGACCGAGGCAGCTGATGACGCCAAGTCATAGTATTCAATTTCTGGCTAGAGCAGATTCCCATCATTCTGGTTCATAGCCTGCAGCTGTGAAGTAGCTCCTGCAGTCGTTTGGCGTGAGGTCGTCGATGGCGTCTCGGATGGCGTCCCAGAGATCTGGGAGATTACGGGCGGCGGCTTTTCTG
>CALLKY010000031.1 GCA_938083135.1 uncultured Alphaproteobacteria bacterium | reverse complement strand
GCGGCGGCTGAGCGCGCCGTCGAACCTGCAACGAAATACTTGATCAGCTCAATCTGAATACTTCGCGGAAGCCTACTCCGCCGACGCATGCTAACCATATGACCTGCATAGCCTTTCTCAGCTATCTAGGCCAGCCCCTTTATAATTGCTTCAAATCCATAAAATGGCATCCACAATGTCACAATTGAAAAGAGATGTGTGACACCACAGGCAGCAACAAACGCGCCAAACATCCAATAGACCCAACGGTAGCCAAGTCCCTGTCTACGCGTCGCAAAAACAATGATCGCAGCCGGTATCGAGAAATATGACACGGCAATGATCACGTCCCCTGCCACATGCAACCAAAACACATCTGGCTGCCACATCAAACAAAAGCCGTGCGGTTGAAATCCTTCGCTAGAAAAAAAATTCTGAATCGCGGTCCACATTTACGCCAGCCCCATAACGTGCGAAAATTGCATTAACCAAAATGCTTGATTTGAATAAAACTGGACTACAGATAGTTGACCTTGTCAAACGATGCTAGACAAGATGAAATTTTTCTTGTGCCCAAGGTCAGCTTTTGATTTCAGGACTTACTCTTCCAGTAATCGGAGAACTATCAAATGCGATCCAAAATATGTTCATTGCTGAATATCGACTTCCCATTGATCGCTTTCTCCCATTGTCGAGATGTTGTGGTGGAGGTGTCTAAGGCAGGTGGGATGGGGGTTCTGGGTGCTGTTGGCATGCGGCCAGAGACCTTGGCGGCGGAACTGGATTGGATTGATGCGAACATTGATGGCAAGCCCTATGGCGTCGATCTGATCGTTCCAGCACGGCATGAAGCCCACGCGAAGGGCCAATCTAAGAGCATGTCCCGGGAGGATGCTGTATCGAAGGTGCCACAGGCGCATCGGGCCTTCGTGCGCGACCTGCTGGCGGATCACAACATCCCCTCCGAACAGATTGAAGATAATCTCATTTCCCGCGGCGCACGGATGAGCCAGAGCATCCAGCATGAGGGCGCGCAGGCGCTGCTCGACGTCGCCTTCGATCATCCAATTAGCCTGATTGCCAACGCGTTAGGCCCACCACCGGCTTATATGATTGAACGTGCACGAGCCCATGGCGTTCCCGTGGCAGCACTTGTTGGCGCGCGGGAGCACGCAATCCGCCAGGTAGAAGCAGGCGTTGATATCATCGTCGTCTCTGGCGGCGAGGCTGGCGGCCATTGCGGCGATGTCTCAACGCTGGTTCTGGTGCCAGAGGTGGTCCGCGCCATTCGCCCGATTAGCGACGCCGTAATCTTGGCGGCGGGCGGTATTGTAACCGGTGAACAGATGGCCGCATGCATGGCCATGGGCGCAGACGGCGCATGGACGGGCTCGGTTTGGTTAACAACGACGGAGGCCGAGACCTCACCCGCCGTTAAAGAGAAAATGCTCAAGGCCTCATCCCGCGATACGGTGCGCTCAAAAGCACGAACAGGAAAATTCTCCCGCCAGCTCCGCTCCGCCTGGACAGACGCATGGGAAGGCCCAGACGCCCCCGCCTCGCTGCCCATGCCGTTCCAGTCAATCATTGTTGAGCCGACCATGCAGCGCATCAATAAGCTTGCGGAAGGTGGCCATGAAGGGGCGACACAATTGGCCTCTTACTTCGTTGGCCAAGGGCTTGGGTTGATGAATGAAACCGTGAGCGCGCGGGAGGTCGTTCGCCAATTCATGGAAGAATATCTTGAAGCCACAGACCGCCTGCGTCGCTTTATGGAAGACGATTGAACTCCCAGGCGATACCAATGACCCTCCCCGCCATTACTGAAGCGATTGCTGCAGCGCTGCCAGACCATACTGCGTTCATCCATAAAGGGGAGCGGCAAAGCTATGCTGAGCTGAATGACCGGTCCCGGCGCCTCGCGAATTTTCTACTGGATCACAATATTTGCCTTCGGGCTGAGCGGCAGGCGCTAAAAAATTGGGAGCTTGGCCAAGATCACGTCGGCATTTTTATGCTGAACACGCCGCAATTCGTCGAAGCCATGCTTGGCTGCTTCAAAGCCAGAGCGACGCCATTCACCATCAACTACCGCTATGTGCGCGAAGAACTGCTGTATCTCCTGAATGACGCCCAGCCCTCCGCATTGATCTATCAAGGCCAATTCGCGGACATCATCCAAGAGCTGCTGCCGGACATTCCAGACATCAGATTGCTGATCCAAGTCGATGACGGGTCGGGCGCAGCCTTACTCCCTGGTGCGCTGGAATATGAGGCAGCGATTGCAGCAGGCACGCCTTCAAAGCCCAAGGTTTCCTGGTCAGCTGACGACATCTACATGACCTATACCGGCGGCACGACGGGCATGCCGAAAGGCGTTCTCTGGCGCCAGGAAGACTGCATCATTGCCAATTTGGGCGGGCGGGATCGCAAAGGCGCGCCATTACCTGATATTAAGGCCTATGTCGCCCGGGCACGGAAATCTGGCGGCAATGTTGTCCTGCCAGCACCGCCCATGATGCATGGCGCTGGCTGCCACGCATCCTTCGGCGCGCTGATCGCCGGCAATGCCATCGCGATCCAATCTAAGCCTGAACGGATGGATCCGATTGACCTGCTGCAAACCGTGCAGGACACCCGAGCGAACATGCTGCTGATCATCGGGGATGCGTTTGGGAAGCCACTGCTTGCGGCAGCCCAAACGGGTGTGTTCGATATTTCCAGCTTGCGGTTCTTATACAATACCGGTGCTATTCTTTCACCTGAAGTGAAGGCGGGCATGCTGGCGCTCAATCCCCAAATGCAGGTGGTGGATGCGCTTGGATCATCCGAAACTGGGCCGCAAGCCATCGCCATGACCAGTGCGGATACGGCAGATAAGGGCACAGCAACACGCTTCCTGATCACCAAGGATTCCGCCGTGGTTTCTGAGGACCGGAGCCATATTTTACCGAAAACAGACATGAGCGTCGGATGGCTTGCCCGTACAGGCGCTGTACCGCTTGGGTATCTTGGCGATCAGGCGAGGACTGAGGCAACATTCCCGGTGATCGAGGGCGTGCGCTACGTTATTGGCGGGGACCGTGTGCATCGAACAGAGAAAGGGTCTATCCGCCTTCTGGGGCGCGAAAGCTTCACCATTAACTCGGGCGGCGAGAAAATCTTTGCGGAGGAAGTGGAGCAAGCGATCAAGCAACATGCCGACGTCGCTGATGTGACGGTCGTTGGCAGGCCTAGCCCGCGCTGGGGCCAAGAGGTGACAGCACTTGTGGAACTTCGCCCCGGCGCAGACGCTGACCAGACCGCATTATTGCAGGAGGCCGCTCGCCATATCGCTCGCTACAAGCTGCCAAAGGCGTTTCTCTTCGTCGATCAAGTGCAGCGGGGTGCCAGCGGCAAGACAGATATCCAATGGGCACGCGCCTTGGCCGAGGACGCAACATGATTGATGCCAACACACCCGTTCTCGTTGGCGTTGGGCAATACACCGTGCGTGACGAACCGCTCGACGCCCTCTCCACACCGATGGACCTGATGGAACGCGCCGCCCATGCTGCAGCCAAGGACGCCCACGCGCCTAAGCGCTGGCTGGAAGATATCGATACGCTTGTCGTCGTCAAAAGCTTCCGGGAGCCGATGCGGAATTCGCCCGCCGTGCTGGCGGCACGGCTGGGGGCTACAAACGCAGACACATATTTGACGCCAGACGGGGGCGAAGCGCCACAATATCTCGTGAACCGCTATGCTGGTGCTATCGCCCGTGGTGAGGCTCGGTCTGTCTTGCTTGCGGGTGCAGAAGCAATGGATAATGGCCGCCGCCTCATCAAGGCAGGCCAAAAGCCCGATTGGCGAGAACCGGCAGACCGGGATGCGACCTGGCTCTACCCCGAACGTCCAATGGCCTCTGCTTATGAAGAAGCGCACGGGATTTGGATTGCGTCCCACGTCTATCCATTGTTTGAAAACGCACTCCGCCACCGCTACGGCCACACCATCGACGAACACCAAACCGCTATGGGCGCGCTCATGCAGCCCCTGACGGCGGTTTCCGCAGCATCACCAAATGCATGGTTTCCTATTCAGCGCACGGCTGCAGAGATTTCTGAACCTGGCCCCGCCAATCGGTATGTATCCTGGCCCTACACGAAGTTCATGTGCGCCATGAACCAAATTAACCAGTCTGCAGCGCTGCTCCTGACCAGCGTGGGCCACGCGCGCACTTCAGGCATTCCAGAGGAACGATGGGTGTATCTGCATGGTGCTGGCGATGTGCAGGATATCTGGCATGTCTCTGAGCGCAGCGCCTATGCGGCTTCCCCCGCCATGGCGTTGATGGGCGAAAGAGCACTGGCGCAGGCTGGGCTTGAGATCAGCGACATCAGCTATTTTGACCTTTACTCCTGCTTCCCCAGCGCCGTCGCCATTGGCCGGGATGCACTTGGCCTGAGCCCAAATGATCCAAGGCCGCTGACTGTCACTGGCGGCCTGCCTTATCACGGTGGTGCTGGAAACAATTATTCCATGAATGCCGTCGCGACGATGGCGGATCAGCTAAGGGCCGAGCCAGGCAGTTTCGGCATGGTAACAGCCAATGGCGGCTATCTGACCAAGCACGCGGCCGGTATATATTCGACCATGCCGGTTAGCGGTCCGTGGCATCGAGAAAGTCCAGCGACATACCAACGGCAAATTGACCGCTTACCACGCCCACCTCTGCTGGAAGCGCCCACCGGGCAGGGTATGATTGAAACCTACACTGTGACCTACGGGCGGGATGGGGTGCCCAATCGCGGCATAATCATTGGCCGGATGGGCGATATTAACGACCCATCGACACCGCGTTTCCTTGCGAATGCACCTGCCGATGCTGCCACGCTAACGGCCATGACGGAAACCGATTTCATTGGCACAAGCGGGGCAGTAAGCCGCCAAGGTGACATCAACCTGTTTACACCCGATTGAATGGACGAGCCGTCTTATCAAGACTAACCTAGCGCCCAAACTTGGGTGAATTTGGGAGGCGTAATGTGTCGGCGACAGAGGCAACACGTGCTGGCGACAGCGATTTGGATGTCATTATTGTAGGGGCCGGCGTCGGTGGGCTCTATGCGCTGTATAAGCTGCGCAATCTGGGCTACCGGGCGCGCATCTATGAAGCTGCGGCCGATGTTGGCGGCACTTGGTATTGGAACCGCTATCCAGGCTGCCGCTGTGATGTTGAAAGCCTTGAATACTCATTCTCCTTTGATGATGACCTGCAACAAGAGTGGCAGTGGCCAGAACGTTATGGCGGCCAACCTGTCATTCTGGACTATGTGAATCATGTCGCGGACAGGTTTGACCTGCGCAAGGATATCCAATTCAACACACGCATTAAGGCCGCCAAGTTCAGCAATCAAAGTAATCGCTGGACCATCACGACCGCATCAGGCGAAAGCGTGTCTGCGCCCTATTGCATCATGGCGACAGGCAATCTTTCAACACCGCGGAAGCCAGACTGGCCAGGATTCGACGACTTCAAGGGCCGGGTTGAGCACACTGGCCTTTGGCCCCATGACGGCGTTGATTTCACGGGTCTTCGCGTTGGCGTTATTGGCACCGGGTCAAGCGGTGTGCAGTCAATCCCATTGATCGCCAAGCAAGCCAAGCACCTCACGGTTTTTCAGCGGACAGCCAATTTCAGCCTGCCTGCCCGAAATGAGCCGATGCGCGCGGAGAAAGAAGCAGCGCATAAAGCCGAATATTCCGAACGGCGCAAAGCAGCCTACTCAACGCCTTTTGGCATAGCTGGATTTCCGCCCCCGACGCAATCTGCGCTCGAGGTCAGCGAGGAAGAGCGTAACGCCGCCTATGAGGCCAAATGGGCCGAGGGCGGCAGCATCAGTTACCTGTATGCCTTCACCGATCTGCTGACGAACAAGGAAGCCAATGACACAGCATCTGATTTCGCCCGCAATAAGATCCGCGCCACGGTCAAAGACCCAAAGACGGCGGAACTGCTATGTCCGAACAATCACCCAATCGGCACCAAGCGCCTGATCCTGGATACGGACTACTACGAAACGTACAATCTAGATCACGTTGACCTGGTGGACGTGCGCAGCGCCCCGATTGAAGGCCTGACAGAAAAAGGCCTTAAAACCACTGACGCTGAATATGAACTCGATATGATCGTATTCGCGACAGGGTTCGACGCCATGACAGGTGCCATGAAAGAAATCGACATCCAAACCGATAGCGGTGCCAAAATTGGCGCGAAATGGGAAGATGGACCACGCACTTATCTCGGCATCATGATGGCCGATTTCCCGAACCTGTTCATGATTACAGGCCCGCAAAGCCCCGGCGTTAAGAGCCAGATGATCCTTTCCTGCGAACAGCATGTAGATTGGATCGCGGATTGCCTGGAGCATTTGCGTAGCAACGGCCAGTCCAAGATCGTACCGGAACCAAAGGCAGAGGATGATTGGGTTGCCCATAATAATGCCGTGGCTGATGCAACGCTCTATCCGTTAGCGAATTCCTGGTACATGGGTGCCAATATACCCGGCAAGCCGCGCATTTTTATGCCCTATGTGGGCGGTGTAGAAGCTTACAAGAAGCGCTGCGACGCGGTCGCAGCGGCCGGATATGAAGGATTTCAAATAAGTCCATGACAGAGAATACACAGCGCCTGACGTTCGCCGAAGAAATCATGCTCCTCCTCCTGGATGACGAGGATGGGGAAATGGCGTCCGTTGATGCATGGATGTTGAAGTGCATCTTGGCAGGTGCTGTGCTGATGGACTTAGCTTTGCGCGATAGGATCGATACGGACCTGGAGCACCTTTTCGTCATTGACGAAACACCAACTGGCGATACATCGCTTGATACGACACAGGCAATCCTGGCCGCCGCCAAAGATGACGACCGCAGGAGCGCCAAAACATGGATTGAGCAGATCGCTAGCGGCAGCGAAAACTTCGCGCTGGTCGCGCTGAAACGCTTAGTCACGCGCGGCATTCTGGTCGAGCAGGAAAACCGTTTCTTGTGGCGGCTTCAGTCCCGCACATACCCCATGATTAATGGTGAGGCGGAACGTGAAGTGCGCGCCCGTATCCAGGCGATCTTATTCAGCGACGAAGTGCCTGATCCGCACGACATCGTCATTATCAATCTGGCAGATGCCTGTGGCCTGTTCGGCGCGATCCTGGGTGATCATGACAGCGAGCAGGTTCGCGAACGGATTGAACACATCCGCCATATGGACCTGATCGGCCAAGCCATGACCAACGCTATCCGCGAAATCCAGGGCGCGGTCGCACTTTCAGGCTACGGAGCGCCGGTGGTTTAGCGCGTTCCGTCTTCGTCTGGATACCAGCAGAAATCGATCATCATGCAGCCATCTTTTGTGCTGACAGGACCATGCATGACACCAGGTTTCCGCGCCGCATAATCGCCGACCCGAACGACCTTCTCGCCGTCCGTCCCGTCATGAACGGTCATCTCACCTTCGAGAATGTAGATTTCTTCCCAGTAATCATGGGCATGGGCTTCTGGTGTTACAGCGCCCGGTGCCATGCGGAGCAAGCGTGTCCGCCTGCCCCGTTTCGCCGTAGTGTCCAGATCGCTGGAGAGCACCTTGATCGTGATGCCAAGGTTGCCGTCGCCGCGTTCTTCAAAACCAACGCCGTCATTCACGGCATGGAAGAATTGGTTCTTCAACTCATTCATAACAAGAAGCCGCCTTTCTTATACGTCAAGAGCCTTACGCTGTAGGCGGCGACGGTGAAGGACGGGTTCAGTGTAACCAGATGGCTGCTGGCGGCCTTCGATCACAAGCTCACAGGCCGCTTCAAAGGCAGGGCCAGTGAAGCTAGGTGCCATGTTTTGATATTCTGGATCCCCTGCATTCTGGCGATCAACAACTTCCGCCATGCGTTTCATGGTTTCCATCACCTGATCTTCCGTGCAGATACCGTGGTGCAGCCAGTTAGCGATATGCTGGCTGGAAATACGGCAGGTCGCACGATCTTCCATCAGGCCGATGTCGTTGATGTCTGGCACCTTGGAGCACCCGACACCTGCATCCACCCAACGCACCACATAGCCCAGAATACCCTGTGCGTTGTTGTCCAGCTCGTCTTTGATTTCCGCTTCGGACCAGTTCGGACGATCCGCGACAGGGATTGTCAGCATGTCATCCAGGCTGCCCATGGGGCGGCTGGCGAGCGTCGCCTGCAATGCGGGCACATCGACATGGTGATAGTGCGTTGCATGCAAGGTCGCGGCGGTTGGGGATGGCACCCAGGCAGTGTTGGCACCTGCTTTGGGATGGCCGATTTTCTGGTCTAGCATCGCTGCCATCATATCCGGCATAGCCCACATGCCTTTGCCGATCTGCGCGCGGCCTGGCAGGCCCGACGCGATGCCGATATCAACATTGCGATCTTCGTATGCGGCAATCCAAGCCGTGCCTTTCATGTCCGCCTTGCGGATCATCGGGCCAGCTTCCATGGATGTGTGCATCTCGTCGCCAGTGCGATCCAAGAAGCCGGTATTAATGAATGCGAGGCGGCTTTTTACGGCGCGAATACACTCGCTCAAATTGGCAGAGGTCCGGCGCTCCTCATCCATAATGCCAATCTTGATGCGGTTCCGCTGCATGCTAAGCGCATCTTCGACGTGGCAGAAAATGCTGTCGGCGAACGCGACTTCCTCTGGCCCATGCATCTTCGGCTTCACAACATACATAGAGCCTTCGCGGCTGTTCTTAAGGCCTTGCGCGCCCTTGCCGTCCTGCAACGCGATCAAGCCGGTGATCATAGCATCGAGCATGCCTTCGGGCGCTTCATTGCCATCTTTGTCGATCACAGCCGGGTTGGTCATCAGGTGGCCAACATTCCGGATCAGCATCAGTGAGCGGCCTGGCAGAGTGAGCGACGAGCCACCGGGTGCTGTGTAATCGCGATCAGGGTTTAGGCGGCGGGTCATGGTCTTGCCACCCTTATCGAAAGAATCTTCAAGATCACCACGCAGCAGACCGAGCCAGTTGCGGTAAGCAGCGACTTTGTCCTCGGCATCGACGGCGGCGATAGAGTCTTCGAGGTCCATAATCGTGGTGACAGCGGACTCGAGAATAACGTCCGCAACGCCCGCAGCATCGGTTGAGCCGATTGCGTGGTTACGGTCAATCACGATCTCAGCATGGAGGCGATTATTCTTCACCAACACAGCGGACGGTGCGGCTGCATCACCCCGATATCCGGCGAACTGCGCGGGATCAGCCAAGCCTGTATCGCCATTATTGGTGCTTACAATCAGCGTGCCATTCTGCACCGAATAGCCGGTCGCATCCCTGTGACTGCCGTTCGCGAGCGGTGCAGTTTGATCCAGGAATGTCCGCGCCCAGGCGATAACTCTGGCGCCGCGCACCGGATTGTAGCCGCCAGCGCGCGTGGCACCGTCATCTTCAGAAATCGCGTCCGTGCCATAAAGTGCGTCATACAAGCTGCCCCAGCGCGCATTGGCAGCGTTCAGCGCATAACGAGCATTCATCACAGGCACGACGAGTTGCGGGCCAGCAATGGTCGCAATCTCAGCATCCACATTCGGCGTATCGATGGAGAAAGCGCCGCCTTCAGGGACGAGATATCCGATCTCCGTCAGGAAGGCTTTGTAGGCCGCGTGATCATGTGGCTGGCCACGCCGGGATTTATGCCAGGCATCAATCTGCGCCTGAATGTCTTCGCGCTTCGCTAGGAGGTCCCGGTTTTTCGGCCCCATCGTGTGGATCAGCGCGCCCAGACCGTCCCAGAACTTGCCTTGATCGACGCCAGTGCCGGGCAGCGCTTCCGCATTCACGAAATCGTATAATTCTTTGGCGACCTGCAATCCGCCAGCTTCCACCCGGTCAGTCATCGAACTCTCCCTAATTGACGGCGCTCTAAAATTTGGCCGAACATCCATGCCTACCAACTTAGGCTTTTCCTCCGCACATTGTGAGATTGGATTTCACAGTGCGGAATGGAGCATCGCTCATTCGGTAGCCGAAGTTTCAGGCGAAATCCGCCACCAAAGCAAGCGTGGAGCAAACAAACTATGGGCCAGTCCAAGATGCAGTTTGGCATTATGCAGCGTGGCGTTTTCCCCTGGAAGGAGGACATGCGGAAGCGGTTTGAGGAACTGATGGAGCAGGCCCGCACGCTCGAAGCGCTAGGCTATGACAGCATCACTAAGGGCTCGCATTTCTCCACATTTCCACATCGTGAGATGACGCAAATCCCCTATCTCTGCCGCGTCATGGCGGAAGCGCCCAGCTTGCGCCTGAACGCTGGCATTGTGCTGCTCTCCCTGCACAATCCGCTGGAGGTGGCCGAATATTTCGCCACCATGGATCTGATGTCCAATGGTCGAACGATCTTTGGCTGCGCGCTGGGCTACCGGGATGTCGAATACAAAGGCTTCGGTGTCAAAAAAGGCGAAGGCGTTCCCCGTTTTGAGGAAAACCTGGAAGCCATCAAGCAGCTTTGGACCGGCGAGCCTGTCACCATGCATGGCCAACATTTCGAACTGGATGAAGCACGGATATCCGTGCCGCTGGTGCAGTCCCCCCGCCCGCCGATCTGGATGGGGGCCAATGTGGACAATGCTGTGAAGCGTGCAGCGCGGCTGGCGGACTGCTGGTACCTGAACCCACACCAGAAGCTGGAAACACTCCGTCGCCAAATGGATATCTACCGCGAAGAACTGAACCGGATCGGCAAACCCTTCCCCGATGAATTGCCCATCCGACGCGAGGTTTTCTGTGCGCGCACCCATGAGGAGGCGGTTGAGATCGCGGCACCTCATATCAAAGGCATGTACGATCTCTACAAAGAATGGGGCCAGGACCGCGCCATGGCTAAGGGCGATCAAGACATCACGATGGCCTATGAAGAGCTTGCCAAAGACCGCTTCATCGTCGGTGATCCAGATGAAGTGGCGGCAGAAATGCTACGCTACAATACAGAGCTTGGCGTCAACCACATCATCATGAGCGTCCAAGGCACCGGCATGCCCCAAACCCAAACGCTGGAGACGTTCCAACTGATGGCCGAAGAAGTATTCCCAAAAGTGCGGGCGGCGATGGAGTAGCAGGATGTCTATAGAAACACGACCGCTCACGGATCATTTCGGCGTTGAAGCGATGGGCGTAGACTTGGCGGCCCCAATGACCGACGCCACGTTCGAAGCGCTGCGCCGAGCCTTCGTAGACGCTGGCGTGATGCTAATCCGCAACCAAGATCATCTGACGCCGGCGGATCAGGTTCGGTTTTCTGCGCGATTTGGCCCCCTTGAAAGCCATGTCCTTGGGCAGTTTACGTTGCCGGGACAGCCCGAAATCTTCGTCGTCTCGAACATTGTCGAGGATGGACGGCACATCGGTGCCCATGGCGGGTCCAAGCAATATCATTCGGACCTGGCATATCTGGCAGCACCAAGCCTTGGCTCTATCTTTCGCTGCCTGGAATGCCCCAAGGAAGGTGGCGAGACGGCGTTCATAAGCATGGCCGCCGCGTATGATGCATTGCCGGGCAATATCAGAATGCGGCTTGAAACCCTCAACGCAGAATACGACTATGCCTGGGGTTATGATCAACGCCATGCCAAGACACGCGGGCCACTATCGGCTGAACAACGGGCCAAAACGCCGCCTATCGCGCATCCGGCTGTCATCGCACACCCAGAAACAGGCCGCCCTGCCCTATTCCTCTCCGACATTTGGATCAGGCGGTTTGGCGGCCTAAGCGAAGCCGAAACTGAAGCGCTATTGGATGCCGTGATGGCAATAGCCGCAGCACCCGATGCCGAATACCGCCATCAATGGCAGCCCGGTGATGTCGTGCTTTGGGACAATCGCTCGACCATGCACAAAGCCTGTCCGTTTGATGAAACCAATACCCGCCGCTTGATGCACCGCACCACAATCCAAGGCACGCCACCCGTGCGCTTTGACGGATGAAGGCCTTTGGGCAGTCTGCTAGATCGCTAAATCCTTGGTGTTGTAGTCCCGGATGACACTGTCAAAAGTCGCCTCATTGAAGCGGAAGGCATCTTCCTGGCCAGCGAAAGGCTTGTAGTTATAGGGCGTTTCCATGGGGAAAACCTGTTGGCGCGCGTCAATGGCGACAGCGATAACCGCCGCACGGTCATGGATCCGCTGCGCATCATAGACATCGCTTGATTCAACGCTAAGCGCCGCCTTCGCACCCAGCACCGATGTGCGGCGATGGAAGCCAAAGGTGATGGATATCCGCAGATCTGGCGAGCTATTGGCGAAGGAGCCGTGCAGCATCTGGCGGTTGACGATCGTGACATCCCCAGCACCGCAGACCAGCGGTACAGCGCCCGGAAGCTGATCACTGCCGTCATTCGCCGCGACCATGCCTTTGATGTCCGCCCGGCCCAGCTTATGGGAGCCTGGCATGACCCAAAGGCAGTTGCCGACCGTCGCAGGGTAAAGCTGAACCTGGAAATTAAAGCCGTGAATGCCCTCATCCCAATTGGGCGCATCCCAATGTGTAACCCCATCCTGGTGCCAAGCGACAGAGCCGCCGAGCCCAGGTTGCTTTACAAAAATAGCGTCATTGAACGGCACAAAATCATCGCCATTGATTGCCTCCGCCACTGCCAAAATCTCTGGATGACCATAGAGACGAAGCGCCGCTGGCATCTCCTGGCACATACCGCGCATCAAAAATACAACATCCTGCGGCGCATCCGCTGCGGCCTGAGGCTCTGACATCTTAGATGGATGGCGACCGCCGAGCTGGCCTGTTCCGCCCCACGGATCACCCAAAGGTTTCGCGAAAACATAAGGGCTGCGCTGATGATCCAGACCCATCGCAGGACGACCCGCTGCATCAACCTTAGCGTCCCGGTGGACCGGCGCACGCTCAATCATCACCTGGGCGTCATGGCGGAGTGCATCGATTTCCCCGGCATCAATAACGTCTTCAAAAATATAGTAGCCGTGCTTCCAATAGGCGGCCAGAATGTCAGGGTGGAGCTTACCATTTGCATCCAGAACCAGGGGGCCGCGATTGCCGATGGCGTCCGCACGGGCAACGCCAGCCGCGCGGTAATCCGCCATACTGGCTTCGAAAGCTTCACGGGTGAGTGGTAGAGGCGACATTTCATTCATAGATCTATCCTTTAGGCTGTCGCGGCGCTTGGCTGGAACGCGTCAGCCCGTTCATCACGACCCGTTGGGGCTGTTTCCGTCGCTGGATCACCAGCAACCCGCACATGCCGCATTACCCGAGGCTCATTGTAGTCATAGGGGCAGGCGCGATGCAGGATGCAGCGGTTATCCCAAATCATAAGGTCTCCCGGCGTCCAGGAATGCGCGTAGGTTCGTGGTGCTTGGCAGGCGAACTCCAACAGACCATCCAGCAATTCCAACGCTTCCGCATCCTCCATGCCGGGAATCCGGAAGGCGTGGCGGCCGATGAACAAGGATTTTCGGCCCGTAGCAGGGTGCGTCTTCACCAGCGGCCTCAGCGGCGCGCCTTCAGTGTGATAGCCATACCCGTCGCCAGTTTTGAAAGTAAACCCTGCCTTCGCTTGGGATTGGTACAGCGAATGATAGGCCGAAAGGTCAGCGATCCGGGTCCGCATGGCATCATCCAGCGCGTCATAGGCGGCGCGCATATCGGCGAGTTCTGTCTCACCACCCGAAGGCGGTGTGATCTCCGCCGCAAGCGCAGAAGCCTTAGCGGCGAGCGGCATATAGGAGCTATCCGTGTGCCAACCCTCATTGCCGCGTAACGCCTGGAAGCGCTTTTCCTCCGGTGTCATTACACCACCACCGGCGCGCTTATTGGAAATACGCGCCGCCTTTTCGCCATCACCACGCAGGAGCTCGATTGGGCCGAAGCGCTCACAGAACGCGATATGCTCTTCGTCCGTCAGGTGCTGTTCAGGGAAGACCAATGCGCCATATTCATTGAACGCGGCCTCAACCAGTTTCCAGTCAGCGTCGGACAGTGCGCCAAGTCTGATATCGGTGATGCGGGCGCCGAATGTGGCGTCTATGGGTGTGATCGTCGGCATAATGACGGGCTCCCTCTCGCTCTATAGATGGTGTTTGTTGCGGAAATGGTATGTCGCTACATCAGGCTTGCCAATGGCAGGGTGCCAAGCCATCAGCACAGCCCTTGTGGCACCTCGGTTGAGCCGTCAAAGTATCGGCCCTGAACTCTGAATTCCAACGTGGGCCAAGGAGCCTCCATACGTGATTGAACTGCTGCAAGTGGCCCAAGTTCCGCCGTTTTTGATCGATCGCCTGAAAGCCGAATACACCGTCCACGATTTCGTTAATCCAAGTGACTCTGAAGCGATGCTCCGGGAGATTGGCCCGAACATTCGCGGCATCGTCGCAGGCGGAATGAAGGGGCCAGATGCGGCGCTGATCAACGCGCTAGATAATTTGGAGATCATCGCTTCATTCAGCGTTGGATTTGATGCAACAGATGTCGCGGCGGCGCAAACCAAGGGTGTGATCGTCACGCACACACCTGAAGTTTTGACGGGAGACGTTGCAGACCTCGCAATGGCCTTCATCCTTATGGCCCCACGCCGAATCGGTGAGTCTGAACGCTTCTTGCGCGCAGGCACATGGACAGAACGGCGCATGGACCTGGGCACGACCGTGCGCGGCAAGCGCCTCGGCATTCTGGGGCTTGGTCGCATTGGTCGTGCAGTCGCGCGCCGTGCTGAAGTGTTCGGGCTGAACATCGCCTATTTCGATACTAAGCCGATGGGCGACTTAACCTATCGAAGCTACCCAACCTTGCTCGATTTGGCTGAAGCCAGCGACATGCTAATGGTCGCCTGCGAAGGCGGTGCTGCAACGCGCGGGCTGGTAGATGAGGCCGTACTTAACGCGCTTGGACCGAATGGATATCTGATCAATACCGCCCGAGGGCCAATTGTCGACCAGCAGGCATTGGTCAAAGCCTTGCAGGATGGTCGGATAGCAGGTGCGGCCCTGGACGTATTCGACGGCGAGCCAAACGTGCCACCAGAAATGATGGCGATGGAGAACGTGGTCCTCACGCCGCATATCGCCAGTTCGACAGCGGAAACCCGCCGCGCCATGGGTGACCTTGTCTATGACAATCTCAAAGCCCATTTCGCTGGTAAGGCCGTGCTCACGCCCGTGCCCCGCCAAATCTAGTTCAGCCAGGAATTTGACGATGCCAGGACCGCTAACCGGCTACCGCGTGATTGACGTAACCGGCGTTATCGCCGGCCCATTCGCCACGATGATTTTGGCGGACCAGGGTGCGGACGTCATCAAGATCGAAGCGCCCCAACGCCCCGATCACACCCGCAATGCCGGCCCTGGTGAGCCGGGCATGCGGGCATCTTACTTAAATAACAATCGAAACAAACGCTCTGTTGTCATTGATCTTAAATCAAAAGAAGGCTTAGATGCGATCAACAAACTGGTCGCAACAGCCGATGTGTTTATTCAGAATTTCCGCCCTGGCGTCGTAGACCGGCTCGGCATCGGCGAGGCGGAACTCCGCAAGATTAAGCCGGACCTCATTTATGTCTCTATGAGTGGTTGGGGCGAGAATGGGCCACTGGCACACAAGCCTGTCTATGATCCCATCATCCAAGCACTTTCAGGTCTGGCCTCTGTGCAAGGCGGGTCGGACACCGTCCGACCCCGGCTCATCCGCACGATTGTCCCGGACAAGCTAACGGCAGTGACAGCGGCACAAGCCGTTACAGCAGCATTGGCGGGCCGGGCAAAAACTGGCGAAGGGCAGCATGTGAAAGTCTCCATGCTGGATAGCGTCATCGCCTTCCTTTGGTCATCAGACATGAACGGCCAAACCTTCGTTGGTGAGGAGATGACGCAGGCGCGCGCCGCCACATTCATCGATCTCATCTATGAGACCAAGACCGACTACATCAGCGTCTCCACTATGACCAATGTGCAATGGCAAGCGTTCTGCAAAGCAAGTGGACGTGAGACGCTATTGGATGACCCCCGCTTCGCCAGCCCTTCCCTCCGGGACCAGAACGCCAATGAGCGGCTGGAGTTCATCCAGGAAGCGCTGCTAGAACGCACTGCAGCTGAATGGCTGGAAATCTTGGACAAGGCTGGCGTTCCATCATCCCCCGTGCTGACGCGCGCGCAGATGATCAACCACCCGCAGGTCGAAGCGAGCGCCACAGTCATTGAATATGACCATCCAGAAGCAGGCCGCCTCCGCCAATCCCGCCCGGCAGCCCAGTTCGAAAGCACGCCGACCGAGATCAAGCACGGCGCCCCCGCCCTTGGCACCCATACCCGCGAGGTCCTAGCCGAAGTCGGCTACAGCGATACGGAAATTGACGCGCTGACAGAGGCTGGCATTCTTTTAGTGCGAGACTAAAGAAGTGTGCAATTCATTTCATATTGGGAACATTTATGTTACTATAAAATATGAAAGCGGTTGAATATCTGGACCTACGCGGTCGCAGCCCCTTCGCAGATTGGTTTAGTCGTCTCGACGCGACGCCCGCTGCACGGGTCGTGACAGCAATAACCCGGATGGAGCAGAACAATTTCACGAACACAAAAAGCCTAGGAAGCGGGCTTTTTGAATATCGCCTGACCTTCGGGCCAGGTTATCGGATCTATTTTACGAAGGACGGTGACACTCTCATAATCCTGCATGCCGGTGGGGCGAAGCGCCGTCAATCCCAAGATATCGATGCTGCACGCGCCCGATTGCAAGACTATTTGGAACGGAAAGAGGAGATTTAGTCATGGCTCTTACCCGCACCTTCAGGGACACCGTAAAGGCCCGGGCCGATAGCGACCCGGAGTTTCGCGCTGCACTGCTAAAAGAGGCTGTTGACCTGATGCTTGCAGGCGACCTTGCGACAGGCAAAGCCGTACTTCGAGACTACATCAATGCAACAATTGGGTTTACAGAACTTGCGGCTGAAGTCGGTAAGCCATCAAAGAGCTTGATGCGGATGTTCGGGCCGAAAGGTAACCCTAGCGCCGATAGCTTGTTTGCAGTTCTAAAGTCACTTCAAAAATCCAGCGGCGTCCATCTCGCGACCCGCAATTAGCGCGCTCGACTGTGAGCCAGACTTGGAGACTTCAATGACTGTCACTGTGGCCATGTATGACGGCTCGTATGACCATATTGGCGCGCGATTGGATGCGCTTGGGCTTGATATCAACGTCATCACGTTTGATCAGGATGCTGCGTTCACGCTCGATGGGAAAAAGGTTCCGGCGCACCAAGTCGAGGCCGATTACCTTTGGTTCTCCAGCCACCTCCATGCGCTGGATGCCACCAAACCAGCGTTTGAGATGGTGACGGAACTGAAGCGGCTGGATGTGCTGCAGACGTTCAATGCCGGCCTTGATCACCCGATGTATAAGCGGGCCTCCGATAAGGGTATCCGTATCTGCAATAGTAGTGCCCAGGGCGTTGCGATTGCTGAATATGTGATGGCGCAGGTGATGGGCATCCTGCATCCCCTGCGCACCCAAGCCGATCAACAGGCCGCCAAAGAATGGAAGACCACGCCATTCCGCGAGATTTCACGCACACGCTGGCTCATCATCGGTTATGGCCCGATTGGTGAGGCCCTAGCGACCCGCGTTCATGCTTTTGGTGCCAAGATCGAAGTGATCCGCCGGAGCGCTCAGGCCGACGATAGGGTCGAGCGCGTGGGGTCGTTAGATGATGCCGGTAAGCTGGCAGCAGATGCTGACATCATCGTCCTCGCCTGCTCGCTGACAGATGCAACGCGGGGCTTTGCGGATGCTGAGTTCTTCGCACAAGTAAAACCCGGCGCTGTTCTGGTAAATATCGCCCGGGGCGCGCTGATTGACGATGCGGCCCTGATTAAGGCGTTAAATGACGGAACAATCAGCGAAGCAGCACTTGATGTGTTCCACAAAGAACCGCTGCCGGAAAATGATCCTCTCTGGACGCACCCAAAGGTCCGCTTAACACCACACACATCCTTTGCCGGTGATGGCGGGCGAGACCGCTGGGACCAGTTATTCCTCGATAATATCGTGCGGTACGTGAACGGCGAAGCGCTGGAGCGGGAAGTTAATCCGGCAGATATTGTTTAGAGGGGCAATTTAGGTGGTGTTGAGGTTAGTTATTGGCCGCTAGAGCGGATTTGGATTTGATTGAATCGTTTGGGATTCCCTTGGTAGGGAATATGTGATTCACGATGTTTGCTGGCAAAGGAGGCCAGCTTACATGGCGAATGCTCTTTCTCTTGATCTGCGTTGTCGCGTTGTCGCG
>CALLKY010000030.1 GCA_938083135.1 uncultured Alphaproteobacteria bacterium | reverse complement strand
CGACTTTCGATTTGAAGGCGGAAGTGTGATTGCGACGAGGGCGTCGGGGCATAGTGATTCTCCTGTGATGGGCAAAGCATGCCGGTTACAGGCTGAAAATCCACTTATCCCCGTTGTTCAAATTTCCCGAGCCACTTCTCTTGTCCCAAGTGTCGATCAGCACCGCGGATGTGAACCGCACGCTGAAAACCATAAACACAGGTGCGGGCCGCGCCGGCGAAAGCGCCCGCGCGATGCTGGACGCCAGCACTATGACAGAACGCCGCGCCAGCTCCGTCGCCGACGCCGTGCATCAGTTTATGAAGAGCATGCGAGCGGCCTAACGCTACGCGATGGGTTACTGCCGCCTAAATATCCAAATTCTCCGCAAACTTGGCGTTTTCTTGGATGAACGCGAGGCGGGTTTCAGGCTTTTTGCCCATCAGCCGATCAACGAGGTCGGAGGAGTCGCGCCGTCCTTCAAGGCCCTGCACTTGCTCGCCGCCAGCATCAGTCAGCGTGACCTGCAATAGCGTGCGGCTGGCGAGCGCCATGGTTGTATCCCGCAGTTGGGTTGGCGGCATTTCACCAAGCCCTTTGAAGCGGCTGATATCAACCTTCTTCTTGCCCTTGAACGTCGTCGCGAGAAGTTCCTCCCGGTGCGCATCATCCTTGGCGTAGTGGGTTTCCCCACCCGCAGATAGGCGGAAGAGCGGCGGTTGGGCCAGGAAAAGGCCGCCCCGTTCGATCAATTGCGGCATCTCCTGGAAGAAGAACGTCATCAAGAGTGCTGCGATATGGGCACCGTCGACATCCGCATCCGTCATGATGATAACGCGCTCGTAGCGCAGCTTATCGTGGTCGTAGTTTTTACCGCTACCACAACCCAACGCCAGCAGGATATCCTGGACTTCCAGATTGGCCCGCATCTTCTCAACAGAGGCGTTCGCGACGTTTAAGATTTTACCCCGGAGCGGCAGGATCGCCTGGGTCTTCCGGTTCCGCGCCTGCTTGGCGGACCCACCGGCGCTGTCACCCTCCACCAGGAATAGCTCGCATCCTTCTGGTCCTGGCAGAGAACAATCGGCAAGCTTGCCCGGCAAGCGAAGTTTACGGGAGGTAGCGGTTTTGCGCTTTACATCCCGCTCCGCCCGGCGGCGAAGCCGATCATCCGTGCGCTCAATCACATGCTCAAGCAGGGCATCCGCATTTGCGGGGGCGGATGTCAGCCAGCTTTCGAACCGGTCCTTGATCGCAGCTTCCACCGCGCGCTGGGCGTCTGGCGTTTCCAGGCGTTCTTTGGTTTGCCCCTGAAATTGAGGATCCTTGATAAAACAGGAGAGCATCAGGCCAGACGCACCGACCACATCGTCACCGGTAATCTGGGCGGCTTTCTTGACGCTCTTAAACTCGCCATAGCTTTTCAGGCCACGCAGCAAAGCTGTCCGGAAGCCGTTCTCATGGCTGCCGCCAAGGGGCGTTGGGATGGTGTTGCAGTATGAATGGGTGAACCCATCATCACCGTCGACGGGCCAGGACAGTGCCCACTCAACCCGGCCGCCATCAGTCATTGTCGCGTCCCCAGCGAAGGGCATATCCGTTGCGACAGGCCGGTCGCCAATGCTTGCGGCCAGAAAGTCCTGCAAGCCGCCAGGGAACTGCAGTTCAGCCTCTGCCGGCGTCTCATCGCCTTCTTTCAGGAGCGCCGGGTCACACTTCCAGCGGATTTTGACGCCCTTGTAGAGATAGGCCTTTGAGCGCGCCATTCGATAAAGCCGTGCTGGGCTGAACTTTAGCCTATCGCCAAAAATCTCTGGATCCGGGCGAAAACGGATTTGTGTTCCACGGCGGTTCGGTGCCGCCCCCGCTTTTTCTAACTTCGATGTTGGGATGCCCTTGGAATAGGTCTGCCGCCACAGCGTCTTGTCGCGCGCAACCTCAACCGTCAGCGCTTCAGACAGCGCGTTCACAACAGACATGCCAACGCCGTGCAGGCCGCCAGAGGTCGCGTAATTCTTGCCAGAAAACTTACCACCGGAATGGAGCGTCGTCAGGATGACTTCCAATGCCGACTGCTTTGGGTTTTTAGGGTGCGGATCAATTGGAATGCCGCGTCCGTTATCCCGAACCTGGAAGAATCCATCCGCCGTCAATTCCACCAGAATCAGGTCCGCATGGCCTTCAACCGCTTCATCCATGGAGTTATCCAGGATTTCAGCCGCCAGGTGATGATAGGCGCGCTCGTCCGCACCGCCGACATACATGCCCGGGCGGCGGCGCACAGCCTCCAGCCCTTCGAGCACTTCAATGTCAGCGGCGGTGTAGTCGTTTGATGCTGCCGATTCGGCGAAAAGGTCACTCATGCTACGCCGTATAAAATGGACCGGAACGGATCGCAAACGGGATAAGTGCAGCCAGGGCGGAATCCAACGCCTTTATCAGTTGATCCCCGCCTCTCGCCGATGATAGCGTGGCCCGATGCAAGACTTGGAAAAGAACAAAGCAACCGCCAAAGCATTCTATGACCTGATGTTTAATCAGTGTAAGCCGCGTGAGGCGATTGAGCGCTATGTCGGCGAAGAATACATCCAACACAATCCCGACGTGGCAGACGGCAAAGAAGCGTTCATCGAATATTTTGAACGCATGGCGGCCGAACATCCCGGCAAGAAGGTCACATTCAAGCGTGCATTTGCAGAAGGCGATCACGTCATCCTGCACTGCCATCAAGTATGGCCCGGAAATGAAGAATATGCCGGGATTGATATTTTCCGGCTTGATGAAAACGGTAAGGTTGTTGAGCACTGGGATGTGCTGCAAATCATTCCAGGCATGTCGCACAACGGAAACACCATGTTCTGAGGTGCCATCGCCTATAAGGGAACGCTCATGACGAAGCGAACATATGCCTTGGCTGCCGCTCTTTTGCTGTCCGCCTTCCCCTTAGCCGCAAGCGCTGGCGAGGCGGACGTATTGAAGGCGACCGCCCAAAAGCAATCCGATGGGACATATAGAATTTCAGCCACCGTGCGCCACGACGACACCGGCTGGGAACACTATGCCGATGCATTCGATGTGCGATTGCCTGACGGGACTGTTCTAGGGACCCGTGTGCTGCATCATCCGCACGAGACGGAGCAGCCGTTCGCGCGCTCACTTTCTGGCGTTAAAGTTCCTGCGGGCGTGACCATGGTAATCGTCCGTACTCACGACAAAGTACATGGCCATGGCGGCAAGGAATTCCAGCTGGACTTACGCTGAACCGCCTCGCCATCTGCCTTAGCGGCTGATACGCTTTATCCAACTCAACAAGACTGAAAGGCGGCGCCGCACATGGCTGACTTCAAATATCTACACACAATGATCCGCGTCCTGGATCTCGATAAATCCATGGACTTCTATACCCGCCTGCTTGGCATGAACGAACTCCGCCGGAAGGATTTCCCAACCGGCAAGTTCACATTGACATTCGTTGGCTATGGCGACGAAGCGGACAACACAGTCGTAGAATTGACCCACAATTGGGATCAGAAAGAACCGTATGATCTGGGCGATGCGTTCGGCCACTTGGCGCTCGGCGTCAAAGACATTTACGCGACCTGTGAAGCGCTTGGGAAAGAGGGCGTCAGCATTCCGCGCCCGCCCGGCCCCATGAAGCACGGTGGCAGCGTCATCGCATTCATTGAAGACCCGGATGGCTATAAGATCGAGCTGATCGAAAAGAAAGACATGTAGCCACCACGCTACTCAGCGACGAATGCATCCAGGCCGAGGTCGGCGCGAAACTCCGCGCTGATCTCGGCTTTTGCGTCTTCCAGGGGAATGCCAGTCGCGTCTGCGATTTTCACGACAGCTTGGAAAATTGCGATTGTCGCCGCCGCATCTACAAGTGCTGCTTCGCCAAGCGTACTCCTTACCGCCTCACGCCGATCCGAAAGGTCTGCACTAACGGCGGAGCAAGCCTCTGCAAAATCAAGCAGAAGGCGGGCATGGGGCACGCCGCTGTCAGTTTCAGCATCGATAGCAAAGCGATCATCGTACGTCTCTCCAGCATGTTGGCCGCTCCCACGGAGCAGGACGAGATGGCTGGTTGTTCAATACAAACATCGGTTCAGCGCCGAGACCCTGGCTGCCAGCAGCTCAATCTGGGCATGGGTGATCGCGCGCGGCTCTTCTTCGAACTTCCGCAGCAACGCATCAGGCAGATACATCGCGTCGTCCAGGTCAAAGAACCCGTTCACCGCTTCTGGCAACAGGCTGAGCGCGCGATGGATGTTGGCGGCGGAGCGGTTGCGATACATCGCCTGAACCGGCTCTGGATCATCCGCGCTGACATCCTCTGGTGCGACAGTTGGTACCCAGGCGCCTGCAAGTTTCGCGGCTTTTGGGCGAATTCCAGTTAACGCGCCCGTGAGCGGCTCCGGAAGCGGCCATAATGGCATGCCCATTGCGGTCATGAAGCTATCAACTGCCGTCACTTCAGCAATGACGCCAACCGTTTCCACGTAACGTTCAACGGACAAAACCGACGGCACAACACGTGCGAACCACGCAGGCGTTAGCCGGTCAGCATCTGTACGGATGCGATGGATCACATCAACCCACGCTGCATCTAAATCACTTGGCCCTATATGCGCTGGAATCGGCTGTTCTGGCGACAGTGCTGCTTTTCGTTGGGCGCAGGCCGGGCAATTGAGAGCGGCGCGGGCTTCAGCGGCAATGGCGGTTTTCTCCGCCCCTGTCAGCCAAGCGCCTGGGGCAGCGAGCCGCAGCCACGCGCGTGCGTGTGCGGCGCTCAAGTCTTCACGAATTTCAGCCATTCCAATTCAATCCCAGTACCTTCAATGGCCCTATACTAGCACACATGCCCGCCAATTGCTCTTCGCCAGGGCGCGCCCTAAATTGCTCCAAGGGTGATTTACGCCCTAATCATATCCCGCAGGAAGCAGGCATCACCCCATGCAGAAATCGAAAGCCGCAGGCCGCGTTGAAGGCGCGACCATTATCGGCATTGGGTTGATGCTGGCCGCTATAGCCAATTTCACCGGGCTGAACGGCGCGGTGAAATGGCTGACCCAAACCCATGATCCGCTCCAGGTCGCCTGGGCGCGGAATGTTGGGGCGCTTGCGTTCATGTTGGTCGTATTCTTGCCTCAGCACGGCATGAAGCTGCTGCGCCCGCAGATGCCGTCTGCCCAAATTGCGCGCGGGATCTATCTGTTGGGCTCGACGATCCTTTATTTCATGGGCTTGTCCCATCTGGATCTTGCAACCGGGGCCGCGATCCAATTCACAGGCCCGCTCATGGTAACCGCGCTGTCTGCGCCCTTGCTGGCAGAACGTGTGGGTTGGCGGCGCTGGTTGGCCGTTGTCATCGGGTTCGCAGGCGCTTTGATCATCATTAGGCCAGGTGCCGATATGCAGTGGGCCGCGCTGTTTTTTGTCGCCAGCGCCCTTTGCTCCACCTTCTATCAAATCACCACACGTCACTTGTCGAGCTACGATTCACCGGCGACCGCAGCCACAATCGCCGCCATTGTCGGCGTCGTGGCGTTGACGCCAGTAGCACCGTTTGTGTGGACAGACCCGGATGGATGGTTGTCGATAGCGCTATTCGTCGGCCTTGGCGTTTTCGCCGGATTTGGGCACTTCCTGCTGACGTCCTCTTACCGTTATGCCCAGGCATCAACCCTCGCACCATTCGCCTACACACATCTGCTTGGTGCGACGATCATGGGCTTTCTGCTGTTCGGAAATTTCCCGGATAAGTGGACCTGGATTGGTGCTGCCGTAATCATATCTGCTGGACTGTATGTGGCGCACCGTGAACGCGAACAAGCCAAGCAAGCAGTCGATGCCCGGCATGCGGAAAAGTCGATTTCCGATCATCGCGAATCCCAGTAAGGTTCGATCCATGAGCCCCCTGGCCTCCGCCCGTGAACGGTCTGACGCGAAGCGAGTCTTCGTAGACGTTGACGCGCCGTTTCATCTGTCTGAACCCGAAATACAGACCGTGCCACTTGTTGTGGCATCCCCTCACTCTGGCAGCCGCTACCCAAGCGATTTGGTTGATGCCAGCAAGTTGGATGCTGATGCGCTTCGCCGGTCCGAAGACGCCCATGTTGATGCGCTGTTTGCCAGTTCCATTGATCACGGCGCGCCATTGCTGGCCGCACTCTTCCCCCGCGCCTATGTGGATGTAAACCGCGAGCCCTACGAGCTTGACCCAGCAATGTTCGATGAGGCCTTGCCGCCTTACGCATCGACACGCAGTCCGCGTGTAGCGGCAGGCTTAGGATCAATCCCGCGCATCGTCGCTGCGGGCATGGATATCTACAATCGCCGCCTCTCCTTTGCGGAAGCGGCAGCCCGTTTGGACGCTTGCTATAAGCCTTATCACAGAGAACTCAATCGGTTGATCCAGGCGACACGAAAGCGCTTCGGCACATGTCTCTTGCTCGATGCGCACTCCATGCCGTCCGCTGGCCTCGCCTGCCGGGATGATCCGAATTTTGGACCGATTGATATCGTGCTTGGCGACAATCATGGACGTGCCGCTGCGCCGGACCTAACAGACGCCGCCTATCGCTATCTCCGTGATCTAGGGTACGCGGTGGCGATCAATGATCCCTATGCTGGCGGCCATGTTACAAAGGCTTATGGCGCGCCAAGGGCCGGGGTGCATGTCTTGCAGGTAGAAGTGAACCGTGCGCTCTACATGGATGAAATAAGCTTCGAGCGCAGCCGGTATTTTGAAACGCTACAAAGCCATATTGATGGATTGATAAAGGTCCTTGGCACAGCAATGCAGATTGAAGACATACCTTCCATGGCGCGCTGATCAACAGACGACAGCATTTTCGCACTTGCAGCAAAAAAGAGGCCGCGCCGAAGCGCGGCCCAAGTTCAGGGAGGAAACGCCCATGAAGGACGTGCAGGATAACTCCTACCCCCTCAACATAAATGCTGCGGTGCAAAATTCAAGGCGTAAGCCGCAGATTTTTTGTAAGATTATATCAAAAATTACCGCGACATTTTTGCAATGCAGAATTGTCGCGACTGCGTGTCCTATGCGCTACTCGCGGGGCGCGTGTTTCGCCAAAATCCGCTGCAAGGTCCGCCGATGCATCCGCAAGCGGCGTGCAGTCTCAGATACATTGCGATCGCACTGCTCATAGACGCGCTGAATATGCTCCCAACGCACACGATCTGCAGACATAGGCATTTCCGGCGGTGGCGGCGTCTCATTGGGTGCTGCAAGCAATGCTGCTTCAATCTGATCAGCGTCAGCCGGTTTCGGCAAATAGTCGATCGCACCTGCTTTAACTGCGGCAACGGCTGTAGCGATATTGCCGTAGCCTGTCAGGATAATAGCGCGAATGTCCGGTCGTTCAGCTTGAAGGGCTGCCACAACATCAAGGCCGCTGCCGTCGCCCAAACGCAGATCAACCACCGCATATGCGGGCTTCAACCGGGCTGATTGGATGCCCTGGGCTGCTGATTCCGCTGTATGCACATCGTAACCGCGCCGCTCCATCGCGCGCGCAAGACGCTTCAAAAAGGGCAGATCATCTTCAACAATCAGCAAACTTTTTCCGGCGTCCGCGCCGCCGCTGCCTTCAATCGACATCACACATATACTCCGTAGAATTACCGCGCCTCATCCTGCTGCACTTCAAGCAAGACTCGCGACCAAACCGCCTGAACAGCAGCCCCGCCTTCCGGCCCATTCGCGAATGTAAGGCTAGCGCCCGTATTCTCCAACAGGGTTCTTGCAATAAACAGCCCGAGCCCCATATGGCCATCGTGCTTCGCCCGTGTCGAGATGTATGGTTCGCCGATCCGATCCAGGACATCAGACGGAAAACCTGGCCCATCATCCGAGACATGAGCGCGGATTTCCTCATCATCCCATTCAATCACAATCTTCACTTCAGTTTTAGCAAACTGCAGCGCGTTGGACAGGATATTGACGAGACCATTCACCAGTTCAGGCGTTTTCTGCACACGAGGCTCTGGCCCAGCTTCATCCGACAGGGGGCGCTGCAGAACCGTAAAAGCTATTTCGGGCCGCCGATGCTGGGTCGCCGCACCGCCGACGAGCGCTGTTAGCGGGATTGGATAGAACTCTGCGCCAGAATCATCACTTGGCCGTGCTGCAAGCTCTGCCAAAATATCCCGGCAGCGCTCAGCCTGGGAAACCAATAGGGCAGCATCTTCCGCCGCCTCGCTGCCTTTAGGCAAATCCAGCATCAATTCCTTCGATACAAGCGAGATTGTGGCTAAAGGCGTTCCAAGCTCATGGGCTGCCGCTGCCGCCAGCGCGCCAACGGCGGAGACCTGCTGTTCACGCTGCAGGGTCGTCCGCACTTCACCAAGGGCCTGCTGCATCCGCCGATGCTCACTGGCTACTCTAACGACATAGCCCGCAATAAAAATGGTCCCGACAACTGTCGCCACCCAAGCCGCCAAAGAATAGATCATCGCTAATTCAGGAGCTGGGCCCGGCACCGGTAAGTGCGCTACCGCCAAAATGCTAATCGCAAGCAAAGCGAAAAGGCCAAGTGTCAACGTGCGTTGTGCAGACAGGATGGTGGCAGACACAGTTACAGGGGCCAACAGCAGGATGGAGAACGGATTGTGCAATCCACCTGTCAGGCCGAGCAGCAGCGCCAATTGAGCCGTATCAAACGCCAAGGACGCCAGGACGAAGCGTTGCGTTAGCTGGCGTCGCCCGCCAAATCGAAACGACAAAAACAGGTTCAACATCGCAGATGCGACGATAGCGGCGAGGCATATTGCCAAAGCCGCTGTCATTTCAAACAGCACAGCTACAATCAACACTGTCGCTGACTGCCCGATGATCGCAACCCAACGGATTGCAATTAGCGTTGCACCCCGCACATGGCGCGGCCCCGAACCGGGAGCGTTTTCGTGGATATCAAGCTTCAAAGCATCAAGCAGGCCGGTCATAGACATTACTCCTCACCCAAGATAGCTAAACAAAATATGAGCAATGCGGAAGCACATAAGCCGGTCGAAGTGATTGGGCTTGGTAAAAAGTTTGGCGATGTCATCGCTGTCGAAGCAATTGATTTCGCCGTCGAGCGCGGTCGCGTTATTGGCCTGCTTGGCGGGAATGGCGCCGGCAAGACAACGACCATGTCCATGTTGATGGGGCTGCTGACACCAACATCGGGCATTGCCAGAATATTCGGCGCAGATTCCAGCACCCGAGACGCGAGCGCCCTCGCCCGCATCAATTTCTCATCCCCCTACGTGGAAATGCCTGGACGCCTAACAGTCGCAGAAAACCTTGAAGTTTATGCACGCCTGTTCGGCCTCCGCCGTCCAAAAGACCGGATTGCGAAGCTCGCTCGCGATTTGGACCTGGAGAGTTTCCTTCACCGACCAACCCGCACCCTCTCCGCTGGTCAGAAATCCCGCTCAGCACTTGCTAAATCGCTAATCAATGCGCCCGAGTTGTTGTTGTTGGATGAGCCAACAGCGAGCCTTGACCCGGATACCGCCGATTGGGTGCGCCGCTACCTTGAGACCTATCAGGCTGAAACGGGTGCTGCGATCCTACTGGCATCCCACAACATGCCAGAAGTCGAGCGGCTCTGTGATGATGTCCTGATGATGCGGGACGGGCGGATCATCGATCGTGGCGCGCCGAACGCGCTGATCGCCCGCCATGGCCGCCAGAATATGGAAGAAGTGTTCTTGGATATCGCCCGTGGCGGCGGCGCAGTGCCGGCAGGAGCAGGCGGATGAATAACGACAAGATCGTGCTGACGGCCCGGGGGCGGATATTCGCGCTCATGCTGCGCCACTACTATCTGTATCGAGGCTCATGGCCACGCATCATTGAGCTCGCCTACTGGCCGCTCATGCAGATATTTTTATGGGGCTTCATTTCACAATTCTTCCAACAGCACTCTACACTAATCGCACAAGCGGGCGGCTTGCTGCTGGCTGGCGTCATGCTGTGGGACGTGATGTTCCGGGGCCAGCTTGGTGTATCCGTGTCATTCCTGGAGGAACTTTGGGCGCGCAATTTGGGGCAGATGTTTGTGTCCCCACTAAGGCCCGTTGAATTGGCAGCAGCGCTGATGAGCGTCAGCCTGGTGCGGACGCTTGTCGGCCTCATCCCCGCAGCCCTAGTTGCCTGGCTTCTTTACGCGTTCGCCATCACGTCCATTGGGCCGGGGCTGATCGTGTTTTTCCTCATGCTGCTCGCGTTCAGCTGGGCTGTTGGTCTCGCCGTCTGCGGTCTGCTGTTGCGGTATGGGCTCGGTGCGGAAAGCCTCGCCTGGGTCACGGTTTTCGCGTTGGCACCAATTTCAGCCGTGTATTACCCAATCTCGATCCTGCCGGAATGGCTGCAATGGGTCGCCCTCGCCACACCGTCCGCGCATGTGTTTGAAGGCATGCGGGCTGTGATGCTCGAAGGCCGGTTTGATTGGGGGCATTGCTTTTGGGCGCTAGGTCTCAATGCGATAGCGATGGCTCTCGCGATTTGGACCTTTGTCAGCGCGTTTGATGCTGCTCGCCGCGATGGTCGTTTGCTGCAGTCTGGCGAATAGAAAAGGCCGGACGCTTTTCAGCATCCGGCCCAATCTTGCTAGAGTGCGGGCAATTTATCCCGACTAATCTGATTCAGATTGGTCGGGAATTGCCCTAGAGTGCGGCGAACCGCATCCGTCAATATTTAGTCGTCTCGGAATTGGCGCTCGTTACGCTCGTGGCGTTCTTGCGCTTCGATGCTAAGTGTTGCGATTGGCCGTGCGTCCAGACGGCGAACGCCGATTGGCTGCGTGGTTTCTTCGCAATACCCGTATGAGCCATCCTCGATCCGATACATCGCGTCATCGATCTTTGCGATCAGCTTGCGTGCACGGTCGCGGGTGCGCAGCTCAAGCGCACGGTCGGCTTCGATGGACGCCCGGTCCGTTACATCTGCTGCAGTGTTTGTCGATTCCCGCAATACGCAGATTGTCCCGGTCGATTCCTTTAAAAGCCTGCCTTTCCAAGACGTCAATTTTTGACGAAAATACTCTATTTGCAATGGGTTCATAAACTCTTCTTTATCATTTGGTTTATAGTCGTTTGGTAGCGTTATCGCCATCTTGATTCCCCCTGAGCCGTTTTAGGCAGGGGCAGTATATGAATAGTTTGTCGCAGGTCAACGCGCCGCTATCTGCGGGCTTTTAGGCTTTACAGATATTAACTATTAGGCTGAAATTTTGTGAAGTTCTGTGTGATTAAATCAAATTCCGCTTCGCCAGCTCCACAGACGCACGAAGTTCAATTTCCGCGACAAGTTCATCCAATAAAGGGTCGTTTGTATTGTATTTTTCCCCATCCATATCATCAGCAAGCTTCTGAAGCGCTGCATCTGATATGGCACCATCCAACAATGCCAGGCGCAAGCCATCTAAGCGTTGGAGCAAGGCCTCAGCATGATCGTATGCTCTTGCACGACCATCTAATGCGTCACCAACGGACTGTGCCGCGAGCAGCGCGCCGACGCCTGTTGGTGCACTAGCGACCGTGCTTGGAGTCGCGGCTTCAGTCCCGCCAAGATGCGTGCCGAACCCCGTTCCGCTTGCGGCTTTTGACCGGCCGGGTTTTCCGGCCCGGACACCGCCAACCGAATTCCCATTTGTGATTTTCATATAACGGCGCCGATTTCCATGTGGAGTGACGTGAGAATTAGAATGTCGCCGCCAGGTGGATAAATTTTCGTTAACACTGCTCTCCATGACCGCATTAGGCCCGGCAAATATTGCCACCGGGCGGGTTCTGAAGCACAGCCGCAATGAATTTCATGCAATAATTCAATATGTTAGATCATATTTTCGGTTTGGCACGGCATTCGCATAGGGAGAGGCACACAATGTGAGTCCATCAATATGTCGTTCAACATTCGCCTCTCTGCCCGCCTGCTGCTCGTGACAGCCGTCATGTGCCTTGCGCTGAGCGTGGCGTCTGGGCCAGCAGAGTCCCGCTCACGGATTAAAGACATCGCAGACTTTGAAGGTGTCAGGGACAATATGCTGGTCGGATACGGCCTTGTTGTTGGCCTTAAAGGCACGGGCGACAAACTGGGCTCCTCCGTCTTCACCAAAGAAAGCCTCATCGGCATGCTGGCGCGGCTTGGCGTGAATACGCGCGGCGCTGGCGTCAGCACTAAGAATGTGGCTGCCGTTATGGTAACCGGTACACTTCCGCCTTTTGCCCGCCAGGGTAGCCGGGTTGATATATCTGTCAGCGCACTTGGCGATTCATCAAGCCTGCTTGGTGGCACCTTACTTGTAACGCCAATGATCGGCGCAGACGGCGAAGTCTATGCCGTTGGCCAAGGCCAGCTTGCAGTTGGCGGATTTGAAGCCCAGGGCCAGGGCGAAACCATCACCAAGGGCGTCCCAACCAGCGGGCGGATTGCCAACGGTGCCATCATCGAGCGGGAAGTGCCGTTTGACTTCGCTGGCATGCAAAGCTTCCGCCTGGCCCTGCGCAATCCAGACTTCACGACAGCCCGCCGCATTGCCGCCGCTGTCAATAAGCGCCTTGGCCCGAATGCCGCGACGCCGCTTGATCCAGGAACGGTTCAGGTTGATCTGGCGCATGCGAATGGGCGCAACATCGTCGCTGCGATTGGCGATATCGAGCAACTTGAAGTCACCCCAGACCTCCCTGCCCGCGTCGTTATTGATGAACAGACCGGCGTAATCGTTATGGGCGACCGGGTGCGCATCAGCACCGTCGCTATTGCCCAGGGCAATCTGACGATCCGCGTCACAGAGACTCCGCAGGTCTCCCAGCCAAACCCGCTTTCCAATACTGGCGACACCGTCACCGTTCCCCGCACGACAATTGAAATTGATGAGGACCGGTCCCGGCAGCTTGGTGTGTTGAGTGAGGGCGTCAGCCTGCAGGAATTGGTCAACGGCCTGAATTCCTTGGGCGTCGGCCCACGCGACATGATTTCAATCCTTCAAGCGATCAAAGCCGCCGGCGCACTCCACGCTGAAATCGAGGTGATGTAATGACTGACGCAAGCCAAATCTTTAGCCTTCCAGGTGCCTCTAATCTTGCTGTCTCCAATGCGCAGCAGAAACCTTTGCAAGCGCCAGTCCCTGGCAAGTTCGGCGAAGCGCGCGAAGCAGCCCAGGCGTTCGAGGCACAGTTTCTCAGCCAAATGTTCCAGCTCGTGACAGATGCCATGCCGGTCGATCCGGTATTCGGCGGCGGCCAAGGCGAAAAGATGTTCCGCAGCATGCTGACGGAGCAATGGGCAGAAAGTGCCTCACAAAACGGTGCCACCGGCCTTTCCGACACCATCATGCATGAACTTATCCAGCAACAGGGAGGGCAATCCTGATGTCCAAACGACCCGCTTCCGGCCTCGTGAGTGAGATTGTGCTTGTAACCGGTCAGCTGATCGCCCTGATGGAACAGGAGGTCAGCCACCTACGGGAGGGCGACGTGCAGTCCCTGGCAAAGACGCGACCTGAGAAAGGCCGCCTGATGCGCGGCTATGAAGCAAAGCTGCATGCCCTCAAGGCCTCCCCAACACTTTACGCAACAGTCGAGCCAGCACTGAAAGGCCACTTGGAGACTGCGACCCGCAATCTGCAAAGCGCGATCGAACAGAATGTCACGCAATTACGTGCCGCTGCTGAGGCCAATCGGCGCCTTGCAGATGCGCTCGCTAAATCAGCGGTGCAGACGGCAGCAAAGCCGGGCTACGGCCCCAGGCGCTCCATGACACCCGTCCTCGCCTCCCGCGCGACCTCAGAACCGCTTTCCGTTAGTCGTGCGCTTTAAGCCCACTGCCCGCCCGCTACTTGTTCCATCCGCTTAGGACACACACCGCGCCATGTCACTCTCCACCGCCCTAAACGCAGCCGTCACTGGCCTGGCCGTCAATCAGCGCGGGCTGGAAATTGCGTCCCATAACATCGGCAACGCCCACACTGATGGCTATAGCCGTAAAGTCATCCAGCAGGAGGCAATCGCTACATCCAGCTTTGGCTCTGGCGGCGTCCAGATCGCCAATGTTCAGCGTGTCGCGGATGAATTTCTCGTCAATCAAGTACGCACCGAAAGCGCGACATTTGGCAAAGCAGAGACGCGGGACCGGTACTTCGGAAACCTGCAAGACATGTTCGGCACCATTAGCAGCAACAGTTCTATCGGCCAGCAGATGGCAGATTTATCTGCGCGGATGGAAAGCCTAGCAGTCGAGCCTGAAAGCCCCACCAGCGCCCTCGCCCTCATCGACACAGCCCTGACGATGACGCGGGACATGAATGACATGTCCAACCCTATTGTTGATCTCCGTCACGGTGCAGACGTTGAGATCGACCAGGTGGTCAACCAGGTGAATTTGGATCTGCAACGTGTGGTCAAACTCAACCAGGATATCTCCAATGCCAGCAATCTAGGCATTGATGCCGGTGACCTCAGAGACGCCAGAGACCTCGCGCTGAAACGCGTTGGCCAAGCAATCAACATCAAAACATTCGAACGGGACACCGGCGAAGTCGTCGTCGTTACTGGTGACGCTAAAATTCTGGTCGATGGCGACGCCGCCACCATCGACTACGAAGCTTCATCAACGGGCCAGATTGGAACGACGTTCCAGACCATCAGCATCGACGGACAATCCATCCAAACGGACATCCGCGACGGCAAGCTGAAAGGCCTTCTGGAAGTTCGGGATAAAGTGCTGCCAAATCTGCACAGCGAGTTGGATGCACTCGCTGCCAAAACCCGTGATGTCCTCAACCAAGTGCATAATCGCGGCATGGGCTTCCCGGCTGCAAACAGCCTTTCCGGTACACGCGGGTTCACTGACACGGCAACCGAAACAGTGACGCTTGATGTCGATATCCGTGTCGCGACCACAAGCGCTAATGGCTTGATCCAGGGGCATTTTGATCTACCGGCGGGCGCCTACACGCTGGATGACATGGCAACAGCCCTGAATGATGGTTTCATTGCTGCCGGGCTGCCTGATGGCCCAATCGCAACGGCAAGTGTCAGCGCAGCTGGCCTGACGATCACCGCCGCAAATGCAGCCCACGGTATCGGCATCGCAGACTTGAACGGCGGGGCAGACGCAACCATTACTTATGACGATGGATCGGGCGCTGTAGATGTTGCCGGGTTCTCAAACTTCTTCGGCCTGAATGACCTCTTCGTCACAGAGGGCCTTGTACCGGGCGGTTCCAGCCAGAACGCCTCTTCAACCATCGACGTCCGCGCCGACATCATCGCCAATCCAGGCATTGTCTCCCACGGTCGACTTTCAACAGATCCGACAGTGCCAGTAGCTGGCGAAACACGGGGCGTCTCTATCGGCGATGGCTCTATCGCAGCCGCCATGGCGGCGGCACTTAGCGAAAACCAAAGCTTTGACGCAGTTGGCGGCCTGCCCCCCATCGATAAGCCATTGCACGAATACGCTGCCGAAATCATCGGCCTTAACAGCCAGCTCGCTGCGGATGCTTCGGAGAAGATGGCATTTGAAGAGGCACTGATCGAACAGCTTGAAACCCGCCAGGCAGATTTTTCCGGTGTCAGCATCGACGAAGAACTCGCCAACATCCTGACTCTGCAGAACGCGTTCAGCGCGTCGGCCCGGGTCGTCACCACGGTGGACGAAATGCTGGACACCATTCTCCAGCTGAAGCGATAGGAGGGCTTGAAGCATGAGTCGCGTAGCCGATACCGCTAGTCACAGCACGCTACTGAATAACCTGAACCGCTCGATTGAGCGGGCGCGGGATATTCAGGTGCAAGTGTCCACCGGCAAAGTTGGCCAGGACTATGCCGCCATTGGCCGTGATTCGAAGCGCCTTGTCTCCCTGGAAGCCGAACGCTCCCGCGCCGACCATTTCATCGGTACCAATCAGGTCGTCGACCTTCGCCTACAAAAAATGGAGAGCGTAGTCGCACAAGTGACAGAGCTTGCGAGTGAAGTTCGGACATTCCTGGTCAATGCCGGGCATTTTGAGAATGCGCAGGAACTGGACATTCAAGGCCGTATGGATGGGTTCTTGCAAACCCTCTCCGGCCTCCTGAACTCCGAACAAAACGGGCGCACGCTTTTCTCTGGCGGCGCTACAGACACACCACCTGTCGACCTGGACCAGCTTCCGGCAGATGGTGAATTCCTCGATACCGCTGACCAACTCTACTACGACGGCGACTCCCAGGTGCTGAACCACCGGGTGAGCGACACACTCTCTGTGAATTATGGCGCGACCGCTGCTGATCCCGCTTTCGAAAACCTAATCCGCGGCCTCAAAATTGCCGAAACCGTCGATACCTCAGACCCCGAAGCGACCCGGCAGCGGCTGGATCGTGCAATGGAATTGGTCAACGGAGCACTTGACGGATTGCCAGATGTTCGTGGCCGCATCGGCAGCTCTCGCTCCATCTTGGAGCAGGAATCCAATCGCATGAAGGATTTCACCCTAGCGCTCGATCAAAGCGTAGGGGACCTGGAGAACATCGACTTTGCCGAAGCAATCTCCCGCCTCGGCGAAGAGCAAGCGCAGTTGCAAGCCTCTATGGCCGCACTCTCGCGTCTCCGCCAAGTCACGCTGACGAACTTCTTATGAATCATCCAACTGCTAAATCGACTGTTTCCGTTAACCGATCAGCAGCAAGACCCGCAGTACGTTTGGAGCTTCCGAAATGAACGCGATGCCAATGACCGCCAACGCCGACGCCGATCTGCACGATCCTGGAATGATCCAGGCAAGCGCGAAGAACGATGCAGCCTTGGCCCCAGGCCGCCGCATCATTCCGTGCCGGTTCGGCAATGTGGAAATCGGCGACGACAATATTATTTTGTTCTCGCGGGGCCTGCTGGGCTTCGAAGGGCGCAGCGAATATGCCGTGCTGAACCTGCCAACAGACAAGTCGGACCAGTTCAAGTTTCTGCAATCGCTTTCTGATCCTGCACTCGGCTTTATTGTGACGGAAGTTTCTGTCGTGGCCGATGTCATTGACCCAAGCGATCTACTAGAAGCCTATAAACAATGCGATGCGGAGCCGAGTGACGCCTTAACGCTGCTGATCGTCTCTGTCCGTCGCGGCGAGGCCGGGATTGAGATGTCCGCCAATTTGCGTGCGCCAATTATTATTAGCGTGAGCCAGCGGAGCGGGCGCCAGCACGTCATGTCTAACGGGCGTTATCCAATCCGCCACCCGCTTTAAAGGCCGCCTTAACCATAGCTGGCCGACGCTCCCGCCAAGAGTAATCACTGGCGGTAGAGAACAGTCATGTCCAAACGGAATAAGCAGCGCGGTCGCAATAGCCAGCCCGTGCCAATGTCTCAGCCCCGCAAAGGGGCCGGTTTGCATGATCCTGCCGCCGCGAAAATCATGGAAGCCGCGACGCTGATTGAAGCGGAGCAGTTCGACGCTGCGATTGAAATCCTGAACCCCATTGTTGAGGCAGCACCAAAGCGGGCAGAGGCGGTCCATCTCCTTGGGCTCGCCATGGTGAGGCAAGGATATATCCAGCGCGGCATGGCGCATATGTCCCGCGGAATCGCTTTTGCACCTGAAGCCGCATGGATGCGCGTTAATCGCGCTGCAATCCGCCAAGGCCAGGGCGAGCACACCGAAGCCATCACGGACCTTGAAGCCGCCGTCAAAATTGATCCAAACGTGCCCTCAGCATGGACGAACCTAACTGCAAGCTATGCCATTGTTGGCGATTTGGATCGGGCAGCAGAAGCTGCTGCACGTGCTGTTGACCTAGCACCGACAAACGCGAGTGCGCTGAACGCCTACGGCAATACCCTTACCCGCCAATCGCGGTTTGCTGAAGCCGCGGATGCATACGCGCGCGCGATCAAACAAAATCCCCAAATGCTCAGCGCCCGCGTTAGCCGACTACAAACACTGCTGAAATTGAACCGCAAGGATGATGTTCAGGCGGAGATGGATGCAATCGCCGCACAGATGGGCGGCCATATTGCAAAGACACATGCTGACAAGGCGAATGAAGAATATATCGGCCTGGCAATGGCCACCGGTGTTGGCGACGCCGTCAATCCGGATGCCGTGCTTGCAATGGCGCTGGATGCGATTGGCCTGCACGAGCAAGCCGTTGAGCCGGCTCTCCATGCGATCGAATCCGCACCCGATGATCCTTATGGATGGTCCGCACTTGGCGTCACGTATTTCCGTCTAGGCAAGCACGAAGACTCCATCGAACCGCTGCGGCGCGCGCTTGAGATCCGTCCGAAATGGGCTGAGATTCGCGGTACACTGGGCAATGTCCTGATGGCGGTTGGCCGACACCCAGAATCCATCATTGAGCTAGAACGCGGCATTGGTGACGCCCCCAAAATGGCCTCACTCTGGGCCAGCTTAGGCGCAGCGAAACGCGAACTTCGCGAGCTTGAGGCATCAGAAGCCGCATTCGCAGAAGCTGATAGGCTGGCACCAGAGGGTGCCAAATACGGCCTTAGCTTGGCGCTTACCCAAGTTCGACAGAAGAAGTTGGAAGAAGGCTGGCGCAATTACGACCGTCGCTGGCAGACCCTCGCCTTCCTAGACCAAACCCGGCCACACAAGCACCCACGCTGGGATGGTTCGGACCTCCGGGGCAAGAAAATTCTGGTCTATGCAGAGCAAGGTGTCGGCGACGAGATCATGTTTGCTGGCTACCTACAAGCACTCATAGACCAGGGCGCGGCCGTATTCCTCGAGCTTACCAACCGACTTGCAGCTTTGATGCAACGGTCATTCCCCAGCGTTCAGGTTGGCGTTAGCCAGAACCCGTCACTATCAGCATTCTGTTCGCCGGACTTCGACTGGCAAATTCCAGGCGGTGCCCTCCCTTCATTCTTGACGCCAACCTTTGAAGACTTCCGTCCGCGCGGGGCGTATCTAAAAGCAGACCCGGATGCGGTCGAAACCTTGCGCGCGCGCTACAAAGTGTGCGCTCCCGGTGAAGCACAGCCGCTTGTCGTTGGAATATCCTGGCGTAGCGGCAATCCAACAGGTGGCAAACGCCGCAGCGCATCGCTAGAGCAGTGGGCTCCAATTCTACAAACGCCGGGCGTGCGCTTCGTCAACTTGCAATATGGCGAATGCGAGCAGGAAATTGCGGAGGCGCGCACTAAGTTTGGCGTCGATATCATCGAAGACCCTGCGGTTGATTCCAGCGGTATGCTCGACATGTTCGCTGCCCAAGTCCGCGCGATGGACCTTGTTGTCTCAATCGATAATTCTACCGTTCACTTCGCTGGTGCCCTTGGTGTGCCCACATTCATGATGCTGAACTACGAGCCTGATTGGCGGTGGTTTGGTGGGGATGAGGGTAATCCCTGGTACGAATCTGTCGCCCATGTACGCCAGCAAGACTTCGATGATTGGGAACCCGTGATTGAAGCTGCGGCTACAGTGGTAGCCAACGCCGTCAACACAGGTGCCGTTCCCGCGTCATCCCATCCCCTATATCCAGCAATGGTCAATCACGGCACCAAGCCGAAAGCCTTGCTCGCGAATGATACGACCGCTTGGTATCATTGGGGCTGTACAGCGACGAGCCTGGCCATTCGCGACCAGATCCGCGCCAAAGGTTATGACCTGGCCGCGACGCCGATCCGCTCGATCTATATGGCGCGGCCAGCACCGCTCACGCTTCAGGATTTCGACAATCCAGAATTCTTTGATGCGTTTACTGCCGCCAACCCACATCTCATGCGTCAAGCCGTTGATGCAGACCTCATCGTCGTCAATGGCGAAGGGACATTGCATGGCGTTAGCGATAATGTGCGGGGCCTTTTGTATTTCGCCTATGCAGCCGCACAGCGGCTTGGCAAGCGTGTGCAGATCATCAACCATTCCTGCTATCCAGAAGACACCGCGACGCTGACCGACCCCGTCGCCAATGGCCTCTACAAACGTGTGTATGAGACGCTGGAATACGCAGCATTCCGTGAACACATTAGCTATGGCCTGATGCGCCAGATCGGGATTGAAGGTGCTTTGGCATTCGACAGCTTGCCGCTGACAGCAAAAGCCATGGCGGATGTGTTACCGAAAACCCGTGAGCGGCGTGTCGTCATCGCGGGATCGGCCAGCGCTGATGATCGCACAGCAGCGGCGTTCGCTGAATACGCACGCTGGGCAGCTTCAGAGGGCTGGGACGTTGCAGTGCTGACGGGTGCACGGGCGTTTCCTTCCGGCGATGAGGCCGCATTCACCCGCGCCCTCACCCGCTATGGGCTTCCCGCTGGCGCGGAGATCGTACAGGCGCAGAGCCTGCAGCAATGGCTTGGTGAGATCGCACGGGCCGGGATCGTCACGACCGGGCGATTCCATCATTCTATTGCGGCTTTTGCGACGGGGGCTCCGTTCGTCGCGGCTTCATCCAACACCGCGAAGACCAACGCCATCATGCAGCTTCTGGAAAAACCGGAACCCCTGCCCATCCGTGCGCCTGACTTGGCCGCCCGGTTAATCGACGCGCATCATTCAGCGCTGGATACCCAGGAACATCCGTCAGAACACGCGGCACGGCTGGAAGCCGTGATCACCTTGGCGCAGGAAAATTACGCGGCACTTTAGGCCTGTTCTTCCAGGCCATCGCGAAAGCGCTTCCAGTTCTTTTGGTAGGAATCTGCGTTCTTCAACAGATTGGCCGCTTCGTCCGGCGTGAATGTCCGCACGACTTTGCCGGGAGCACCCATCACCAGGGAATAGTCTGGGATTTCCTTGCCTTCGGTGATCAATGCCTTGGCACCAATAAGGCAGCCTTTGCCGATCTTGGCACCATTCAGAACGACGGACCCGATGCCGATCAGCGAGCCTTCACCGATGGTGCAGCCATGTAGCATAACCATATGGCCAATGGTGACGTTTTTGCCGATCTCCATCGGGTAGCCGGGGTCCGTGTGCAGAACGGAACCATCCTGGATATTGGCGCCCTCGCCCACAGTGATGAGATCGTTATCGCCGCGAATGACCGCGCCCCACCAAACGCTGGCATTCTTTTCCAACTTCACATTTCCCATCACAGACGCTGTAGGTGCAACCCAGCTTTCCGGGTGCGCATCTACCTTCTGGCCATCAAGCGAATACATCATGTCGCAACACTTCCTTCATGAGAGCAATATTGATTGCCCACACAGTAACGCCCTGCGCGCTCAATGGCGATGCAGCAAGCACCATCTGCAGACACAGTTCATTACAGTGCAGGCAGGACGATGTAGGCTGCGCCATATACAGGGGAGAAAATATATGTTCCATAAAGGCCAGCGCGCGTTGCAGGATAAATATGGCGGCCGGAAGGTGGCGGACAAAATCGCTGAAGTCCGTCGCCATGATGCATTCACAGACGAAGACCGTGAGATCATCGAAACGGCACCAGTCTTCTTTCTGGCAACGTCGTTCGAAGAGTCTGTTGACTGCTCAATGAAGGGCGGTGAGCCGGGATTTATCCGTGTTATCGGCCCATCCACGCTAGCGTTCCCGGATTATGACGGCAATCGGATGTACCGAAGCCTTGGCAATATCTTGAATAATCCAAATGTCGGCTTGCTATTTGTCCGCTTTGATGGGGTGAGCACCCGGCTTCGCGTTAATGGCGTGGCAGAGATTGATGACAGCCCCGAAGCGATTGCGGACCTTCCCGGTGCCAAACGGCTGATCCGCGTAACCGCAAGGGACATCTTCCCAAATTGCCCGCGATATGTGCCGGCGATGGATGGTGCCAAGCCGTCAATCTACGCGCCAAAAGCGGGCTACACGCCGCCAGAGCCTGAATGGAAAAGCCGGGATTACATCAAAGATCTAATTGAGGAGAGCTAACTGCGTGGCTCAACGACCAGTGTAGCGCCATCAACGGCGACGACCCGCATCATAGCCCCGTCGGCAATATCTTCGGCATCGTCTGATGCAAGCCGTGCGAGCCAATCGGTATCGCCGACACGGACACGGCCTCTGCCGCCCGTCATAGCACCGGCGAGCGGAAAGCTCTGGCCGACAAACCGATCACCGCGGCGATTGAGCGATGTGTGATCCTCTGCCTCAGACATGCGGCCATAAACACGGCGACCGATGAATATGAGTGCGACCGCCAAGCCAGCGAATATCACCAACTGCAAGCGCCAATCCAGGCCAGGAATGGCCAAAAGCACGACGCCAACCGTTGCCGCTGCAATCCCAAGAAAGATCAAGAATACGCCAGGAACGACGATCTCCAGCGCCACGAACGCAGCCGCCAGCGCTAGCCAGTGCCAATACACGACGGCATCGAAGAGACCTGTCTCCATAGTCTAGTCTCCAGCACCCGGGGCAGAGGATGAGACGTAGCTGGACGGCACAGAGCCACTTTGCTGCGGCTGCCGGGGTGCGGGCGGTGGCGCGGACGGGCCACCACTTGACCCGCCGCCCAGTGCGTCTTTCGCCAATTCCGCAATGCCAGCAATTGAGCCAATCACGCCAGTCGCCTCAAGCGGCATCATGATCAGCTTTTGGTTTGGCGCGCTGGCGACTGACTCAAGTGCCTCCACATATCGCTGTGCAATGAAGTAATTGATCGCCTGCGGATTGCCGTTTTGGATCGCCTCAGACACGAGCCGCGTGGCAGTCGCCTCTGCTTCAGCCTCACGCTCACGCGCCTCAGCGTCGCGGAATGCGGCTTCGCGGCGGCCTTCAGCTTCAAGGATTTGCGCCTGCTTCTCGCCCTCTGCGCGCAGCACTTCTGACTGGCGAGACCCTTCGGCCTCAAGCACTTGAGCGCGCTTATCGCGTTCGGCTTTCATCTGCCGGTTCATAGCGGCGACAAGGTCTGCGGGTGGGGAGATATCTTTCACTTCAACGCGTGTGATTTTCACCCCCCACGCATTGGTCGCTTCATCCAGCACCACCAACAATTGGCTGTTGATACGATCGCGTTGAGACAAGAGCTCATCCAGGTCCATCGAGCCCATAACGGTACGCAGGTTCGTCATCGTGATATTAACAATTGCGAGTGTCAGCTGGCGCACTTCATAAGCAGCGGCTACAGGGTCCATGACTTGATAGAAAACAACACCGTCAACCTGAACGCTGGCATTATCACGCGTGATAACTTCCTGTGTTGGAATATCAAGAACCTGCTCCATCACATTCAGGCACCTGCCAATTTTATCAAAAAACGGCACGATAATATGCAGACCAGGCCGCAGCGTGCGCGTATACCGCCCAAACCGCTCCACCGTGTATTCCTGGCCCTGGCTGACCACCACGACGCCCTTGAAAATAACCAAAAGCGCCAAGACAACGAGTATGATGGCGACAAGACCAGCTGGATCAATCCCAAAGTCCATATTCAAAAACCTTCTCCTAAAAAACGCGCTGCTTTATACGGCGACTTGGCGGCTGAACTTCGGTGCCAAACGCAACAGCTCCTTAGTATATGGGTGCTGCGGGTCCGCAAATAAAGTCTCACTGTCCGCGACTTCACAGAGCTTGCCGTAGCGCATCACGGCGATCCGGTCACACATCTGGCGGATGACAGCGAGGTCATGGCTAATGAACAGCATGGTGAGCCCAAGCTCTTCCTGCAGGTCCTTCAGCAGGTTCAGCAGTGAGGCCTGGATCGACACATCAAGCGCTGATGTCGGCTCATCACAGATCAACATACGCGGACGCATAACAAGAGCGCGGGCGATGCAGATGCGCTGTCGCTGACCGCCAGAGAATTGGTGCGGATATTTGTCCCCAGCCGCCTTATCCAAGCCAACGCGCACCAGCAATTCATCCGCCACGGCATTCGCCTCATTCTTCTCCGCGAGGCTATGGTACACCATCGGCTCAGAGATAATCTGGCGAACGCGCATACGTGGGTTCAAGCTAGAGAACGGGTCCTGGAAGATGATCTGCATATCTGTGCAGTTCGCCCTGAGGCCTGAATCCGTCGACAAAGCTGAAATATCGACGCCCTTGTAAAGCACCTTGCCTTGATATGGTGGCTCCAAGCCAACAACCGTTTTGGCGACGGTAGACTTGCCCGACCCACTTTCGCCAACAAGGCCGAAGGTCTCACCGCGCAGCACTTCAAGCGTCACATCATCGACAGCGTTGAAATATGTATGCCATCGCGCCAGCAGACCGCGTGATTTGATGAAACGGACAGTCAGGTTCTCCACCTCAATCATTGGCGGAGCAGCTGCCTCTGCTTCCTCAGTTACCGCAGCGCGCAGCCATGCGACTTCCTTACCCATCGCTTCAACAGCACTCTCGCCACCAGCCGTAGCGTCCACCATCTGGAAGCGGTCGAGCTTCACATCTGTGCGCGGTACCGCAGAAATCAGGCTTTGGGTGTAGGGATGCGCCGGCGCATCAATGATGTTGCGGGTATCGTTGATTTCAACGATATGACCGCGCAGCATGACAGCCACCCGGTCCGTCACTTCGTTAATCACCGCCATATCATGGGTGATCAGAATAACGCCGAGGTTCCTGTCCCGACATAGGCCGCGGATCAAGTCCAGGATTTCGGATTGGATTGAAACATCAAGCGCGGTCGTCGGCTCATCGGCTATCAGCAGTTCAGGTTCACCTGAGAGCGCAATGGCGATCACCACGCGCTGGCGCATACCGCCAGAAAACTGGTGCGGATATTGCGCCAGCCGACGTTCAGGCTCTGGAATGCCGACCTGGGTTAGAAGTTCAACGGCGCGGGCATCAACGGCATCACCGGTGAGCGTTGTGTGCTTACGGATTGTCTCACGGATCTGCGTGCCGATGGTCAGCACAGGATTAAGTGCCGTTAGTGGGTCCTGGAAGATCATCCCGATCCGCCGTCCCCGCGCTGCAGTCATATCCTGATCAGATAGGGACGCCAGATCGAGGCCAGACAAAACAATCTTGCCGGACCGAATGAAGCCCGGATAATCAATCAGCCGCATAATTGCGGCCCCTACAGTAGATTTGCCAGCGCCGGATTCACCGACAACGCCAAGGATTTCACCTGCAGAAACGTGGAAGGAAACGTCCTCAATCGCCGTAAATACCCCTCGGCGTATTGGGTAATCGACTGTCAGACCTTCGACTTCAAGCAGATGATTCATAATCGCGCCTCAGGGCAAGGAAATCGGAATGCAGATAATCCCACAGGCACAGCCGTTTGGCGAGCCATTTGGCGAAACTGAACGCCTCATTCTTCGCCGCTGGCGCGCAACGGACCGCAAACCCTTTGCAGCCATGAGCGCTGACGCAGACGTCATGCGCTACTTTCCCGCAACATTGGACGAGGCTGCCAGCAACGCACTCGTTGACCTGCTCGAAGCGCGCTGGGCCAAAAACGGGTTCGCCTTCGCAGCCGTTGAACGAAAGGCTGACCGCGAATTCCTGGGCTTCATTGGCCTTTCGAGGGTGCCATATGAAACGCCATTCACGCCGGCAGTCGAGATTGGCTGGCGGCTTGCCCGACATGCCTGGGGCCAAGGCTATGCGAGCGAAGGTGCGCGCCAAGCGCTGCATTGGGGCTTTAGCGCGCTGAACCTCGATGAGGTGGTATCATTTACTGCAGAACAGAACACGCCATCCCGCAGGGTGATGGAGCGGATCGGTATGACACGGGATGAAGCGGGTGACTTTGACCATCCATTGCTGGATGAAACATCACCACTTCAGCGCCACGTGCTCTACCGGATCAAGCGGCCAGCCGACTAGAGCATATTCGGCTCAGATCGGTGCCGGTTTCATAACCCCAAGAAATGCGCCCTCTTTGGACATCGTCACGCCAATACGGCCGACGCCAGTCACATCCAACGGCTCTTTAACAACCATGCCCCCGCCAGCTTTGACAGCCTTGCACGCCGCATCTGGATCCTTGACCGAGACATAGCCGACCCATTGGACGGGCGCTTTATCAAATTCTGGATCATCGGCCATATCAAACATGCCACCGACTGGCTGCTCACCATCCATGATGAGCGTGTAGGTCATGCCGTCTACTTCCATCTCCTCATAAGTCCAACCGCACACCGCGCCATAAAACGCTTTGGCTGCGGCCAAATCTCGGGTCATCAGTTCATTCCAATGGAAGTGCCCTGGTTGCGTTTCCATATTTCCCTCCTGTTATCGCCTCCATCAAGAACATAACAGAAACAGGATTTTTTTGCAATTTTTCCGACGGAAATGTGCGGGTCCGCCGTTTAAGGGTCAGAAATTGGTCGCGCCCTGTTTCCCTCAACCAATCCCCACACGCTCTACCAAAAGGACGTATTCCCATGAAGACCCGCACAATCATCTTGGCCGCCGCAATCCTTAGCCTGCCATTCGCAGGCGTTGCCATCGCCAAAGCTGGAAAAGCCCATTACGCCCAGGAACGCTTTGCCGAAATTGACACCAATAAGGACGGCAAGATCACCCGGGATGAAGGCCAGGCCCATAGCGACGCTCGTTTCGCCAAGACGGACACCAATGCCGACGGCGCAGTGACCGCAGCAGAAATGAAAGCCGCCATGATGGACCATATGAGCAAACGCCTTGACAGGCGTATCGCCAAACACATGGAACGCGCCGACACGAACAAGGACGGCGTGATCTCCAACGCAGAAGCCCGTGCCGCTGGTGACGCTCGCTTCGAGCGGATGGACAAAAACAAAGATGGTGTCGTCGAGCTTGCTGAGATTAAGCGGAAGCACGGCCATCACCGCCGCCACAAGGACATGGGTGCGCCGAAGCAGTAACTCCGCCCCGTTTCACTACTGAAGCGTTTCCCATAGGATCGCGGCGTCGCCATCACTGGCGGCGCCGCGTTTCATTTCGGAAGGGCAACATGACTGAACCTAGCGATATCCATACTTTCTGGTTTGGAAAAGAACCCTATGAGCGGCGCGACGTCTGGTTCCAAGGTGGACCAGAGTTTGATGACGCCTGCCGCCAGTTCCAGCCACACTGGGAGAAAGCCCATGCTGGCGCGCTTGATCATTGGCTTGAAACACCAGAATCCCTGCTCGCCTTCGTGATTCTGACAGACCAGATTCCCCGCAACATTTTCCGTGAGGACGCCCGCTCCTTTGCAACGGATGGGCGCGCACTGGCCGCCGCCCAACATGCTGTCGCCAAGGGCTGGGACAAGGCGATGCATGAATTCGAAGCTGTATTTCTGTATCTTCCTTACGAACATGCAGAGGATATCGACATTCAGAACGAATGCGTCCGCCTCTACACCGCGCTCGGCGGTGCTGGCTGGATGGAGTTCGTGATCAAGCATCAGGAAATCATTCAGCAGTTTGGTCGTTTCCCCCACAGAAATGCTGTGCTTGGCCGCCAATCCACCCCGGAAGAGATTGCCTTCATGGAAGCGCACGGCCGCGGGTTCTGAAATGCTTCGAATGTCCGCCCAATCCTGCTAAGTCTATTTACAAAGCAACATCTGTCGGAGCCGAAGCGCCATGTCTGCCGCCATCGCCGTTGATCTGTATAGCGACACCATCACCTGCCCATCGCCGGGCATGCGCAAAGCCATGGCGGAAGCCGAAGTTGGCAATGAACAGGCGGGCGAAGACCCAACGGTCAACAAGCTCTGTGAGATTGCGGCAGAACTCACAGGCCATGAAGCCGCTGTGTATGTGCCATCCGGCACCATGTGTAACGCCATTGCCTACCGTGTGTATTGCCGCCAAGGCGACAGCGTCATCATGGACCAGCTCGCCCATCCCATCCACGCTGAGGCTGGCGGCCCGGCAGCGCTTTCAGGCTGCATGATCACCCAGTTAGATGGCGGCCGTCGCGGTGTTTTCTCCGGTGATGCCGTCGATAAAGCGATGAAGCCGTATAAGCACAACAGGCCCGTGCCAAAGGTCGTGTCTGTGGAGCAGACCAGCAATTTCGGCGGCGGCGCTTGCTGGACACTGGATGAAATGAAGGACGTATCCGCCGCTGCAAAGCGCAATAACCTGGCGATGCATATGGATGGAGCGCGCCTGCTGAACGCAGTCGCAGCGACAGGAACCTCCGCCAAGGATTTCGCACAGCAGTGCGACTCAGCCTGGATTGATTTATCCAAAGGCCTCGGCTGCCCCGTGGGTGCCGTACTTGTTGGCTCAAAGGACTTCATTGATGAGAGCTGGCGCTGGAAGCATCAGTTCGGCGGGGCAATGCGCCAGTCTGGGATTATTGCTGCGGCGGGCGTCTATGCCTTCCAAAACAATGTTGAGCGGATGGCGGATGATCACCAGAACGCCAAACGCCTTGCCCAAGGCTTGATGCAAATTCCTGGCATTGAGGTTGATCCTGAAGAGCCCGAAACCAATATGGTGTTCTTCGATTGCGCCGGGCTTGGCATGGATAATTACGATGTGTCAGCAAAACTCCTCGCCAAGGGTGTTCGGATCGGTGCTGGGTATGGCCCGCGTGATCTGATGCGCGCCGTGACCCATCTGGATGTCGACAGCGCCGGGATTGACCGGGCGCTAGAAGCGGTGCGCGATGTGGCCGCTGGACGGGATTAGCACACTCGGCATTTCGGGTTTCTTTGTACTTTGGGCGGCGTCATACGCTGTTCATCTGGCGCTATATTTTGGCCTGGGCGGACTACTGCTCTGGGTCAACCAATACTTCCCTGAGCGCCAGATACCTGCCATTTCGGGCCGCGAGCGGAAAGCGCGCCGCACGGCAGGCGCCGAAATCCGTCAAAGCCTGAAATCGCTAATCGGAACATCGTTCTGTTTGGCGGCTGGTGTCTATGCGCAAACAATGGGATGGGCGCAAACACCGCTCGCCCTGTCCCCTATCAATGTCCTATGGACCTTCGTCGCAGCGCTCATCCTGCATGACGCCTGGTTCTATTTCGGCCATCGCCTGATGCACACCAAGCCGCTGTATCGCTGGCACAAAACCCATCATCTAAGCGTGACACCGACGGTGTGGAACAATGACAGCTTCTCCGTACCCGATGCGTTATCGGTACAAAGCTTCTTCATCCTGCTGCCATTTGTGCTGCCGATACCGACTGCGGCACTGATCGCGCTCCGTCTGTTTGATCAAACCAAGGGCATGATTGGTCATTCTGGCTATGAACACTTTGCCGGCCGCCTTGCCCGGTGGCCGTTCCCCCTGGTGGCGACGGTGCATCATGATCAACACCACCAGCGCTTCACATATAACTTTGCCAATCAATTCACGTGGTGGGATCGCCTTTTCGGCACCCTTGATCCATCCTACGATGAACAAGTCCGCATCCTATCTAACCCGAAGGAGAAAGCGCGTGCAATCGACTGATATCATTCAAGATTGGCACATCCACGTCTATTATGACGAGGGCTCAAAATCAACCGCTGAAGCTGTCCGCACCGAGATTGAGACGGGCCTGCCGGGCCTCACAATCGGGCGCATGTACGACAAACCCGTCGGCCCGCATCCCCAAGGCAGCTTCCAGGTGCTTGTGCCAAATGACAGACTTGCTGAGGTTACCGCCTGGGTCGCTTTAAACCGCCAGGGCCTGACCGTTCTACTGCACCCCAACACCGCAGACGACCTGAAAGATCATCGCGATTATCCGATCTGGTACGGGTCTGCTCCCAAATTGAACTATGAGATGTTTGAGGATTAAGCATGGCCTATGTTCCCCCCGCTGGTGCCGCATGGGCGCTTGAAGCCGACCAACGCTTTGCCGCCGCTGCCGCGTTCGCCGAGGCTAATGAGACGCCTTGGGATCGGGACTTAGGCAAAGTTATCGGCCAGGGTCATTTCGAGCCGCCACCCTGGAACGAAATTATCGGCCATGTCCGTCCACGCGGTGGACCCGCCGGGGTGATTGTTAAGGAAGGCCGGATCGTCGCTGAATGGGGGGATACGAACCGCCCGGACATGACGTTCTCTTGCGCCAAAAGCAGCATTTCCATGTGCATCGGCCTCGCCATGGATGACGGCCTGATTAAGGACCCAAACGCGCCGATCCGGGATTTGGTTGATGACGGCGGGTTCGATTGTGATCAGAACAGCGGAATCACCTGGGCGCAGATGCTACAGCTCACCAGTGAATGGGAAGGCGAACTCTTCGGCAAGCCTGATCTTGTTGATCGCAATCGCTCGCTGGCCAGTGAAGGCAAGAATGCGGAAAAGGGCAAAGCCCGCCCCCTGCAGCAGCCTGGAGCGCACTGGGAATACAACGACGTCCGTGTGAACCGCTTGGCGCTCGCAGCCCTGCGGGTCCTGAAACGCCCGCTGCCGGAAGTCTTTGCTGAACGGATCATGCAGCCCATTGGTGCCAGCGGGACCTGGGAATGGCATGGATATCTGAATAGCTGGGTCGATGTAGATGGCCAGATGATGCAATCCGTCAGCGGCGGTGCCCATTGGGGCGGCGGCATGTTCATTTCAGCCCGGGACCAGGCCCGTATCGGCGTGTTAATGGCGCGCGGCGGCGCATGGGATGGCAGGCAATTAATCTCTGAAAACTATATCAAGAATGCCACAACGCCCTGTCCCATAAACGCTGACTACGGGTGGCTATGGTGGCTTAACGCAGCCCAGACACGCCTGCCTTCTGCTCCCGCACATGGTTTCCAAGCGGTTGGTGCCGGGGGCAATTCCATATGGATAGACCCCGAAGCCGACCTGGTCGTAGCTTCACGCTGGCTAGACCCAGCAGCAATCGATCAGTTCCTCGCAAAGGTCTATGCGGCGCTTTAAAGGCTACGACCCGGATCCTGGCGGCCATGAAGGATCGCCTCAACAGTAACTAGCTGGCGATCTTCGTCTAAACTGTAATAGATTACATGGGCCTGAAACGATGCTTTCCGAAGTGATCGCCCTTGAATGAAGCTAGCCGGATACCGCCTTGGCATCTGAGCAAGGCTAAAGCATCGCATCCGGACCGATCTCGCATAAGCAACCCTTTGGTCGAGCGTATATTGGTCCGCAGCACCTTCTATCAATCGCCTGATATCACCCAGCGCCCTGGTTGTGAATTCAACCGCGTAGGGCGTCATATTTGGCCTTTATAGATTCTTCCAGCGCATTAAATACCTCTTCAGCGGAATGAACCCGTCCGGCGAGCCTGTCTTGCTCCGCCTCCGCCAAAGCATTCTCAACGTAGGCCCGATAATCAAGGTCCTTAAGCGCGTCCTCGTGGTTCGACTCACCTTTGGCTTCGGCGAGCTGTTCTTCAAGCCGTTCTGCGATCCAGGCCTGCTGTTGTTCGTCTAGCGCGCGAACTTGGTCAAATAAGGCTTCTAGGGTTCTAGGTGCAGTATTCATCCTCACCTCCTTGGGCTGTGGCTAACAGATTACTCTTCTAGCTTTGATGCGTCCACGTGATCGGCTGATTTGGCCTTCGCCGCCGCATCCTTGGCCTTCTCCGCTTTCGTGCGGCCGAACTTCACGCGGTTTGCGGCTGCTTGTTCGGTTTTCTCAGTCTTGCGCTTGGCTTTGCGAAACCGGTTCAGGTTGATTGGCCGGGTCATTCGGGCCTGCCATCTTTGGTGACGCCTGCTGCGATCAAGGCTTCAATCTCCGTTTCATTCAGCCCGATTTCCTCCAGGATTGGCACGCTGCTTTGGCCGAGACGATCTGCGTGATGGCGCAGCCCCCCAGGCGTTTTTGAAAGCCGCACTGGCGCTTCAATGTAGCGGACTTTGCCCTCAGTTGGGTGCTCATGCTCGGAGAACAACCCAATTGCCTGAATATGTGGATCATCAATCACGCTCTCCACATCATGCATCGGCATAGCAGCAATATCGGCCTCGGCGAGCGCTTCCAGCCATTCAGACGTTGTCCGCACGGTTAGTGAGTCCGCCACAATCTCGTAGAGCGCATCGATGTGAACAGTCCGATTGGCGATCGTTGCGAAGCGTTCATCCGCCGCCAGTTCTGGACGCCCGACGATACGGAAAAATGAGCGCCAGTGCCTGTCTGTATAAGGCACCACACATACATAACTGTCCGCCGTCTTGTATGGACGCCGATGGGTTGTCAGCAGGCGGGAGTATCCGGCAGGGCCGATTGGCGGCTCAAAAGCGCGTCCCTGCAAGTGTTCTTGCATCAAGAAGGCGGTGAACGCCTCAAACATCCCCACATCAACCCGTTGGCCTTCACCGGTGCGCTCCCGGTGGAACAGCGCCATCATCACGGCATAGCTTGCAAACAGGCCTGACACTTTGTCGACAATCACACTTGGCGCATAACGCGGCTCACCGCCGGAGACCTTGCCATTCAGCGACGCAAATCCTGAAAGGCCTTGGATCAAGTCGTCATACGCCGCCTTGTCTGCATAAGGGCCCTCGGGCCGGAACCCGGTAGCAGCGCAATAGACGATCTCCTTATTGATTGCCTGCACCGTTTCATAGTCGATCCCAATCCGGGCTGCAGGTTTGGGGCGAATATTGTGGACAAAGGCGTCTGCGCCCGCGATCAACTTCGCAAAAATTGGCTTTGCGGCATCCTGCTTCAGGTCCAGCATGATTGAACGCTTATTGCGGGCCTTGGTGAGGTATCCGCCAGACATGCCTGGGCTGCGGCCCGGGCCCACATGGCGCGATGTATCCCCCGCAGGCTGCTCGATCTTGATGACATCAGCACCCATCTCCGCCAATATTTGAGTGCAATAAGGTCCAAACATCACCGTTGTCAGGTCAATAATGCGGACGCCATCTAACGGGCCTTTGGGCAATGGGGCGGACATGGTTGATACGTCTCCGAAGCAAAGCGGGAAATTAATTTGCAGCGATGATACAATCTCAAGGCATCTGCGCCATATTGGTAAAGTAACCCACCCAAGGCTCATTATTTAGGAGACGCCAGCGATGACCGTGCTTGAGGCTTTGCTCAACCGCAAATCAACGCCACCCCGCTTGATGGATGATCAAGGCCCCTCACCCGCTGACGTGCAGGATATGATGTGCGCGGCGATGACAGCGCCCGATCATGGTGCCATCCGCCCTTGGCGCTTCGTCATTATCGAAGGCGAGGATCGGGCGACGCTTGGCCAAGTCTTCGCCGAAGCGCTTCGGCGCCGGGACCCGAATGCGACGGAGGAAGCCATCGCTAAGGAAGTTGGCAGGCCACTGCGTGCACCGACCGTCATCGCGATTCTGGCGCGGGTGACACTTGATCGGCCGAACGTACCGCCGGTCGAACAGATCGTCGCCGCCGGGTGCGCTGCTCAGAACATGCTGCTGGCGGCGGAGGCAAAAGGCTTTGGTGCAATTCTACTAACAGGCAAGAACGCCCAAGACGCTCACGTGAAGGCGTTCTTCGACATGAAGGACGAAGATGAGATCATCGGCTTCCTCTATGTCGGTCGCGCCGCTGGCCCTGTGCCTGACAAAGAACGCATGGCCCCCGAAGGCTATATCGAACCCTTTGGCAAAGGTGCCGCCGCTTGAACGATCCCCATGACGACCTGATGACGGAGACGCGGCTTGCCAGTAAGGCGACGCGTCCATTTTGGTTTGCGCTTGGGTGGCTCGCGGTAGCGCTTGCCGCGGCCGGCGCTGTATTGCCGATCCTTCCGACGGTGCCATTTCTCTTGGTTGCCGCCTGGGCATTCGGCAAAAGTTCAAAACGCTGGCGGGCCTGGATTTATAGCCAGCCGACATTTGGTCCAATGCTCATCGCCTGGGAACGGCATGGCGTTATTCCGCCGATTGCCAAGTTTGCAGCAGTGCTGACAATGCTCAGCAGCTTTGCAGCGCTAACAGTCGTCGGGCAGCCGCCCGTTTATGTTTCGGCGATCCTTGGCGTCATCCTTGCCTCCGTCGCATATTTCATCCTGTCGCGCCCGAGCTATCCGCCAGTCGAGCCCACACCGACGCCAGCAATAGAGGACTCTCCATGAGCGAAGCGCGCGCTGAAGCACTGGCAAGCACGATCGATCTTGATCCGCATAAACCGCTTTTGATCGTTGATGCCGACGAGGTGCTGTTTCATTTCATGGCTACATTCCAGGACTTCATTGAAAGCCGTGGCCACGCCTTCCAGTTCAAAAGCTATGCACTGAACGGCAATGTGCTTGATGCCCCAGGCGGCCCTGCCTCAAGTAAAGAAACCGTTGGCGCGCTGATCCAAGCCTTTTTTGGCGAACGCACGCGCACCATGCCAGCGGACCCGGACGCCGCCCCGGCCATTGCCCGCCTACAGGCCGATGGTGTGCAAGCCGTCGTGCTCAGCAATGTGCCTTCAAAGGCAGCCGATGACCGACGCCACGCACTGGAAGCATCTGCCTTTAACATGGCGCTGGCCCCCTGGTCCGGTCCAAAGGGAACCGCTGTCGCCGCTCTGGCAGCCAAGACCAAAGGCCCATGTGCCTTTGTCGATGACATCGCGCATCATCATGTAAGCGTTGCGGAAATAGCGCCTGACGTGCATCGCCTGCACTACGTAACCCATCCAACACTCAGGAAATTGCTTGGTCCTGTAGAAGCGGCACATGAGCAAGCGGATAGTTGGCCTAACCTAGAAAACATTATCCGCACGCGATTGCTCAGCTAAATTTCCTGACAATCATCCAGCTGGCTGCTGTTGCGTGGCGCAGTGGATGCCGCCGCCAGTCTCGCCAATCGGGTCAACGTTGAGGCTTACAATCTCGCGGCCAGGATACAGATTGGCAAGCACACGAGCGGCTTCCCGATCTGTTTCTCTATCGCCGAAATTGGCTGAAATCACAGCACCATTACAGACGTAGTAATTGACGTATGAGGCGACGAAATCAGCACTTTTGACGCGGGTGTCATATGGTTCTGGAAGCGTAGCTAGCTGCAGCGGACGGCCCGTAGCATCCTTTGCATCGGCCAGAATATCGTAGGTTTCGAATGCGGCTGCGCTCCATGGATCCTCTGGATCAATGTCTTCCGGCAATTGGATCAAGACCTTGCCCGGCGCGGTAAACCGGGCCAGCGCGTCGATGTGATAATCCGTAATGTCACCGCCTTTTACGCCCGGTGCCCAGATCACCTTCTCCACACCAAATGCTTGCTTGATCTGCGCTTCAATAGCGGCTTTTGAACCAATATTGCGGTTGCTGTTCACCCAACTACTGGCATGGGCAATCAGCGTACCTTGGCCATCCACCTCTGCGCCGCCCGCCTCGCCGACGAGGCCATTATCAAACAACGGCAAGTCCATGCGGTCTGCCACCCGGCGCGCAATCTGGCCGTCATTGGCGTGAACCTGCTTGCCACCCCACCCGTTGAAATTCAGATGCGAAATTGCAAGCGCACCATCATCATTCCTAACGAATAACGGCCCTGCGTCCCGGCACCAAAGGTCATCCGTTGGGACATCCCATATATCAACATCGCCCGAGAGCTTCTGACGCGCCTTTGCAGCGAACCGCTTGTCCATCAGCATGACAACCGGCTCGAACTCGGCAATGACATTGGCCACCGTCGCAATCGCATCCTGGAGCATATCGAGAAAGTACGGATCAGGGTGAACCTTCCGGCTTACCGGCCATTGCATGAAAGTCCGCACATGCGGCTCGCTTTCTTCCGGCAGATGGAAGCCCGCGCTCTTTGCATTTCGCATTTTCGCCGCAGCCCCCCGGCTACGAGTGAGCGCCAGGGCCGCCGCCCCACCACCCATCTGTATCATGCGTCTGCGCGAGAAGCCTCGGCTCACGAGCCAGCGCAGTCTGCATCAATGAACGCCTTGTAGAGCCCTTGCAGGCGTTCGGTGACAACGCCCCGCTGTCCAGTACCAATGGTCCGGCCATCGATAATGCCAACTGGCGCTACGCCAGCGAATGTGCCCGTAACGAAGGCTTCCTCAGCGCTGTAAACATCGGTGAGGCTGAAGCGCCGCTCGTGGGTTGGAATGCCAGCTTCGCGCGCGACATCTAGGATATTGGCGCGCGTGATTCCTGCCAGACAGTAATCCCCCGTTGACGTCCAAATCTCACCCTTCTTCACGATGAAGAAGTGAACGGAATTACAGGTTGCGACAAACCCATCAGGGTCCAGCATAAGCCCTTCATCTGCGCCCGCTTTATCCGCCTGGATGCAGGCCAGGATGCAATTCAGCTTGGAATGGCTGTTGAGCTTAGGGTCCTGCACATCTGCAGCGCCCCGGCGCACATGCACCGTGAAGAGTGTGAGCGGACGCACAGCCGTTTCCGGTGTCGGTGATTTCCATTCCGGGATGATGACAATGGTCGGCCCTGAAATCGTAACCCGTGGGTGTTGGTAGGGCGTAGATTTAATGCCGCGCGTCACCATCAGTCGAATGTGCACGTCAGTTGTCATGCCGTTAGCAGCGCAGACGGCCATAGTCCGGTCCGTCAGCTCAGCTTTGGTGAGGCCGAGGTCCATATCAATGGCCGTCGCCCCTTCCCACAGCCGCTCCATATGCGCGTCCATGAATGCAAGCGCACCATTGTGCAGGCGAATGCCTTCCCACACGCCGTCACCCAAGATAAAGCCCGAATCGAATACGGAGACCATGGCCTCCGCACGGCGTTTATGTTCGCCGTTAATATCGATCAGGATGTCCGCGTTGCGGGGATCGTCTAGATAGTCGTGCGTACCCAAAGCCTTAGCGCCCTCTCATTGTGGGCGCGCAGAGCTACAGCGCTGAGTCGCCCGTCTCGCCCGTGCGGATCCGCACGGCGCTGGCGATATCGTAGACGAAAATCTTGCCGTCGCCGATCTGTCCAGATTGCGCAGATTTTTGAATTGCCTCAACCGCAGCCTCGATCTGATTGTCGGCTACGACCACTTCAATCTTCACCTTCGGCACGAAACTGACAGTATATTCCGCACCACGATAAATTTCCGTATGGCCGCGCTGGCGACCGAAGCCTTTAACTTCGCCCGCCGTTAGGCCTGCGACGCCAACGCCGGTCAGCGCTTCACGAACATCATCCAGCTTATGCGGTTTGATTACCGCCATGACCATCTTCATCGGATTATCTCCTTCAGCGGCAAGCGCCTATTACAGTTCATACCCGCGTTCGCCATGGGACGGCAGATCAAGGCCCGTATTTTCATCCTCGGGATCAACACGGAGGCCAAACAAGCCCTGCGTTACTTTGATGATCACATAGCTAACCGCAAGCGACCAGACGATAACGATGGCGACGCAAAGCGCCTGTACACCCAGCTGGTCCATCATCGATACGCCATCAGCCTGCCCGCCGCCGCCGAGTGAAACAGCAGCTAGCGGGGCGAGGAGCAACGTGCCCAAGATGCCCCCAACGCCATGAACGGCGAATACATCCAGGGAATCGTCGATCTTGAAACGGTTCTTGACGAGGCCAACAAGATAGAAACAGATGACCCCAGCCGCAGCGCCGATAATTAGCGCACCGATTGGGCCAACAAACCCACTCGCCGGCGTAATCGTCGCAAGGCCCGCAATCACGCCTGTAACAGCACCTACAAGGCTTGGTTTGCCGAACTTCACCCATTCAATGACGGACCATGTGATCGCCGCTGTCGCTGCCGAGATATGCGTGACAGCGATCGCCATACCCGCACCACCATCTGCCGCGAGCTGACTGCCGCCATTGAAACCAAACCAACCAACCCAGAGCATCGCAGCACCAGTTGCTGTCATCCCGGGGTTATGTGGAGGGCGCAGGTGATTTGGGAAATCCTTACGGGGGCCAAGCATTTTCGCCAGCATCAGCGCTGAAACGCCTGCAGTCGCATGGACCACAATGCCGCCCGCGAAATCGCGAACACCCATGGCTGCCATCCAACCGCCACCCCAAACCCAATGGGCAACCGGTGCATAGACAAGCAGCAGCCATGCAGCGCTGAACACTAGAATGGCCGAAAACTTCATACGTTCGGGATAAGCGCCAACAATTAGTGCCGGTGTGATGATTGCGAACGTCATCTGGAACATGGCGAAGACGATTTCAGGGATCGTCCCGTTGACCGAATCTGTCCCGACGCCCTCAAAGAACATCTTGTCCAGGCCGCCGATCCACCCGCCGACGCTGTCGCCAAATGCCAGCGAATAGCCAACGACCATCCAGAGCACAGATGCGATGCATGCGATCATCACACATTGCATGATCACAGAAAGAACGGACCCCGCGCGCACAAGGCCTGCATAGAATAATGCGAGGCCCGGCAGCGTCATAAACAGCACCAGGGCTGTCGCGACGATAATCCAGGCGGTATCGCCGCTATTGATCTCTGCCGCCATTGCAGGGGCAGCTGTAAACAGCGTCAAGGCCCCTATACCCAGGCCGATAGTCCTTGCTCTCAACATCGGAATTCTCCGCTAAACACACGCATTTGATTGCAAGGTGCCCGCGATACCGCCCAATTCGCAAGCACTTATCGCCTTATTTCAGAGCAAACTCCGAAAATGCACACTTTTTAAGCAGAAAGCCCGAAATAGAGGCACCCAGTGCCTAGCGGACGTGCTGGTAAATGTTCATCGGCTCATCCCCATAGCCGAAATTTTTCTGCAGCCGCTCACCCATCGCCCAGGCATAGGGCGCACCTTCGCCGAGCAATGCAAATAGCCGCTCATCCAGCTTGAAGCCCGCTGCGGCTGCGATGGCGACGATCCTGGCACCATCTTCAGCGCTGATCTCCACGACCGGTGCGGGCAGCGTCGGAATTGCTTCTGTTGGGACCGGCCCAGATTGCACATCAGGGCGCATCGACTTTAAGCCGAGTGAGGCCTCTAACGCCGCTCCGATATTCAGTATCCGGGCATCATCAAATGGACGGCCAACCAATTGCACACCCAGCGGCAAGCCAGTGCCGGAAAAGCCGCCATTAACACTCAGCGCCGGGCCAGACGTGACATTGAAAGGGGTCAGAACATTCGGATATCGCCAGAAATTGGCCGTGTTATGGGCATCAAGCCTTGGTGCTGGTCCAGTTGCGGCAGGAGCTAGCAACACATCAAACTGCTCATATACAGGCTGCATATCATGGATAAGCTGCCGCCGCCGACGCTGCGCCGCCACATAGTCCTGTCCTGTGAAGAGAAGCGCACCTAGGCTACGGGCGAGGAAATCCGTGCCGAAATCATGGGGTTTGCTCAGAAGGTCCTGGCGGTGGACGTTGAATAATTCCGACTCGGCAATAACGATTTTGACATCGTAGTAATCCTGGACTGGTGCAATCCGCGCCTCAGCCACGTCCGCCCCGAGGTCAGCCAGCACCGCAGCGGCATTCTCCACAACAGCAATCATCTCTGGCGAGACGGTAACGTCTTCCTCCCAGAAATGCCGGAGGACGCCCACCTTCAAGCCTTGAAGCGAGGTGCCAAGCTGGGCGAAGGCGTTTGGCGGCGGCGCATTGGCGCTTGCAGGATCTGCCTGGTCCGGCCCTGCGAGCGCATCCAACATCAGCGCACAATCCCGTGCGGTCCAGGCCAGCGGGCCGCAATGATCAAACGTGAAGGAATTGGGGATGACACCGGCTCGGCTCACCAAGCCATAGGTCGGCTTTAGGCCTGCGACGCCGCAATAGGTTGCTGGTCCGCGAATCGATCCGCCTGTGTCTGAACCCATGGCACCTGCAAATATGCCTGCTGCGACTGCAGCGCCAGAACCACTTGAGGAGCCTCCCGTAAAATGGTCACGATTCCAGGGGTTTCTTGCAGGCGGCCACGGCAGATCAAAGCTTGGGCCGCCGTGCGCAAACTCATGGGTCGTCAGCTTAGCCGCGATGACCGCACCGGCCTCTTTTAGCTTCGTGACAGATGTCGCATCGCGATTCGGAACGCGCGAATCCTGGGTTTTGGACCCACCGGCTGTCAGCACATCAGCCGTATCAAAAATATCTTTCAGGCCGATTGGCAGCCCATGGAGCAAGCCTGTTGTGGCCCCCTGTTGTTGCGTTTTAGTTGCGGCGTCGGCAGCTTCACGGGCACTCTCGGCCATCACCGTCACGGTGGTATTAAGCCTTTCATCCAGCGCATCAATTCGCGCAAACGAAGCTTCAACAAGGTCTTTAGGCGAGAGTAATTTATGCTCTATCGCTTTTGCTTGCTCTTCTAATGATAGGCACCAGATATCTGCCAACCGATTAACCCTTCTTACTATTTCATTAATTTTATGCTTGCCGACCACATATTTCGAAGGCTAGTTTATTCACGGTCGTACAGCAAATGGGCGGCAACGGTTGGTACTGGTTGTTTTTGCGGATTCCATATTTGTAAGGTCAATGCAGCACTAACGATGACCATGCAGGTCGTTGAGACCAGCATGGGCGACCACGAAGGCGCCGTACATCAGGTAGGTGTGCGAGGAATGGGTCAGAGGATAGCGCGAACTATCCGATGGCAATAGCCGGTTGCTCAAGTTGGGGGATTGGGAGGCCGGGCGGCAAATCGCGTAACCTGCCGGGCGCCAATGTCCCCTACTTGCCTCTCTCAGAACGCTAAAGCATTCAAAGAAAAATCAGGCAGAGAACTCACGTTTAATGCTGTCTGTATGTTCGCCAATCGCAGGCGGTGAGCCATATTCTGGGGACTCGGCCGTAGAATTGCGAATGGGCGGCGCCGGCATTGAGAAAACGCCCTTCCCTGTCTCGACGTCAATGCGCCGAAGTGCTGGATGGTTCACAAGATCGGCGACCTCATTCACGCTTGAATAGGCGATGTCGGCGTCTTGCAGGCGCGCTTGAAGATCAGCCTGGGTTATATGGCTAAATATCTCCTCTATGAGCCCCTCCAACCATTCCCGGTTTTCCATGCGCGCCTGATTTGGCGTACAGCGGGCGTCAGCCTTCATATCTGGCCGTTGCATAACCATTTCGGCAAATCGGCCCCATTCCCGCTCATTCTGGATCGCAATCATAGTCAGGCGACCATCGCCGGTTGGATATGCCCCGTATGGAACCAGGGCATTATGCCGGAGGCCCGTGCGTGGCCAATCCTTGCCGGCATATTGGTTGAACAGCACAGGTGCTGCCATCAAATCCGCCATTGCATCAAACATGGCGACACTGATGCCTGCCCCTTTGCCTGTTTTCTCACGGGCGTAAAGCGCCTCAAGCACGCCAGAGAGCGCATTCACGCCGGTATTCAGGTCACAGGCGGAATAGCCAATGCGCCCAGGCTCTGCCGCTGATCCGGTGACGGACATGACGGCACTCTCGGCCTGCACCAGCAAGTCATAGGCTTTGGCGGTGTCGAACGGCGGCGGGGCAGCCCCATAGCCCGAAATATCAACAGTGATCAGCCTCGGATACTTCGCCCTGAGCGCTTCAGAGCCGAAGCCAGCACGTTCAGTCGCACCGGGTGCCAAGTTTTGCACCCAGACATCGGCCTTGGCCAAAAGCCGATGCAGCAGTGCACAATCATCGTCGTTCTTAATATCGACGACGAGTGATTCCTTACCGCGATTCAGCCAGACGAAGAACGCAGATTCACCACCGGCAGCATTGTCATACCCGCGCGCAAAATCACCCTCTGCCCGCTCAAGTTTGACAACACGCGCACCGGAATCTGCCAATCGGCATGTCAGGTATGGTGCAGCGACCGCCTGCTCAAGCGAAACGACCAGAACGCCGTCGAGTGCGCCAGCCATGATCAGTAAGACCTCGGCATGCCAAGCACATGCTCGGCAACAAAACTCAGTACAAGGTTGGAGGAAATTGGTGCCGTTCGGAAAATCCGAGCCTCCCGGAACTTCCGCTCGATGTGATATTCCTCCGCGAATGCGAAGCCGCCATAAGTCTGCATGCAGGTGTCAGCAGCTTTCCATACGGCCTCACCGGCAAGGTATTTCCCGATATTGGCTTCCGCACCACAGGGCAGCCCAGCTTCGAACAAAGCCGCAGCCTTCTGCACCATCATCTGCGCGCCTGTGAAATGGGCATAGGCTTCTGCAATTGGGAACTGAATGCCCTGGTTCGTGCCAATTGGCTTGCCGAACACGACCCGTTCCGTTGCGTAGGTAGACGCCATTTTGGCGAACCACTGGCAGTCGCCCAGCGCTTCTGAGGACACCAGAACACGCTCCGCATTCATGCCGTCGAGGATGTAGCGGAAGCCCTTGCCTTCTTCGCCAATCAGGCTGGAGGCCGGGATGCGCATGTTGTCGTAGAAAATTTCGGTGGTGTTGTGGTTGATCATGGTGCGGATGGGTTTGATCTCCATCCCTTTGCCTTTCACAGCCCGCATATCGACCAGGAACACCGACAGCCCATCTGTCCGCTTTGCCACTTTGTCTTTGGGCGTTGTACGCGCCAGCAGGAGCATCAGGTCTGAATGTTCGGCGCGGCTGGTCCATACTTTCTGGCCATTGACGACATATTCGTCACCATCACGAACGGCCGTGGTGCGGAGGCTTAGCGTATCCGTGCCACTCGTCGGCTCCGTCACTCCAAATGCCTGTAGGCGAAGCTCACCGCTGGCGATCTTTGGCAGATATTGCTTCTTCTGCTCATCATTGCCATGCCGAAGCACTGTGCCCATGGTGTACATTTGGGCATGGCAGGCTGCACCACTGCAGCCATTTTTGTGGATTTCTTCCAGGATTGCGGCACCCGCAGAAAGCGGCAGGCCAGCACCCCCATATTCTTCTGGAATCAGCACACTCAGGAAGCCAGAATCAGTCAACGCCTGCACGAATTCTGTCGGATAGGCCCGCGCCTCATCCTTCTCCCGCCAGTATTCGCCAGGAAAGCCTTCGCAGAGCTTTGCGACCGCTTCCCGGATTTCAGGATATTGGTCCGTGAGTGGCAGTACGGGTTCATCCGTAGCGCTGGACACGCTGTCCGACATATAAGTGACTCCTAGATTGAATAATTATCTGGCTAAATTGTACATCACCCGCCCCTGGTTCGGAAACCCCGCAGCACTTGCAAGTTCGCCCCTTGAGGCCCTACCTATCGGTATTCACAGGAATTGGAGCCGCCGCCATGCTGGACGGAAAGCGCATCCTACTCATTATCGCAGGCGGCATCGCGGCTTACCGCAGCCTGGACCTGATTCGGCGCTTACGGGAACGGGGGGCGACTGTCCGCTGTGTGCTGACCAAAGGCGGCGCGCAATTCGTGACACCCTTGAGCGTCGCCGCACTTAGCGAAGAGAAGGTGTATCAGGACATTTTTTCCCTGACGGACGAGGCCGAGATGGGCCATATCCGTTTGTCCCGTGAGGCGGATATTGTCGTCGTTGCCCCTGCAACGGCGGACCTGATCGCGAAAATGGCGAATGGTCATGCGGATGATTTAGCCTCAACGGCCCTTCTCGCCACCGACAAACCTGTTCTGATTGCGCCGACAATGAATGTGCGCATGTGGGAACACCCTGCCGTCCGCCGCAATGTTGCGCAGCTGGAAGCGGATGGTGTCCATCGTGTTGGTCCGGGTTCCGGGGAATTGGCCTGTGGCGAAACCGGCTCTGGCCGCATGTCTGAACCGTTGGAGATTGTAGCGGCAATTGAAACCGTGCTTGGCATGGGCACACAATCGCAGCCGCTCGCCGGGCGCAAGGCCGTTGTCACCAGCGGGCCGACCTGGGAGGCGATTGATCCGGTTCGGTTTATCGCAAATCGCTCATCCGGCAAGCAAGGCCATGCTATCGCTGCCGCGTTGCAAGCACTTGGGGCAGAGGTGACCTTAGTTTCTGGCCCGACAGGCTTGGCACCACCTAACGACGTCACCCAAGTCAATATCGAGTCCGCCCGCGAAATGCTGGCCGCCTGCATGGATGCGCTACCAGCGGACATCGCCATATGCGCTGCCGCTGTTGCGGACTGGCGGGTCGCGGCGGAGGCTGGGCAAAAGATCAAGAAAGACGATAGCGGCCAGATGCCGAGCCTGAGCTTCGCCGAAAACCCCGACATCTTGAAAGCCATTTCGAACGCTGGTGCCAAGAGGCCCGCTCTCGTTGTGGGCTTTGCGGCAGAGACGGAAAACCTGATCGCAAACGCTCAAGCAAAGCTCGCGCGCAAAGGCTGCGATTGGATCCTGGCGAACGATGTTTCAGCCGGAACGGGCGTGTTTGGCGGGGATGCCAACACGCTGCATCTCGTGACCGCCAGCGCCGTCGATGCTTGGCCGACCATGAACAAGACTGCAGCCGCAGAACAACTCGCCGCCCATATCGCCGCGCATTTTGGTCCGCCAAAGGCCGAGGCCGCTGAATGATCGACCTTCCGATTCGCCTGCTCCCACACGCAGCTGGCCTGCCCGTCTATGCAACAGCAGACGCTGCAGGCGCAGATCTGCTTGCAGCCATTGACGCGCCGCAATCACTGAAGCCAGGCGCTCGTGCGCTCATACCTGCGGGCTTCGCTATGGCGCTCCCTGAAGGCTATGAGGCGCAGATCCGGCCACGCTCCGGGCTTGCTTATAAGAATGGCGTAACGGTACTGAACGCGCCCGGCACGATTGATTCCGACTACCGGGGCGAAATCGCTGTTCTGCTCATCAATCACGGCCAGGATGACTTTGAGATTGAGCGCGGCATGCGGATCGCCCAAATGGTGATAGCGCCAGCACCACAGGCTACATTCCGTGCTGTTGACGATCTCAACAATACCGCGCGCGGCGAAGGCGGGTTCGGCTCCACGGGCACAGGTTCTTGATGGACGATCTGGATTTCACCGATAGCGAACTCGAACGCTATTCCCGGCACATTCTGCTGCCAGAAGTGGGTGCCATTGGCCAAGCAAAGCTGCGAGCGGCCAGCGTTCTGATTGTTGGCGCAGGCGGCCTTGGTGCGCCGATGATTATGTATCTGGCGGCGGCTGGAATTGGCCGCATTGGCATCATTGACGACGACGCCGTGGATCTATCCAACCTGCAGCGTCAGGTGGCGCACACAACGGACCGGATCGGCGTCAACAAGGCTAAGAGCGCAGCGGCGACAGCCAAAGCGATCAATCCTGAAATCAAGATCGATATTCTGCCCTTCCGGCTGGCGTCAGATACCATTGACGATATTTTCAGCCAATATGACGTGATCGCAGACGGTACGGACAATTTCGAGACGCGCTATCTGGTGAATGACGCCGCCGTCCGCCTTGGCAAAACCTTGGTCACGGCGGCATTGCTGCGCTTTGATGGCCAGATTACGACGGTGAAACCGGGCGGCCCCTGCTATCGCTGCCTGTTCCCGAACCCGCCGCCGCCGGGCGCTGTACCGTCCTGCTCTGAAGCTGGCGTGCTGGGCTCCGTCGCTGGAATATTGGGCACAATGCAGGCGACGGAGATCATCAAGGAAATCATGGACGTTGGTGACAGCTTGTCCGGTCGCTTGATGCTGTTCGATGGTCTCTCCATGAGCCTCCGCGCCATGAAAGCCAAGCAACGGAAAGATTGCCCGGCCTGCGGCAGTACTCACCCGGAGACGGGATAAACGCCCGTGGGCAGATATTCATATGGCAGCGTCGAAAGCTCTGCTGGTCCCCAATCCGGCGTATCAATGATGACGATTTCTGCGCAAAGCGGCTCGTAAAGCTCCCGAAAATGGGTCTTGGAGCGGAGCAGAATGATATCGAAGTCCTCTGGATTGAGGCCGAATTCAGTGAAGCAATCCATATCAATGGCGGACCACTGCACGGAAATGACCGAGACCATAACGCCGCCGATTTCCAGCAATGCAGCCGCGCCAACATCAATCACCATTCCAGTTTTGAGCGGACCGGTGATGGGAAACTTCAGGTGCCTCGCTTGAAGCACACGCGCCTCAGCCGTAATCGCTCCCCCAGCCTTCGGGCTAGATTTTCCAAACAGCGGCATATTTAGGATCGCACCCTCACCTGCTGCAACAGCAGCTGACGCTACCTCTGGGTCAAACATGAATGGCGCATAGGCGCGCTTCACACCGCGCGCGATCAAATCCTTTAAGACGTAGGTGCTGTCATTGAGGCGGTCAGCGTGTTCCAGAATACAAACAGGCTTTCCCGCAGATGCCGCCGCTTCAAGGGCGCGGTCAACGCCACCCTGCACATCATGCAATAACTCCCGTTGGAACAAGCGGTCCCGCAGTTCCCAGCATCGTTTCGCCATGCCTTCCGCCCACTGATTGGCGTGGTCCACATCCCCATCGGTGATCGCCAGGGCCGTCATCCCGGTGTCAGGCGTATCGGCGTAGGAAAAACCACCGAACAGTGAGCAATCGAGCAAGCCCTCGCCGCCATCCTCTGCAGCGGCAACCAATTCCGCCAACGGCTTTAAGCGTGTGGCGCTGAACACAGATGGGAGCGCAATGCCCGGCTTGGCCATTGCCATAACCGGATTGATCGCACCACTAAGCTTACCCAGCAGCAAGCGCGCCGCCCGCGCACCGGTTTCCCACATATCTGTATGTGGCGAATAACGGAAGCCCGTAATGATGTCAGCGGCTTCCAGGCTCTCTGGTGCCAAATTGGCGTGATAATCCATCGGACAAGCAATCGCGACATCTGGGCCGACGACAGCCCGGATAGCCTGCAACACGCCCGCATCCGCCTTTCGATTGGTCGGCGTCGCCAGCGCGCCATGCAAATGGATTGCAACGGCGTCAATCTTGCCCTCGATCGCTTTCAGGCCATCCACAATTTCGCCGACATATTTGTCATAGGCGGCGTCGCTGGCAGAAGCTGCAGCGCCGACACCGGCATCGGTCAAGCCGATCAGCTCCGCACCGGCATCTTGCAACACATCAATCAGCCCACCTTGCGGCGTAGCTGTGCCAGCAAACCCGTCAATAACCGCTTGCCCCCGCTTGGCGCCCAATTCGAACTCGGCTATGTCCGTTACATCAGGCAGGAAAGTTACTGATTCCAGCCAAAAACCCGCAATTGCGATCCGCACCGGCAGTCCTCCGCTCGCTGGTGCTCCATATGGAGCCCAAACAATGACCATGATGCTCGCCGCCGCCCCTGAAGCAGAGACTTTCGTCACCCACTTGGAGTGCGGTTATACCGGCGAGCGTTTTGAGGCTGACAAGCTGCACAACCTCTCCTCCGCAGGCAAGCCGCTGCTGGTTCGCTACGATTTGGACGGCGTTAAAGGCGCTCTCACGAAGGATGTTCTGAAAAACCGTGAGCCGACGCTTTGGCGTTACCGTGAGCTGCTGCCTGTCCGCAAGACGGAAAACTGCATCTCGCTTGGCGAAATCATGACACCAACACTGCCAATGCCGACGCTATCCAAGCAGGCCGGGTCTGCCGGAATTTTCGTGAAAGACGAAGGCCGCCTCCCGACCGGATCATTCAAAGCCCGCGGCCTGATCATGGCAGTCTCCATGGCAAAGGAACTTGGCGTCAAACGCATGGCGATGCCGACCAACGGCAATGCTGGGGCGGCTATGGCTGCTTACTGCAGCCGCGCCGGGATCGAATCTTATGTGTTCGCGCCTGAAGACACGCCAGAAATCAACCTCCGTGAGATCGCTGAACAAGGTGCGAAGACCTGGCGGGTGAATGGATACATTGATGATTGCGGCAAGATCGTCGGTGAAGGCAAGGAAGCCATGGGTTGGTTCGACACCTCCACCTTGAAGGAGCCGTACCGGATTGAAGGCAAGAAGACGATGGGCCTGGAACTCGCCGAACAGTTTGGCTGGGACCTGCCAGATGTCATCCTCTACCCGACCGGCGGCGGCACCGGCCTGATCGGCATGTGGAAGGCTTTCGATGAACTGGAAAAGATCGGCTTCATCGGCTCCAAGCGCCCCCGGATGGTCGCGGTTCAGGCCGAGGGCTGCGCGCCGATGGTCCGCGCTTATGAAGCCGGTGAACGCCACGCACAACGCTGGGAAAACGCGCAAACCATCGCCATGGGCATCCGCGTCCCACAAGCCGTCGGCGACTTCCTGATTATGGACGCTGTGCGCGAGTCTAACGGCTTTGCCATCGCCGTCAGCGACGAAGTGATTGAGAAAGCACGGACAGAAGTATCCAAAACCGAAGGCATGTTGCTCTGCCCAGAGGGTGCTGCCACCTACGCAGCCTACCAAGCCGCCCGCGCCGATGGCCGCATCAACGCCAACGAAACCTGCGTCCTATTCAACTGCGCGACTGGCCTGAAGTATCCCCTGCCGCCAATGGACCAGTCCCTCGACCGCCATCAGCCAATTGATTACGCCGCTCTAGCGCGGGCGTAATCTAAGCGGCCCGCTCAGTCGAACTCTTCAGCTTCAACCCCATAGCGTGTGATAAGTGCTGGAACGGGGGCCTCTGCTGCTTGCGGTAGAGGCGCCTGGTCCAGCACGAGCCGCTTGGCGACGGCGAGTGCGCCGCGAGTTGGGCTTGGGCAATTGTCCATTACGGATGCTTCGTCAATCGGGATCCATTGAAGGTCAACTAGTTCGCCTGATCCGCCGATATCGCCAAACGCATGAACCGCATCCACAAAAAAGAAGCGGGCATCGAAGCGGCGGAAATTGTCGGGCGGCGTAACGGCGCGGTAGATGTAATCCAACGCATCAACCGCGGGCGCATAGCCTGCAGCAAAGAAATCCTGCCAATCTGGCGCAACACTCGCTGGATCAATCGCACCGCCATGTTCGCGGCCGACAATCAGGCCGGTTTCTTCAAAGGTTTCCCGGATCGCTGCAAGCGCCAATGCGCGCGCTTTGCGTTTACTGGCCCGGCGTTTTCGCATGAGGCGATGCATCGTCGCTTCAGCCAATTCGCCGGCTGTCGGCGGCGTATGGTCATCGGGATCAAGGCGGCCGCCGGGGAACACGAACGTATTTGGCATGAACTTGTGTGCAGCGCTGCGGTGCCCCATCAGCACGGAAGGCTTTTTCATGTCACGGCGGACGATCAGTATCGTCGCGGCGTCGATCGGCTTTGGTAGGGGCGCACCTTTGGCACGGCGTTGCGACGGGTCGAGTTTCTTGGACAAGCTATTATTCCTCTACAGGCGCTTCCGCCGCTACGTAATCATATTTACCAACACCCTGGATGATCATGAATTTGCAAGGCCCCATGGCCACCCCATGAACATAGTGTGGTTGCCCAGGGTCTGCAGCGACTGTCTCCCCTGGCAGCAGGACATGTCGCGCGCGGGGATTATCTGTCTCAACCACCATTGGCCCTTCCATGCAAAAGAAAGTATCGGTGATCGTCGTGTGGGTGTGCCACGGCACAGACTGGCCGGTTTCTAACGTCAGCTTCCGAACCCGCAGGCCAGGAACTTCCGCCACGGTTTCGCGCTTACGGATAGCGTAAGATTGTTCCGCCATAACCGCCTATTCTCCCTCACTCAAATGTTTGGCGAGCATGTTGCCGAATGCAGAAGTTGTCAGCCCGCCGCCTAAGTCTGACGTGCGTGATCCGGCATCACCAAGCATTGCATCAATTTCAGCATCTAATGCTGCTGCGGCGCCAGCAAGCGCATTGTCCGACCGGCGCAAAGAAAGGTCCTGCAGCAGCATCGCTGTAGACCGCAGAATTGAACCGGGGTTTGCAACGCCCTGCCCGGCAATATCGGGTGCGGAACCGTGCGCTGCCTGCGCCAAGCTTACGTCATCCCCACGATTGAGCGACCCCGCGAGGCCTAGCCCGCCCGTCACTTCAGCCGCGAGGTTTGAAAGGATATCGCCGTACATATTGGAACAAAGCACGACATCAAATGTCTCAGGCTTGCGAACAAGGTCAGACGCCATCGCATCCACGTGGCATTCATCGACCTCAACACCTGGGTATTCAGCGCCAAGCTTTTCCGCCGTATCCAAGAACAGGCCGCAGGTCAGCTTCAGCACATTGGATTTATGAATGACGGTGACCTTCTTTCGCCGTTGCATCGCCATTTCATATGCGACACGGGCGATCCGTTCGCTCGCACTTGCAGTGATCTTGCGGATGGCAAGCGCAGTTCCGGTATCCGGCATGAATTCAGCATTGCCCAACGCCATATTGCGGTCTGCGTAAAAGCCTTCAGTATTCTCCCGCACGATCACGAGATCGACGCCATGCTTAAGCGCTGGTGCCCCAGGTGCTGAGCGGCTCGGGCGGATATTCGCGAACAGGTCCAAGTTCTTGCGGGCATGGGCTGATGGGCCGATGCCGCCTTCTTCCGGAGGTGGATAGGCTGCCGTATCCGTCGGCCCCATGATGACGCCATCGGCAGCGCGGCAAGCGTCCTCCGTCGCGGCATTCCAGGTGGCACCGGTCGTTTTCAGGGCTGCAAAGCCGATGTCCCGGCGGATAATGTTCACACCAAGGCCGAAGCGTTTATCCAACGCGGCCAGCGCCGCTTCTGCTGTATCTGTAATCTCTGGGCCAATGCCATCACCAGGCAAAAGCAAAATGTTCAACGCCATCGTCAGAATCCATCCTTCATCCAGATATCGTGCGAAATGCAGGACGTTCGTCCCCTAATCACAAGCGAATCCGCCTAAATACTTGACTCAATGCGCCGCACCATGCGCTATCACGCGCTTCAACAAGGCGGGCTGCACCATAAGCATGCCCGCGCTACCGCTTCGGGGGAAGACCGGATGAGCAACGCGCCTAAGAACCTTTCGACCATAGTCCTGCATGCAGGCCACCGCGCCGACCCAAACACTGGGTCCGTCGCTGTACCAATCCATCAAACGACATCCTTCCAGTTCAAGGATGCTGAGCACGCCGCCAATCTGTTTGCGCTGGCTGAGCTTGGCAATATCTACACCCGCATCATGAACCCAACCTGCGATGTGCTTGAGCAGCGCGTTGCGGCGATGGAAGGCGGCGCTGCAGCGCTTGCCGTTTCATCAGGCCAGACGGCCAGCGCCTATGCTGTGCAAAATTTGGCCAAAGCTGGCGATAACATCGTCTCCTCCACAGATCTGTATGGCGGCACATGGAACTTGTTCGCGAACACCATGAAGGACATGGGCATCGAGGTCCGCTTTGTGGACCCAACGGACCCAGAAGCCTTCCGCAACGCGACTGACGATAAAACCCGCGCCTATTATGCTGAAACCCTGCCGAACCCAAAACTGAACGTCTTCCCAATCGCAGAAGTCGCGGCCATCGGTAAAGACCTTGGCATTCCGCTGATCATGGACAATACGGCTGCTGCCGGTATCTGCCGCCCGTTCGACCACGGTGCGGCTGTCATTGTGTACTCAACCACTAAATACATTGGCGGCCATGGCACATCCATCGGCGGCTTGATCGTTGATAGCGGCGCGTTTGATTGGGAAGCGCACCCGAAGCGCCAGCCTTACCTGAACGAGCCTGACCCAAGCTATCATGGTGCTGTGTGGACGCAGGCCGTCAAAGGCATTGGTCCTGTCGCCTACATCATCAAAGCCCGCACAACGATTCTGCGTGATCTTGGTGGTGCTATGAGCCCGTTCAACGCATTCCAATTCATTCAAGGCTTGGAAACATTGCCGCTGCGCATGGAGCGTCACTGCGAGAACGCGACTGCGGTTGCGAATTGGCTCGCTGGCCATCCCGCCGTTGAAGCTGTCATTCACCCAAGCCAGCAGTCAGGCGTGGCCAAAGCCCGTGCTGACAAGTATCTGAACGGCGGCCAGGGCGGTCTTGTCGGTATGGTCTTGAAGGGCGGCAAAGATGCCGGCGCCAAGTTCATCGACAGCCTGGAGATGTTCTACCACGTCGCCAATATCGGCGACGCGCGGAGCCTCGCCATCCACCCAGCAACGACAACCCACAGCCAGCTCTCGGCTGATGAGCAAGAGGCGACCGGCGTTTCCGCTGGCTACGTCCGCTTGTCCATCGGCATTGAGCATATTGATGACATCAAGGCTGATCTTGAGCAGGCGCTCAGCAAAGTCTGAGCCTGATCTACGGAAGGGGCGGCGCGGTGATTAGCGCCAGCCGCCCCCGCCATTGATGTAGACCGTATCCGCCGTCATGAATTCGCAGGCGTCGGAACACATAAACAGCACCATCTCACCAATTTCATCCGGGCGGCCAAACCGGCCCATGGGCACGTCTGCCCGCGCTTTTTCGACGAATTCAGGCGGTGTTTCAGCGGCGGCCTGGAACGGCGTATCAATCGGACCTGGTGAGATAGACAGCGCACGAATGCCTTGCGCCGCGAATTCACGCGCGACGCCCATCGTCATGGTCACGACTGCACCTTTTGCAGCAGCATAATGAATGGACGCGCCTGGCCCGCCACGCTTATGGGATTGGGACGCGACGTTGACGATCACGCCAGCATCATGGCTCAGCATGTGCGGCAGAACAGCCTGCATGCAATTGAAAACGCCGGTGGAATTCAGCGCGAATGTCTGTTCCCACAGCGCCTGATCAATCTCCAGGAAAGATGCCCGCCGACCGGCCGCACCGGCCGAGTTAAACAGAAAATCGATAACGCCGAACTTTGCGACAGCGGCGTTCACCATCTTGTCGACAGCAGCGCGGTCCGTCACATCAAGGGCAACGACCAAAGCACCGGCGCCAAGCTTCTTGACTGCTGCCGCGACCGCGTCCGCTTTCTCTTTGTTGATATCAGCTAAAACAATGTTCGCACCTTCACGGGCGAAGATCAGTGCTGTAGCAGCACCAATGCCGCTTGCGGCACCAGTAATGATGATAGTTTTTCCAACGAAGTAGTCTGGCGTTCTGGCCATGGGGCGCGTTCCTGCGACTTACGGAATGGTAAATGTGCGCGGCGCCCCCCAAGCACATAAATCCTGATGCAGCCGATACCCTTCCAGCCAGCCTTTGTCCAGTAAAACCGGATCGAATTCGAACACTATCCCGCTATTCGGATCCACGAGGTCCAAATCCTTACCGGGATAGTCGAACCTGGCGAGGATATCCTTGATGATCGCTATCCGCGCTGGCCGCTTTCGGTTCGTGCGTGCAATCGTCCAAGGTGCGAAAGATGTGCTGGTGCGCCGAAGCATCAGATTGCGCGCTTCGGTGTAATCATCAAACTTGGCGAGCGCGTGCTTGTCGATGCTTGAAATTTTCCAGCTTTTTAGTGGGTCCAACCGCCGCGCTTCCATGCGTTCTGTCTGTTCTTCCAGCGAAATATCCAACCAATATTTGATAAGCGTGATACCGCCTTGGCGCAGCATGTCCTCAAACTCAGGTGCTGAATCAAGAAATGCTGCGTGTTCCGCTGGCGTGCAAAACCCCATAACAGGCTCCACCCCCGCCCGATTATACCAAGACCGGTTGAAGATCATCATTTCGCCGTTCGCAGGCAGGTGTGGCACATAGCGCTGGAAGTACCAGGATGCCCGATCTCGGTCCGATGGCTTGGGTAGCGCCACCGTGCGTACGGCGCGGGGACTCATGTATTCCATGATACGTTTGATCGTGCCGTCTTTACCCGCAGCGTCCCGACCTTCGAAGATCACGGCGATCTTCTGGCCTTCCTCAATCATATGGGCCTGCAGTTTGACCAGCTCATGCTGAAGCGCCAGCAGCTCTTTCGCGTAGGCTTTACGCTTCATTCTTGGAATCGGCGGGACTGTCTTAGTCATTGGCTCAATTCTCCTCCTGCAGCATGGCGTCATTGGCGGTAGCAGCGCCAGCGATCCGGCTATCCATTTTGGGATCATCTTCGCCCGGAACATGCACGACAACGTAGTCGAGCCCCTCCCGCTTCACGGGCATCGTGGCATCCATTCCCATTTTATCTGAAATACCGTCATCTGTAGATGGGTCGAGCCTGGAACCAAGTGCGCCTTGTATAATCACAAGATCCTTGCCCGCCTGGAAGCGTGTCGCGACCGCCCATTCAACAGATACGGTGTCATGCACATCGACGTCTTCATCAACGACGATAACTTGCTTGATATCCGCATGGGTCGAGAATGCCCCGGCAATAATATTCTTCGGCTCACCCTCATTTGTCTTCTTAATCTTGACAGCCAAGTGGTACCGGCAAATGCCACCACGGCTGAGATGCACATCCAGGACACCTGGAAAGCTTCGTTGCAGGAGGGCGACAATCGTGGCTTCACGTGGGATGGCGCCAAGCAGCAAATGCTCCATCGCAGCGGAGACAATGGTGTGGAAGATCGGATTCTTGCGGGTTGTGATCGCATCAACCTGAATGACCTCCCGCCGACCAGCCGGGCCGTAATATTGCGGAAATTCAGCGAACGGGCCTTCCATTTCCCGCACGTTGGGCAGGAGCCGCCCTTCGATAACAATCTCAGCATCTGCCGGGACGCGGACATTGTTGGTGACGCACTTCGTCACGCGAAGCGGTTCGCCATGCAGCGCACCGGCGACTTCAAGCTCGTCGAAATCAATCGGCACAATGGCCTGGGATGAAAGTAGTGTCGCCGGGTCCACACCAATCGCGATGGCGACTTCCAACGCATCACCTTCTGCTTCTGCTGCCGCATAGAAGTTATGCAGGTGACGCGGCAACATGAGGATGCCCATCCGGTCCGGCCCACTGATCTGCAGGCGATTGATCGAGACATTCTGAACGCCCGTCCGTGGGTTTCGGGCAATGATCAATCCGGCAGAAATATACGGCCCATTGTCATGTTCATTGTGCAGTGGAATTGGCAGATCACGCAGTAGATCAGGGTCACGAATGACATTCTGATGCACCGGCGCATCCGCAACCTCGCGCCAGGGCAGCGGGTTCTCCACGGCATCCCGAAACTTCGCCAGTACCTCACTTGGCGCAATGCCCAGCGATTCCGCAATCCAGCCCCTATCCGAAACCAAGCCGGAGACGACTGGAACATTCGGCGCATTGGCCTGGCCACGTTTCGGTGCTGGGAACAGCACGGCTTTTTCGCCATCTTGTCGTTTTGCGATAGCTGACAGTTCGAAATCCAGGTCAACGCCCGGTTCCGCTACCGCCAACCTATCCGTTTGCGCCAATCTGCGGAGCCAGGATCGCAAGGTGCGATACGCCATGTCACATTCCTTTTCTTGGAGCTTAGCTTTATGTTCTGTTTCAAGAGTAGCAAATCCCGCGCTGAGGCATAGGACGCGATGCCATACACAACATCCAAAGATATCAGTTTCGGAACTGTCATCCGACGCGGCCTGCGGCGACGCTGCCCAAACTGCGGCGAAGGCCGTTCGTTCAGGGGCTATCTGACGGTGACAGATGCCTGCAAAGCCTGCGGCGAAAGCCTTGGCCACATCCGGGCCGACGATTTCCCGCCATATCTGACCATCCTAATTGTTGGCCATATCGTCGTGCCACTCTCGTTGATGGCTGAGCAATCCTACCAGTGGTCGACCAAGCTCCACATGGTCGTATGGTTGCCTATGACACTGGTGTTGATGTTGATGGTGCTGCCGATCATGAAAGGTGCTGTCGTCGGCATAATGTGGCGACTTGGCCTCAGTGGAAATGAACAACATTGAGCGCTGACCAATCCCCTCAGCCGTTCTGGCAGACCAAAAGCCTGGACCAGATGACCAATGACGAGTGGGAGTCGCTGTGTGACGGGTGCGGGAAGTGCTGCCTGCTAAAGGTCGAATATGAGGATACGGGCGAAATCCAATCCACATCCGTCGCCTGCAAGCTGCTCGATCTGGAAAGCTGCCAGTGCTCTAACTATCCAAGGCGGCGCGCCTATGTTCCGGACTGCATTGATCTTAAAACCGTGCCCAACCTGCTGGCACTTGCCTGGTTGCCGCAAACCTGCGCCTACCGCCTGATTGCGAACGGAGAAGACCTAGCCGACTGGCATCCGCTTGTGTCAGGCTCACCCGATACAGTGCATGAGGCGGGCATATCAGTCCGCTTCAAAGTGATCTCCGAAGACGACCTGACCGATATTGATGAGGAGCTGCCAGGCTATGTCGTTGACTGGCGGCTTTGAGCGCCTACTCGTCGCCGGCGCGCCTGCGGACGTACGCATTCGCGTAGATGGCCGGGCAAAGCGCATTTCCATCAAAGTCGATCGCGTCGGCGGTGGCATTACACTAACAGCACCCAGCCGGGCCATGATCCCAGAGGCGCGGCGGTTCCTTAAATCTAGAGCCAGCTGGGTCGAAGCTCGCAAAGCCGAAGCCGTTGAACCAACGCCTTTTGTCGACGGCGCGAAAATTCCCGTGCACGGCATACTGCGGGAAATCGTCCATGACCCTGCAGCGCCGGACCCAGTCCGCCTAACAGACTCTGCAATTATCATCAGTGGCAGCACGGACCTGCTGCCAACATTGCTCACCAAATTCTTCAAGGCAGAAGCCAGACGCGCGCTCAAGAAGGCGTCTGACAGGCACGCCGCGACGTTGGGTTTGAAGATCGTAGGCCTCACAATCCGGGACCAGAAGACACGCTGGGGCAGTTGCTCCAGCTCCAGCAAACTCTCGTTCTCATGGCGGTTGGCGATGGCGCCTGCCTATGTCCTTGAATATTTAGCGGCCCATGAAGTCGCCCATCTGCGCCATATGAACCATGGCCCAAAGTTTTGGAAACTTGTTGCGGAACTCGATCCCAACTGGCGGAAAGCAGAGGACTGGCTGAAACGCCACGGGCCTAATCTCCGCCGCTATGGCTGAAACGCTAACACAACGTGGTATTCTCGCCTTCTGGTCACCGCTTGCGCTGACCTGGGCCATCATGGGCGTGGAAATTCCGGTCGTGTCCGTGGCCGTTGCAGCTTTGCCGGATGCGACGGCAAACCTAGCCGCATTGGGCGCGGCCATAGCGCTCGCCTGGTTCTCCGAAACACCGACAGTCAACCTGACCCCGGCAACCCTCCGCCTTGCCAGTGATAACGCAAGCTACCTGATCGTGCGCCGCTACGCGGTCGCCCTATGTCTCCTGGCACTTGGGCTCAATACTGTCCTGGCTGCGACACCGCTTATGCAGACTATTCTGCAGGATGTCGTCGGTGTGCCAGAAGACCTCTCTGTTCTCGCGGCAAAGGCCTATCTTTGGCTGCTGCCTTGGCCAGCGGCGATTGGGATGCGGCGGTTTTATCAGGCTGTGATGATCCGCCAGGGTGCCACACGCCGGGTGGCCTATGGCACAGGCATCCGTCTCGCTGTCCTGTCTGGAGCCGCCGCACTGTTCGCAATGACGGGTTGGCTGACGGGCGCTGAATCTGGCGCACTGGCACTGTCGCTTGGCGTGATTTTTGAAGCGGCGGCTGCCCGCGTCATGGCTTCAGGATCGATCAACGCCCTTCGAACTTCTGTGAGTAAAGACCCGCCGCTGACCTTTGGCACATTCTGGCAGCTATATTGGCCGTTGACGATCATGATGATGCTCAATTTGGCCGTCAGCGCACTTGTTACAATGGGTCTAGCCAAAGCTAAGGATGCGGCAGTGGCACTGGCCGCATTTCCCGTCGCCCACGGCGTCAACTTCATCGCGCGGGCTCTGGCCACGAGCTTTCAGGAGCCGGTGATTGCTTTCCTTGGGCGGGACGAGAACCACCGGCCGGCATTGGCTAAGTTTGCGGTGAGGTTGGGCGCGGCGCTGACTGGTGCCATGGCTTTCCTGGCGTTCACTCCTGTCGACCCTTGGACATTCACGCATCTCATGAACCTGCCAGCCGCGTTGACTGAACCTGCAATGGATAGTTTTGCCGCCCTCACTCTCTATCCCGCTGTCACGCTTTGGTTCATGTGGATTAGAGCGCGGCTTACCCATGCTCGCAGAACCCAGCCGATCGCCGCCGCCACGGTGTTTGAAACACTGGCGCTCATGCTGATCTTATGGGTTTTGATTACGCCGCTAGGTATTCCAGGCGCTACAGCGGCAGGTGCAGCTATGGTTCTCAGCCGGATTGCCGCCAATCTCTGGCTACAGCGACTAATGCGCTGATACCCGGGTTGATCAGACGCTATCGAGCGGTAAAGCAATCCCTGCAAAGACTTGTGCGTCCTCAGTCGTATCCAGCACAAGTGATCCGCCGTGCAGCAACGCAACGCTATCAGCCAGCGCAAGTGCGAGACTGAGATCTCGGTTCAACGCAGCCGCCTTGGGCCAAGGCCCGGCTTGAGAGATGCCAGATTCCGGATCGACCCAGCCTTTTGGACAGGCCACGCCAACCTCAAGGTGGGCCCCCGCGCGCTTTGCAATGACGGTCACCTCCGTCGGTCCAAAAGCAATGGCTTCCCGGGCTAGCGCGCGCATGGTTTGGCTAATCATAGATGTATCGCAGCGCACATGCCCAGACGTCACGCTCGACTGCCGGAACGCAGTCGATTGGCTTGACATAGACTCTTGCACGGCCCCATGGCAATCCGCCACAAGATCGGCGGCAGCACATGGCCGCAATACCGTCGCCGCAAGGCTCTCACTATGAGCTAGAAGCATAAGATCTTCGACCAATGCGAGCATATCGCCACCACTGTCACAGACATGGGCAAGATATTTGCGCATCGTATCGTCGATGACCGCACCTTCGGCCTCTGCCCGTTGCGCCAATACATCGACAAACCCAATAATGGCATTCAATGGCGTTCGGAACTCATGGCCAATGTGGTTCAGGAAAGCCAGCCGATCCCGCCGCGCTGCAGCGACCGTTTGCACAGCCCGTTCCAGCCGACCTTCGCCTTCCACCCAACGGCGCTGAAGGTCAAAGGCGACTTTGGCGTTCTGAAGCGCGCTCCGCAGGCTGCTCGGCGTGCAGTCTCTTGCCAGCATGGCCGTGTGTGCACCCGCTGCGAGCGCATTATTCTCATGTGCAGGCTCGTCTTGGTCTGCAATGAATATTGTTGGCGTGCGCAAGGCACTTGCGGCGAAGGTACGGGCGCGTGTGTCGTCATAGGCACCGCTGACGATCACTGCATCACACCGTCCAAGAGCCATACGATCCCGCTTCGTAGGATCAACGACAGCCTGGTCCGTCATCTTGCGAATGGCGGAAATTACGCCAGCCGTTTTTCCAGCCTTCAGGAGTGCAGTACAAATTCTGGATGGAGAGGCCACGACAACGATCCACCCATCCGCCGAAGCCGATGCATCCAGATCGTCATCTTGCTCAGCACTATCGGATACTGAGTAATCGCGGGCGTCCTGCGCCGCGTCTTTGGTCATCGCTCCAGCCCCTCTTGAACGATTAGACTATGCATACGTCATCTATCCTGCAGAAATCAAAGTCTTTCTTATCTTTCACGGAACGGTGTACAAATTGGATCAACTGTATGATATCTCCTGGTCATCGAAGATCACCGTAACAGACAGGCTAACCCTATGGCTGACAGCGTAAATAAAGTCGTGCTCGCTTACTCAGGGGGCCTCGATACTTCAGTAATTTTGCATTGGCTACGAGAGACTTACGAAGCTGATGTCGTGACTTTCACAGCAGATCTTGGTCAGGGTGAAGAGCTAGAGCCCGCACGCCGCAAAGCCGAATCCATGGGTGTGGAAGAAATTTTCATCGACGATCTGCGCGAAGAGTTTGTGCGCGACTATGTTTTTCCGATGTTTCGGGCGAATGCTATCTATGAAGGCGTCTATTTGCTTGGCACGTCGATTGCGCGCCCGCTCATCGCCAAACGCCAAATTGAAATCGCTGCAGCGACAGGTGCTCAGGCCGTTTCCCATGGTGCCACCGGCAAAGGCAATGACCAGATCCGGTTTGAGCTTGGCTACTATGCGCTCAACCCAAACATCAAAGTTATTGCGCCCTGGCGGGAATGGGATCTGAACTCTCGCACAAAACTGCTGCAGTACGCTGAGGAACGCCAAATCCCAATCGCGAAGGACAAGCGCGGCGAGGCCCCCTATTCGACGGATGCCAACCTGCTGCACATCTCCTACGAAGGCAAAGCGCTGGAAGACCCATGGATCGAAGCGGACGAGGATATGTATACCCGTTCGGTCGCCCCCGAAGATGCGCCGAATAAGGCCGAGTACATCGAAATCGCATTCGAGCAAGGCGACCCCGTTGCCATCAATGATGTGCGTATGTCCCCGGCGACCCTGCTCGAGACGCTGAATACGCTTGGCGGTGCCCATGGCATTGGTCGGTTGGATATGGTGGAGAACCGCTTCATCGGCATGAAATCGCGCGGTGTATACGAAACACCGGGCGGCACGGTGCTGTTTGCAGCCAGGCGCGGACTTGAGTCCATCACGCTAGATAAGGGTGCAATGCACCTTAAGGACGAGATTGCACCGAAATACGCGGAGCTCGTCTATAATGGCTTCTGGTTCTCGCCAGAGCGGGAAATGCTGCAGGCCGCGATTGATGTCAGCCAGAAGCGCGTGAATGGCGTCGTCCGGGTCAAATTGCTCAAGGGTGTCGCCAGTGTTGTTGGGCGGAAATCCCCGAACAGCCTCTATAATGCGGATTACGCCACGTTTGAGGCCGACACCGTTTATGATCAGAAAGATGCGGAAGGTTTCATTAAGCTGAATGCCTTGCGCCTCAGAATCGCAGGACTTGTGGATAAATAAGGCTGCAATTGCCTTGATAAAGGCGCGCCAGCGGCTGGAAGCCGCAGGGCGTAAGCCTTGAATAAATGCTGCGCTGCACTTAAAATCAAATCATTCGGATTCTTCAGAAAAGTCCTAAAGTGGCAGCTGCTTCGCACGTCGCCATATGGTCGTTTGAGCGATCCGACCCGTGCCGTGCTTTGTGTTTGTTCGCCGCGGGGTGCCAAATTTAACGTCGTCGCGCCACAGCGGACGCATTCGCCCAATTTGCGACTGCTTCATGTGCGCTGGCCCACTCCCCTGGGTCAACTATGCGCGACGCAAGAAAAAGAAAAAGGAATTCAGCATGCATGGAAGTAAGCCGCTGTCTGGCAAAAGCATCGCGATCATGGTCGCGTCTGGTTTTAATGAAGAACACATGACTGATATCCAGAAGGCGCTTGTCGCCGCTGGCGCGCAAACAACAATCGTCTCACCAGAAGTTGGCGTCGCCAACGGCTGGCATGATGGCGGCTGGGGCCACAATTTCTTCGTCGACGAAAAAATCAGCGACGTGTTGCCGAGCCGCTTCGATATGCTGTTTGTCCCTGGCGGCAGCCGCTCCACCATCAACCTGACGCAGAACGCCCATGCGATCCGCGTACTTAAAGGCATGGTCGAGTCTGGGAAGCCTGTCGTTTTGACTGAAGACGCTGGCTTGGTTCTGGCCGCCGCAGAAGTCGCTTCTGGCCGGACAATCAGCGCCGCTGAAGAAGCCCGCGAAAAGATTGAGGCCGCTGGTGCTTCGATGGCTGAAGCTGGGTTCACTGTCGACGGCTCCCTCCTGAGCCTCGCAGATGGCGAGCAGATCGGCGCGTTCATCGTAGCGATCAAGGGTGCTCTCGGCGCAGAAGAAGAAGCCGAAGAAGCCGCAGCCTGAACTCAAACGATCCCGCAGCCTACTTAGCGCTGCAGAAGGTTTGAGCACGATCCAAGGGCCGGACGCAGCAATGCGTTCCGGCCCTTTCTTTATGGCCAAGCGCCCATTACGATTCCCACCGACACAGAACAGACACGGATGTTGGGCCGCCTCATGCCAGAATTCAAAGGCAGCTGCCATTGCGGCGAACTACGGCTCACCTTTGTGAGTCCGTCCACCGCCGCTGATCTGCCGGTGCGCGAATGCGGCTGCTCGTTCTGCCGCAAGCATGGTGCCAGGACGATGACAGACCCTGCCGGCACTGCCGTGATTGAAGCTGAGCCGGGTGCTCTGAATGCTTATCAATTCGGCCTCGGCACCGCAGATTTCATCGTCTGCAACGGTTGCGGCGCGTATATGGGTGCGTTCTTCGATGATGCTGGCACAGGCTATGCGACCTTGAACATCAATGTGTTCGATGACCGGCTGGACTTCTCCCAGCCAGCAGCCTCCGCCGACTATGGTGCTGAGGACGCCGAGGGCCGCAAAGTCCGCCGCCGCGCCCGCTGGACACCCGCTACCCTCAAACACCTTACCTGACCGTATCAACGCCGGCCCCGACCCTGTTTTCGGTGATTGGCTGGAAGGTGGCAGCCCGTTGAATCTCCAGGCGGACCAGCCCATCAAGGCGGCGGGGAATGAACAACCGTAATGGCCCGCCCGGCCCACGCCATTCAGTCGCTCGGATCAACTCGCCATTGCCGATCTTCGTCGCGACATCACCCGTAAAGTCGCCCTCAGAGAACGAGTCTGATGGCTGCCCATACCGGCGCGCCAACTCACCTTCGACCCGCGTGAAAAGGCGCTCCGCATCATTGGGCTCAGCAACATCGATGATAAGCGCAGCGGTCCGAAGCCCGCCGTTCTTTGAAACCAAGGCCAAGCGCTGGCGTTCGCTGATCTGCGGCAGGAGTGCGGCCGTCTCATAGACCGTGACGCCAGCGATATCGACGCCGCCAGTAATCCCGCCGGCCTCAAGGCTTTGGACCGTTTCTGTCATCGGCTTGTCTGGCGTCAACGCCATCATGTCCGACGCTGGCGTAAAGCGCACATCCCCCTTCGGCGCATCGGGGTCTAGCGGCACGAGGTTTGGCCCTTCGCCCAGGCCTTCGCTGAAGGACTGCCCTGCGGCCTTGTTAAAGCTCAGAGTGTACGTAAAGCCGACCTTATACGCCCTTGTATCTTCCAAGCCACGCGGCTCCCGGCCATCAAAGCTGCCATCAAAGGCAAATCGATGCGGTCCGTCGCTCCAAGACCAGTTCAGGCCAACGCGATGGCTGACAAGATCTTGACCACCCTGCCGCCGGTTCTGAATCTGTGCCCTATAGTCAGCTGCAAATGTATGTGCGCCCCAATTGAAATTAATGCCCGCATTCGGCGTCATATCGCGCGCAGTCAACTGTCCTTCAGACCCGTTCTCCCGATACGTAAAGCCAAGGGAGCCTGAGCCTTCCACGCCCCAATCATCAATCACGAACCGTCGGTCTAACGCTACATTCACTTGCGCAGTGTCCGTATCAGCCGCCCCCACATGGTCATCAATCAGGCGATATTGGGCACCAATGCGGCCCGTCGTCAGGTCGTCCAGGGGATGGGTGAAATTGAAGTTGCTGGAATAAGTATCGCGCTCTGTTGTCGAAAGCTCATTTTCTACGTTCTGTAGGAAGTTGTTCCAGGAAAAGCTCCCCTTATCCAAGCCAATGAACTTCGTTGGCCCCGCAAAATCCAGGCCGTAGGTCAACGTATCCGTAGCATTGCCGCTATCAACTGCGTCTTGGAAAAACTGAGACCGCCCGCGTATAGACAAGCCATCCTCGAAACGCTTACCGACCCGGCCTTCCGCCGTGATCCGGTCTTTCGTGACAGAGGCACCGTTCGGCGCATAGTCTTCGCCAAAGCGCTCAAACCGCGCGCCATAACTCCAACCGCCTTCACGGATACGACCATCTAATTCCAGCGCACCGCCAAAATCCGTTTCTGCGACGACAGCCCCTGCCCGGTTGACAATATCGCCTGACAACACACCGGCTTCAAAATATACATCAAGGCTATGGCCATCACTTGGCAGCAATGTATGTGCCCACGCTGCTGTCACGACATTCTGGTCGCGCCGACGAAGGCCCGCTTGCTCATCCCGGAAATTCGCGATTCCATTGAGGCTGAAAGACCCATATTCCGGATCGAAGAACAATGCAGACAAACCTGTGAACACGTCATCGCCAAAATCGATGGCCCGATGGTTCTTCGCACTTTCCCCCGCGAACGCGATGACTGATAGGCCCTGGTCCTGACCAACAATTTGCGGCTGCAGTTCCACATGGGCACCAACGAGGTTCCGCTGCACCGTTTGCTGCGAGAAGAAAGCGAATGTGTTGCCGCCCTCGACTACGAATGGAACCGTTGCGTCGCCTTTCTCCCATTCGAACCCGGCCCGCTCCAAGATGAAACCTCGCTGTGGCGCACGATAGGCGGACTCGTTAATAGCCACGCCTGCCGCACTCATCCGCACAGTCTCGAATGCTGAGATATCTTGTTCAGCCCGGATATCGAACTCGATGTGAAATTGCTCTCCTGTGTCCTTAAAGGGCGAGTTCGCGTCATTGCCGCCGACGGAATAGTTCTCAAACTTCGTAGTGAGCGTTCCATCAACCCGCCATGCGCCCATGAACGGTTCATCGGTGGCGTCCTGGGCCAAAGCAATGCCGCTAGATCCAAGCAGGAGAGCGCTCGCCGATACAGCGGCACTGAGGATACGTTTGTTCAGCACAGCGCCTGTCCTAGTTCGGAATCGGAACCAATTCTTCCGTCACATCGACGACGAAATCATTGGTTCCCAGCAGTCGCCTGAAGCCGCGCTGCGGGTCATTGAATTGAATTTCGGTCTCTGCGGTCACTTGGATCCGCGTCGTGATTTCGACATTGCCACTGTCGCCGACACGCCCGAACTGCTGCATAGGGCGATAATTCCGCATGGCCGTAACGCGAAGTTCGGCGTCAAGCGGCACATCATTCGCGAAGTTATCCAGCAGGCGGGATTTGTCCTGGAAGTCCTCTGAGATGTTGCCGCTGAAGTCTCCGCTGTTCCAATTTTCCAGCGCATCAGTGATTGCCCGTCCCGCCACCCCGGGATCAGGGGGCAGCATCTCCTCAATCAATTCCGTACCGGTTGGGGGTGTTTCTGGGGCAGCGATCTTCTTGAAGATGCGGACCTTCTGTGCGTCTGCAGTAGAGGCAATGATGGCGACAGTTAACGCCACCAAAATGAACAGAGAACTGCGCGCAATCATCAGAGCACCTCCATATTCAGGATCGTGATGCTTGTTGTTGTCAGGCCACCCGTTTGCACCAGCACTGTCGTTCTGATGGTGACGCTGTTGTCAGCGGACCGGTTCTCGAAGGTCAGTGTCAGTGTTGTATTGGGCGCTACAAACTGCAGGAACCGGTTGGGTGGGCTGATCAGTATCCAATCTGGCTGGAGCACGTCCGCGAATACGAGGATCGCATCAACAACGCCGCCATTCGTGCCGAATTGGAAGATCAAGAAGTCCCCGTCAGCGCTTTGACCACCCGCCACACTGCAATCAAGTGTCGCTGGATCAACGCGGACATTGACGAACACGATCTCTGGCGGTGCTGTTGGGCTCGGTGCTGCAAAAACCTGCTGGCCAATACATGCTGCCAGCCCGGCCCCGCCGCCAGCGCCGCCTTGGTTCAAGTCATCTGCCGCGACCAGAACCGTTTCGCCATTGGCAAGTGTGGTGTTGTTCAGCGGCTGCTGTTGGTTCAGCGGGTTGTTGCCGGCCCGCTTAATAACGTCCTTAACCTGGACCTTCTTCACCACGCGCTTGAAACGTTTGTTCTTAAGCGCTGCCCGCTTTTCATTTTGGATCTGAAGTTGGTTGCGTGCGTCCTCACTCTTCAGCAGCAATTCAAAAAGCTTGCTGGAGGGCGAGACATCGCCGGATCGCAGAATATCTCGGCCAATGGTGATGTCAGCCGCAACAGGTGCCGCATAGGCCAATGCAGCGATGGCAAAAATTCCAAGCGCACGCCTCATTTTAGCGTTCCCTGGCGGATGCGCAGCTCCACCTCCAAATTCGGCGTTTCATCAATCGTCGCGAGGGTTTCGCGCAGGGTGAACGTATTCTCGCACACCCCATTGAACGTCGAGTTCATCAGTGCCGCAGACTCAGGCTCTGCCAACTTTCCGTAAATGCTGTCCACCGACCACGCGCAATACAGCCTTGGCCAAAGCGGCTTTGGTACATTGGCGAGCCGGGCCCGGACTTTCAGCGGTTTACCCTGGATTAACGCCGGTGCCTCCAGCGCCACAATTGCCGCTACGTTGGCGTCACGCTCAGCACCGCCGGCAGCACCACCCATGCGGCCAACAACGACACCTCCCAGCCGAACGTCTGTCACTGAGGGAACCAAGCGGAAATCAGAAATCGTGTGCTTGGCGATAAACCCGCCTTTATCCTGGCTAAATGGCTTCGAGGTTTCCTGACTGCCGGTCAGCGCCCAAACAGCTTGGTAGCGCCCCATGTCCGCCGGGCCCAACACGCCGACAGTGAGTTCACGCTTACCGCCAGGCGTCACAAAATGCGCTTGGGTCAGGCGGTTTACTGTCACCCGAACCGGGTCACTGAACAGCGTGTCTTGCCCTTCTGGAAGGACCAATCCCGCAATGCCCAACGCATCTGCAAGGCGGATGACGCCGCGGACAGCCGCCGCACCGATTGGTGCGCCAGATGGATTAGCGATAGCGACCGTCCGGTCCCGTATCGTAAAGGGTGCCCCCCGCGTTGCCTGCAGGCGAACCAAGCGCCCAATCCGGGCATCCTGACTGGTAAAAGTCAGCTTCTCGGCCCCAGCAGCAATATCAATTTCCGCCCTGAACGAAGCCGCTGGCACTTCGCCAGGCGGGTTGAACAAGTCTACGGTCTTGCCAAAGCGCTCGCCGGTATATCCACCTGTGATCCGTACGGCTGTAATCTCCGGCACAACCTCAACAGTTCCGCTGGTCCCGATCATCGATTTCCGGTCGCTCTTGCGTACAACCTTTACCAGGATATTGGCGCGTTTCTTTGCCAGACCCACGCCGGGCGCAGGTTCTGGATCATCACTCTGGCGGGTGTCCTTAGCCAACTGCAGCGCATCCTTGAACTCCTGCAGGATGCCGCTTTCCGCTGTGAATTCCGCAACGCTTGCCCATCCAGCGCCAGACTTCTCGAACCCGGTTTCGATTGTTTTGGGCGCAAGGCCGCCCGCCTCCCAGATGGCGACGTACTGGCTCATATCAGCATCGCCAACGATTGCGACTGCAGCACTAACCTGCTCCCCCACCCGCACACGCTTTGTGCTGAGCGCCAGAGGAAACATCTCATTCGTGGTCAGACGGTGCACAGCCGCAGGCAACTCACCATCAATTGTCTGGATGGTGATGGCCCCAGTAGCGGCTGTTGCAGGCGAGGTGACGATGAACCCGGCAGAGTTTCTGGTGCTGGTATAGCCTCCTGTCGTGCTGACGACGCGAAACTTACTGCGCGGGATTGGCATGATCACGCTGCTCTCGCCAAGCGTCGCCTCCATTTGCGGGGCAAGCTCAAGAGCAGGCGTTTGGCTACCACCACGCCGTACAAAGAAATCAGTAGCGTTATCCTGCGCAACCCCCAGCGCTCCATCTTTACGCGGCAATCCAGCGAGGGAGACATGGGCCAGCGCGATCCCGCCTAGCTTAAACTCGCGCTTGAAATCCTGGCGCTCTGGTAGCTGCTCTGTGCAGCCCCGGCGCAGCGTTCGATTCAACACTGACCCACCAGCAACCGTGACTACGGACTCAACTTGGCCCGTCACGGCCTGGCCCACGTAAAACCCATCGTCCGTCAGCGTGATGCCATTCCCACTTGTGATCGTAGCGGCATTGGCAAGTTCGCCCGGCAGGTATGTGAATATCTGTTTCGGCCCAATCACATCCCTCCGCCCCCGCTTTGTTTTGCGCAAACCGTTTTCGATCCGCGAAAAAGTGCAGGGTTCAGGCGTTACCTGCTGGGCCACCCCACTCACCGTCAATTGCAGTTTTGTTGGCAGATCCAGTAGAATTGCGGCGCGTCGACCATTGGCAATATAGGTCTGGTTCGCACCCACCAGCCGGTTCAGCCGGTCGATCGCGACGAAATCTGTCACGGTGAGCTTTGCCGCAAGACTGCCCAAAACGAACTGACCACCACCCTGCAACGGCGATAGCTTGCGCTTCGTTTCAGGGGGGCGTACTTCAAGCAAAATATCGCGCGGGCGCGGTAGGTCTACGAACTGGCCAGCATCAATCGGGGATGTGTCGCCAATCGCTCGTTTGATGCGCTTTAGGCGTTCGATGTAGAGGCGCAGTTGGGCCCGGGTATACCCGGCAGCTGCGTTGCTATTCCTTTGCTCAACGGCATCACTTCGCAGAATTTGCGCGCGCGCTTGCGGCACTGTGAAGATCATCCCTGCGACCGCGGCAATCAGCAGGAGCCTGATTCTTAGACCTTGCATGCGGCTCAACTCCCGCCACCTGTAGGCGGGCTGTCGCCATCGCCCTTGTTCTTGAACAAATCTCCAAACATGGCACCAAAATTGGGTTCATTCGTGCCAAAATTTGTATCAAGCGGCGTTTCAGAGCCATCACTGCCGTTATCGGAATCCAGTAAGAATGTGTCTTTCTTCGGCGTTTCAAATGTCTGATTGCTGCTGATTTCTCCATCGGTATCAAAGTCGTCAAGACTGAAGCCACCACCACTACTGCTCCCGCCATCGTCGCCATCAGTGGCAAACTTAATCTTCGGCAATTCGGTATCGATGCTGTTCCCAATCTCTGCCTCATTGGCTTTTGCTTCGGCTTCAGCACGCTCCGCATTTTCCAACGTCAACTGCTCTTCACGCAGCTTCTGCGCGCGTTCTTCACCCTGCTTTTGGATTATGGCGCGCTTCTGCTGGATGGCGTCGGCAGAGGCTTTATCATTGCCAAAGATGTCTTGGATGGCGGCGTCAGGATCCTCGACGAATTTGTCCAGGAGCTCATTTGCCAGCTTATCGTCAGGATTAATCGTGAAGCGGCCATCGCCATCAGGTGTCGCAATACCTTTGTCGAGCGCATCTTTTGTCAGGCCGACATTGCCTTCAACACGCTGAATCCCGTCCAGATCAACGCGGACGTCATTGATCTTGGTAGCAGGAGAATCTTTGCCCCGAATTCGGAAATCCGCAATCTTGCGCAAATCTGCCGATGTATCGCCTTTGAGCCTGCCTTTCGCGGTGCGGGTATCACCTAATCGACGGACCATATCGACATCTGTGATATGGATTTTCCACGAGTCAGGCTCGCCGATTTTCACCAGACCAAAGTTATCCGGCTTGAAGTCGCGCAACACGACGCCGAAATCCGTCAATAATATCTTGCCCAGAACGATCGCCTGTACCTGACCGGGCGTGAAAGCGCCTTGTTGGCGCAAAATATCATCGCCAAAGCCTTGAACAATTTCATTGTTCTTCGATTTCGTCTCAAATTTTTCGAACACTTGCGCCGTGCGCTCTTCTTTGCGGAAGGTGACCTCCCCGTCCGGGCCAACAACTTTTACCTTTACTTTGATTTTTTTGTCGCCGAGGAAGCGCGACGCACCAACGCCCACGCCATCCAAGGCCGCGTCCAAATCGTTCAAGGTGGCTGCCGCTGTCTCAATCCGGTTGATGGTGTCGGCTGTCCTTGGCGTATTCACCGTTGCAACGTCGCCAGTGTCTTTCACCAGTTTTATGACGACATCGTCGCCCAGAAAGACATCGCTGACATTGCCTGAAAGCGATTGCCCGCCGATCTCCACATCAATCTGCCTGCCGTCATTCAGTGCGAAGGTTTCACCCTGCGGCGCGATTTCAATGGGCGTCACTTTCGGGCCGACTTCTTCAGCGCTGAGGACAGGCGGTAAATCTGGCTTGCCGGGCTTTGCGCCCTCAACCACGCCCAGATCGCGCGCGGTGCGTCTTGGCGGAGGAGGTGGCGGCGGCGGTGGTGGTGGCGGGTCGGGTTCAACAATGCGGGTTTTTGCTGCCCCACCATCTGGTTGATCGGGCGTTGGCCGCGCATTGGTCACTTCATCAAGGAACTTGGCACCACTGAAGTCCACAGACGCATCTATCTGACGGTTCAGGAATGCCGTGCTTTCTGAGATGGAAGTCTCTGCGTCCAGCGCTTCCTCTATCCGCTGCTGCTCATCCAGAACCTTGGTCGCAATAAGCTCTGCATCGGCCGGCACGTCCTCGCCCAGCTTTTTGCGGGATAGCAAATCCTTCGCTGCAACGATGGACTCCTTGCCTTTGCGCGCAATCGCTTTGCCTTGCTCAAACCGGATGTTGGCTTGGTCATATGAAGCCTTGGCGCGCTCGACCAGAAAGCTGAACGAGCCGACGACAGCGCCATCCTGTTTGACTTTCCCGCCCAGATTTTTGGCGTTCTTTACCGTCCCCTTGCCCCCTTCAAACGTCAGGGCGATTTGGAAAACAGCCATCCATGTATCAACAGCACGATTGAATTTGGCGACGCTGTCTGCGGTTTGCTCCGCCAACAGTTTCAAATCTTCGTTGTGAAAGCGTAATTCATCGACATAAGCCACAAGTCCAACGATCCCACTCACATGATCGGACCGCTTAGGTGCCGCATTCGATTTCAAGGTATTCAGCGTGATCCTAGTCGTCGCGACGACGGCCTGCATCGCGCCACCAAAATCAGCGAACGCGGCTGCCGCTGTCAGGTCCCCACCGCCGAGTGCGGTGTAGAGTTCCGCACCGCGCTGTGTTTCATTTTCGATGACGACCGCAAAGGAATCGACAGCCCCTTGGACTGCGCCGACGGTCATGTCTTTGCCCGATTGATAGAAAGCCTGCATGACGGTCAGGTCATCACGGGTAAATGGCTCGAGCGGCCCTAGGAACATCCCGTAAGTGAAGGCCTTCGCAGTCTCCAATACATGGGTCACGGCCGTCAGCGCCTCGGCCTTGATCATGGCGCTATCGCCCTCATTACGGGCCTCCAAAAGGCCAGCAAAGAGTTCTAGATATTCCTCACCATTCCGCTTGATCTCGACCTTGGGTTCTGGTGGTGGTTCCAGGATGCCCAGCTGCACAAGGCGCTCACCAATGTTCTCCACCGGTTCAGGCGCTTGCACATTGAGGCCGAGCACTTTTGAAATCGGCGTGACCAGTGCAGGAATGCCAACAAGCGCGCCAATCTCATCTTTCGTTGAGCCTGAATAACCAAGACAATGAGCGAATGGCCCGCTTTGATCTGCAAAAAGTGCGACCAGCGCATCTTTCCGCGCCTGAATGCGTTCAGCAGTTTGATCCAGAAAGCGGAACCCGCTGATCAAATTATCGTTAAAGCGCTTTGCCATGCGTTTGGCACGCTCGCGATGTTCAGCGACAAGGGCGTCGTATTGCAGCCTGAGCTGATTGAACTCTGGCGTCATCTCCTCGACCTTCTCAATCGAAGATGCCGTCAGTGCCAACCCCTCCATTGGAACGCCGAAGATATTGAATTCATCAAGATCGGGATCATGAATTTCACTCGCGACGTCCTCGCCGAGCAAAATCTCTGCATCCAGCGCCCGCCGCTTAAATGCTTCATACTCAGCCTCAATTTGCAGGAATGGTCTGGCAAGCTCGGCTTGGGTTGCCTGAATTTCAGCCTGGTAGCCGTTCGCAATCGTGCTGCGGGCAACTTGGAACGTATGAAAATCATCCAGAATTGAGCGGATCTGATCAACAACAGGCTGGCAGCTCTGGTCTAAGCGCGCTTCAAGCTCGCTCGTGAGCTTCAGCGCCCTTGCGCGCTCATCCTTCGTTAGCCCTTGGCCCGCTGCAGGTGCCCCAAGCAATGCTCCGAAGAGAGCGGCAGTGACTGCAATACCGAAGTATTTCATAGACATTCTCCCCCAAGGCATCGCGCGGCTAACGTGGATTGATCCGTGGCAACTGCAAATCTGTCGTCAGTGCTTGTGCGGACGTGACAAGCAGGCCGCGCAGTTTCTGCAATTGCTGCGTCGTGTAGCAGCCAGCCAACACAGCCGCCGCAGGCGTTCCGTCCGGCTTAACCAGCAGTGAGGCCACCGGCTCAGCCGTCAGCTGCAGCTGCGCGTCTGTAATGCTGGCATTGAACCAATTGATCGCCCGATCAGACCCAAACGCACCAAGACTGTTTTGCGAGGCGGCCTGCAAAATGGATCCAGCAAGCTGTCCCGCCCGCTCAGTTTCCTTCACCTGCGCTTCAGTCGCGTTCACCAACACCTTGCCCTGATCACCATCAAGAACCCGGCCGCGAACTGCTTCGAACAGCGTAAGTGATTTGATCGTCATGTCCGTCGGCTGATCTGAACCAACACACACACCTTGCGCCAAATGCACATGAACACGGCCGGAAAACCCGGCGTCCATGCCGTCACGGATGATGAATTCAGACTGATTTGCCCGCACAGCCGTCGTGACAATCTCAGTCTGCGCTTGTGCGGTTGAGAGCGTGAGCGCGCTGACGAAAAGCACTGAGATCAACCAGACGGCAGGCAATTTTCGCCCCTGGGTATCGCTTTGGGATGTTGGCATTCGCATTAACATTTGCTTAGTCTTGCGAACCGGGTTGAGTTCTCAACCTATCCAACTGGTCCAGCTCCTGGCTAACTGCTTATTTCTATGGAATTTCGGGCAACGAAGCGGAGGGGACTCTGGCCCAATTTTGCCCTTGTTTTGCCGGACAAGCCCGGAATTCAGCCGCATGCGCGCTTGCCGTATTGCTTGCAACCGCATTGCCATTCGCAGCGAAGAGTGAGCCGGTTACCGGCGAAATCTATGCAGGTGCATCTCTAGACCGTGAGAAGCGCAACGTCATTGGCGGCTCCACGCCGTCTAACCTTGAAAGCATCGGGCCAGAGATCGGCGTCGATATGGTCTGGGGCAACTTCGCCTTTGGTGGCGTATTGGAAGGACGGGATACCGACGGCGACTTTGGCAGCGGATTCTTCTTCTCCGAAGTTTCTGCCCGTGGTGGGTCCATTGAAGCCTATGGTGCCTATCAAATTGCACCAGCAAGTTTCCCGGGCTTCTATCTGGGTCTCGGTGCCACCTATAGCTATGACGCGGGCGATGTCCGCGCTTTCGGTGCCAAGGCAGACTTGGCGCTTGAAAGTGGTGAGATCAGCCCGTTTGCCTACTATTTCATGCCCATTGGTAAAGCCACGGCGGAATTCACATTGACCGCCAACTTCTCTGAGGCACGGCTTGAAATTCAAGGTCTGCCCACGGAACATTTGAGCGCCCGGGCAACTGAACTTCTCATGCAGTATCGCGCCCCCATTCTTGGCGGTATCTCCATGATGGCTGGGATCGAAGGCCGGTACAGCTTCAAAGAGGAACCCGGGCTAGGCAGCACAGCCAGGGATACGCTTTCTGCCAAACTTCTAGGCGGCGTCCGGTTCAAAATAGCACCAAGCACAGCCCTTGATTTTGAAGGCGATGTAAGGGTCGGTGATGAAGCCGTTGAGAGCACATCTCTCTCTATAAGATTGCGCCAATCATTCTGATAATCTGTGTATGCATTTAGATACCGCCATTAATTTTTCTTGTGTCTAGCCGAAGTCTGGTATTGATTGCGCGACCTCTCGCCATTGAACGATGGGGATGAGGCGGCGGTGATATCTGATGGAGAAAATTCAGATGGGCGATGACTTTTATCGCAAACTCCAGAACGCTGATGGCCTAGATGAATTGGCGGACGAATTTGAATATGCGCTGAACAGTTTGGTTTTGCAGGATTCGTTTATTGGACGCACTTGCGAAAGCCCGTCGAAGCACTTGTCGGCAACGATGTTTATATGCTGTCTCGTGGCCCTGCACATTTGAAGGCGTTTGAGGCACTCTACATCGCACGCAACTTCTACAAGGATGATCCGCTGTTACGAGCGGCAGCCAAGTTTGACCGTCCATTTACCACCGAGGAAGCCCGCAGCGGTGAAGAGCCTAACCGGCGTCGGCGCTGGCTGTATTCATTGGAGAAGCGCTTCGGATTCAAATACGATATCAACTTACCTGTGCATACTCCACTACGCTGCCAAGTCATCAATGCCTATTGCATCGGCGGCGATCCTGAAACGCCTGAAAAGGTTGCCGCAGCGACGCCGGAACTCGCCCATATGGCCCGCGCATTCGCCGCCTCCATCATCGATTTTGTATTCCTTGAGGGAGAAGATGAGACTGCGCAGGTCAAGCTAACCCGCCGCCAACAGGAATGCCTGACCTGGATGGCCAAGGGCCGCGCGAATGGTGAGATCGCAGATATTCTTGGTGTCAGCGAACGCACAGTGAAGTTCCATATCGCCGAACTTTCGAAGACACTGAACGCCGCCAATCGAACTGAAGCCGTCGCCATCGCCGCGCGCCAGAGCTGGATCACAAACTGACTTGACGAAACGTCTTCTCCTCATCGCTCACGCACCGTCGCCAAACTTGCAGGCGCTCAAGAACGCTGTGCTCCGTGGTGCCCGCCACCCAGATATTGCTGATATCGAAGTGATCGAGAAATCTGCCTTCGATGCTGTCCCAGATGATGTGCTAGCCGCCGATGGACTGATTCTCGGAACGCCGGAAAACCTGGCCTATATGTCCGGCGCGCTGAAGGATTTCTTTGATCGCACATATTATGCCGTGATCGAGCGGACTGAAGGCCTCCCCTATGCGCTTTATATCCGTGCTGGTCAGAATGGCGGTGATGGGACAAAATTCGCCGTTGAAAAAATCGTAACTGGCCTTTGCTGGCGTGCAGTCCAAGCCCCTTTGATCATGGGCGGCCCTTATGACCTTGCCTTTGAGGCGCAATGCAAAGAGCTTGGGCTGACCATGGCCGCCGGACTTGAGGCAGGCGTATTCTAATGGAGAGGCCCCATGACACGATCCACAAGCATTCAACTGGCTGAAGCATTCGCAGAGCGGTTTGGCCTCGCATTGCCAATCCTGATGGCACCCATGGCCGGTGCCTGCCCTGCCCCCCTCGCCGCTGCTGTCGCCCGCGCGGGCGGCCTCGGTGCTTGCGGTGCGCTTTTGATGCAGCCAGACGCCATCAAAGCCTGGGCGAAAGATGTCCGCGCATCATCCAATGGTGCCTTCCAGATGAATTTGTGGATCCCGGACCCTGCCCCCGCCCGAGATGCAGAGAATGAAGCCCAGCTACGCCAGTTTTTGCATCAGTGGGGACCCGATGTGCCCGATGATGCGGCAGACCGGCCCGGCCCAGATTTCGAGGCCCAATGCGCTGCAATGCTGGACGCAGGCCCAAGCATCATTTCATCAATTATGGGTGTCTATCCGCCTGAATTCATTGTGGAGATGAAGGCCCGCAATATCGCATGGTTCGCCACGGTCACCACTGTGGCTGAAGCCAAAACTGCGGCTGCCGCAGGCGCTGACGTGATTGTAGCCCAGGGTGCTGAGGCTGGCGGTCATCGCGGCGCGTTCGATGCAGGAGATGCGGAGGTAAAGGCTATCGGCTTGTTTGCTCTCCTGCCAGCAGTTGTTGATGCGGTCGATGTGCCAGTGGTGGCAACAGGCGGCATTGCAGACGCACGCGGGATTGCGGCTGCGCTCACACTCGGTGCCTCTGCAGTCCAGATCGGGACAGGTCTACTGCGGACGCCGGAAGCCAGTTTGGTGCCAGCATGGGCCGACGCTATCGGTGCCGCAACGCCAGAGGACACAATGGTGACTCGTGCCTTCTCTGGACGTGCAGGACGCAGTATCGCAACGGCCTATGCGCAGGCTGCTGCGCGTTCAGATGCGCCAAGTCCCGCACCCTACCCCGTCCAGCGCGCCCTCACCCAAGGCATGCGGGACGCTGGGACGAAAGCTGGCGATATCGACAGAATCCAGGCTTGGGCTGGTCAAGCAAGCGGTCTTGCCCAGGCCCAATCAGCCGAAACGCTTCTGCCAGAGCTTTGGCGAGACGCGAAAGCACTGCTAATCGTCTAACGCGTTGATTTAGCGAACAAAAGCCAGCGCACTGGATGCCAAGTGCATTGTAACGCCACGTCACATTCGCGCGGCCGATAGCTGCGACAACTTAACGCAGTCTGTACTCCACCCTATCTCTGCTTTGCGATGTTGCACACTTCAGCAAAAGGAGAGCCGAAATGACTACCATCAGAATGGAAAATGCGCGGGGCGGATATACGACCGGCCATATGCGTTACGTACTTGGAATCTCTCTGGCACTTGTCATTGCTGGAATGATTGTGGTGCTGGCTTTCGTCTAGAATATCCGTGCTGATCAGGCCCTCACCAACCCTGGCGCGCTGCAGCCACCGCAGCGCCGATTGCTGCCTGGGTCGGCTCAATAATGGGTCGGCCCACGGCTGCCGCCAGCGCGTTTCGATAATCGGCCATGCCTGCACACCCCATCACAACGACATCGGCACCGTCTTGGCGAACCAACGCAGCGCCCGCCTCTGCCATCGCAGACACGGTACGATCAGCATCCGCGAGTTCTGGTACGGAAAGCGATACGGCGCGACTACCCACATAGCGCGCGCTGATCCCAAGTTCCGCCACCCGTCGCTGCTGCCGTTCAACAGATGCCTCCGCCAGCGCCAAAATGCCGAACCGCATGCCCCGTTGCATGGCAGCAAGCATTCCAGCCTCCCCCAATCCAAAGCACGGGAGACCGGATACTTCCTTTGCGGCAGGTAATGCCGGATCAGAAAAGCACGCGACCACGATTGCATCTGCGGCCGGGCCATTTCTGCCAGTAATGTGATCGATCAACGGCCCCTGCGCCCTGGCATGATCCGCCATGCTGGCGACGCTGACCGGTCCTGCCGCAACGGTTTCCGCAACGATCTCCATATCCGGACTGCGAAACGCTTCTGCAGCCCGGTCTATGGATGCGGTGCAGCTTTCCGTGCTGTTCGGATTGATGATCAGGATGCGTTGCATACGGTCTTAGTCCTCTGGCGGCGGCGTGGCACCCGCCTGGCTGGTGATGATGCCGTAGTGTTCCGGCCTGCGATGAGCAGCGAAATTGAAGATGGTTGTTTTGTTAAAATTGCAGGCGTCCAGGTCAGCATCTGCCATAATGACCTCATCGCCAAGTGTGCGAGCTTGCGCCACGATTTCACCGGATGGTGCCACGATCACACTGCCGCCCATCAACTCAAACCCATCTTCGCTACCGGCCTTAGCGACGCCAACGACCCAGGTACCGTTTTGATAAGCGCCCATCTGCATCGACATATGGTTATGCATCATGCGGAGGTGCGGCGCTTCTGGGCCACGGCTATTGCCGGTTGGCGTGTTGTATCCAAGCATGACCAGCTCAACGCCTTGCAGGCCCATCACCCGGTATGTCTCCGGCCAGCGCCTGTCATTGCAGAGCGCCATGCCCATAACGCCACCCATGGTCCGCCAGACTGGCCAGCCAAGATCACCAACTTCGAAATAGCGCTTTTCAAGGTGCTGCCATGGCAGGGTATCGTCATACTCAACGTGGCCCGGCAGATGCACCTTGCGATACTTGCCGACAATCTGGCCAGATTTATCAACCAGAATGGAGGTATTGAACCGGCGCACACCAGTTTCATCCTCAAACTTCTCTGCGTAGCCCAGATAAAAGCCCATGCCGTATTTGATAGCGGCATCGAAGAGTGGCTGTGTTGTTGGCCCCGGCATTTCTGCGTCGAACCATTCATCCACATGGTCCCAGTCCTCATGATACCAGCGGGGGAAGAATGTGGTCAGCGCCAATTCCGGGAATGTGATGAGTTCCACACCCTTCGCATGCGCCTTCGCCATCAGATCGAGCATCCGCTCAATCACGGCTTCGCGGCTGTCCGCCAGTTGAATTGGACCCATCTGAGCGCCGCCCAGAGTGATGATGCGCGCCATCGCTTGTTCCTTTGATGAAATTCGCGCAAATTCTAACTTGATTCGCCCCCAGCAGGAACGCCGCTCGCCATGACTGATCGTAGCAATTTTTTCGCCCCCCGCATGAGCCGCTTCAAACCCTCCCCCAGCCAGATCGCGACCCAACGCGTTCGCGAACTTGTGGGCCAAGGCAGGGACATCGTGAAGTTAACAGCCGGCGAGCCTGACTTCGCGACGCCACTCCATGTGAAGTGGGCTGTCATGCAGGCGATGGACCGGGATGAAGCGCGCTACACGCCCATCAACGGCACGCTGGAAATGCGCAAAGCCGCCCAGCTTAAGTTCAAGCGCGATAATGGCCTGGACTATGGCCTGGATGAAATCTGTGTCGGTTCCGGTGCCAAGCAGGTGCTGTTCAACGTGCTGATGGCGACCGTGGGCACTGGCGACGAAGTGATCATTCCTGGCCCCTATTGGGCGAGCTATCCTGATATGGTCCAGCTTGCAGGCGGCACGCCCGTATTCGTCGATTGCCCGCAGAACCGTGGTTTCCGCATGGCCGCCGAAGACCTTGAAGAAGCAATCACGCCAGAGACCAAGTGGGTCATGCTTTGCCAACCGTCCAATCCGGCAGGCGTCGTCTACACCAAGGAAGAATTGCAGGCGGTGGCAGATGTGCTGCTGCGGCACCCCCATGTCCACATCATCACCGATGACGTCTATGAGCATCTTATCTTCGACGATCGTGAGTTCCACACCATTGCCGCCGTTGAACCAAAGCTGTTTGATCGCACCGTGACGATCAACAGCGTCTCCAAAGCCTTCTCGATGACAGGATGGCGCGTTGGCTATGCGGGTGGCCCCAAAGACATCATCGCCAACGCTTCAAAGATGCAGAGCCAGTCAACTGCAGGCTCTTCTGCCATGGGCCAGGCCGCCGCTATCGAGGCGTTAACGGGCGACCAGACCTTCGTGCGCGAACGGACCGCCGATCTCCAACGCCGCCGCGATATCCTCCATGCGGCCCTTAACAAGGCTGACGGCCTCTACTGCGAACTGCCTGAAGGAGCCATGTACTGCTATTGCAGCTGCGCCGGTGCTATCGGCAAGCTGACGCCAGACGGCAAGCGGATTGAGACCGATACAGATTTCACGATGTACTTGCTTGATCACGCAGGCGTCGCCGTCGTCCAGGGTGCCGCCTATGGCCTCAGCCCCTACTTCCGCGCCAGCTTCGTTGCATCAACAGAAGACCTGATCCTAGGCGGCGAGCGCATCCAGAAAGCCTGCGCGGAACTGCGGGATTAAGGCACGCAAACGGGTTAGCCATCAAATTGCAGTCCCGATACATCCCTTGCACCATTCAAAATTCGGAGAATTTGGATGGCATCCTTCGTTTGGCGAAAATAAATCACATAGCGGCCGTGCACGATTGCGAACAATCCGTGACTGACATAGCTTCTTGAAACGCCGCCACCCATCGCCGCAATCTGCGCAACATGCTCAACAATTTCGCGCACAAAAGACTCAGCTCTGACCGGATTATCACTAGCGATATAGTCGAATATCTGATCAAGGTCCGCCCGAGCCGCAGGTGCGTAGATTACTGTTCTTGGTTCAATCGCGCACGCCCTCGTCCTACAATGTCATTCGCAAACGCTCTCGAATCACTAACGGCAATGCCCTCGCCATTCGTAATCTGCGCATCCGCTTTTGCAATGTCTTGACGAAGGCGAGACATTCGCGCCTCATAATCCTCAAGCAGGCGCAATCCCGCGCGCACGACTTCCGAAGCGTTGTCAAAACGTCCAGCCGCTAGCTGTGAATCAATGACGCCATCGAAATGGCTGCCTAGCGAAAATGTTCTGCGTGAGGGCATCCGGACAGCATAACAAATTCATACTTAGTGCGCAATACGGCGACGCAACATCGTCGCCGCTCAGCCCTACTTCCCGATAAGTTGGAAGAATTCGCTACGCATAACAGGGTCCGTGCGGAAGGCGCCGCGCATGCTGGTGGTCACCGTGTCGACGCCGGGCATGTGAACGCCGCGGGTGGTCATGCACTGATGCTGCGCTTCGACGTATACGGCAACGCCGCGAGGCTCCAGCACTTTTTCAATCGCATTGGCGACCTGTGCCGTCATGGTTTCCTGAACCTGCAGGCGCTTGGCGTACACTTCAACGACACGTGCCAGCTTGGAGATGCCAACAACGCGTTCGTTCGGTAGATACGCAACATGCGCTTTGCCGATAATTGGCACGATGTGATGTTCGCAATGGCTTTCCACGCGAATATCGCGCATCAGCACGATTTCATCATAGCCATCAACTTCTTCGAATGTCCGTGCGAGCACGTCGATCGGATCGATCTCATAGCCTGAGAAGAAATCCTCCCAGGCGCGGGCGACGCGGCTTGGTGTATCAATCAGGCCCTCACGGGTCGGGTCGTCACCGGCCCAGCGGAGCAGCGTGCGCACAGCAGCCTCAGCTTCCGTGCGGCTTGGACGGCCAGTTTCGGCGCTCTCGGCGACTGCCGCGTCTGCCTTAGCGTTGCTCACATGATCCATCTTAAGCTTCTCCTGTGGGCAGAACTGCCGCCCATGCATCGAACCAAATAGTAAAATAGTGCACCCAAACCCGTTTGGCGAGCCCATGGCGCCCAGAAGACAGGGTGCGATTACGCCGCAGTACGGATCCGAAACAATGGGATCATCAAAAAGACCGCAAAACAAGCGGCAGTGTAGAGCGTGAAGGCATCCAAAAACCCTAGCATTCCTGCCTGCTTTGCAACGGCGACGCTGATTCTAGCAAGCCCATCCGCAGCCCCTGGGTCAGCAGCGCCTAAAGCGATAGCGCCCTGCAAATTCTCATTATAGGGCGTGATGAATTCCGCCAACCGGCCGTAATTCACTGTGGTAGAGCGGACGAGGGTCGTGATGGACAGACTAATGAAGACCGAACTTCCCAAGTTTCGCAGCAGGTGGAAGATGGCGGATGTCTCTGCCAGATACTTGGAATCAATCGTGCGGAACGTCGCCACGGTTAGCGGCGGCCAGATAATGCCAACGGAAAAGCCCTGCAGCGCACTGGCCGTCGCCACTTCCTGAAAAGAGACGTCGAGCGAAAAGCTCATCATCCACATGCCGGATGCTGCCTGCACCGCGCAGCCGAATAGAAGGCCAATCCGCGGGTCCAGCTTGGATATCCACATGGCGGCAAAAAAGCCCAAAATGGCCCCGCCTCCGCGTGCGCCCAAGAGCTCCCCGATGATCGCATTCGGATATCCCATCAAGCCCTGAAGCATTGGCGGAAATAGCACCATCGGCGTGAAATTCAGCATGCCGTAGACCGTTACGAACATAAGGCCGAGCGCATAGTTTCGATCTAGCAAGTGCCGGAGGTTCAGGAACGGGTTCTTGGTGGTCAGGCTATGAACAATAAAGAGATACAGCGCCAGGATCGCGATTCCAGCTTCAATCATGATCTCAAACGATTGAAACCAATCCTGCCGATTGCCCCTATCCAGCATAAGCTGCATGGCACCAACAGAGACGATCAGTGTGAGGAACCCGGTCCAGTCGAGCTTAGCCGTGCTGCGGTTACGGGATTCCGGCAAGAACAGCGCCAGCGCCGCCAGAGCCAATGCGGCGGCAGGGACGATCATGTAGAACGCCCAGCGCCAGTTATAAATGTCCGCCAGATAGCCGCCTAAGACAGGCCCAATCACAGGGCCGATAACAACGCCCATGCCGAATATGGCCGTGCCAAACGCCTGCTTTTCTTTTGGAAAGGTATCCAGGATCGTCGCCTGGGCCAGCGGCACAATTGGTGCGCCGAAAGCGCCCTGGAATACCCGGGCGATCACCAGAAGCTCCAGGTTCGGTGCGAACCCGCACGCCAACGTACTGACCAAGAAGCCAAGCTGGCAGTAGATCATCGTCTTGCGGCGACCAAACTTGCCCGCCAGCCAGCCTGTCATGGGCGTCGCAACGGCAGTCGCCAGAATGTTGAACGTAACCACCCAGGCAATCTGGTCCTGGGTTGCAGACAAAGAGCCCTGCATCTGCGGCAGGATTACGCTGACGACAAGGATCGTCGTGGCGTACAGCGTGGTCGCCATCGTGACTGTCGCCAGGATGATTGCCCGCTGAAAGCCGGTGTAGTCCTCAGGCCGGGCGGCGGCTATCGCCATTCAGGAATAACTCCACCCGGCCTTCGGGATTACAGGACCTCGAACAACCCAGCAGCACCCATGCCGCCGCCAACGCACATGGTGCAGACGACATGCTTAGCGCCGCGACGCTTGCCTTCGATCAACGCATGGCCAACCATCCGCGCGCCAGACATGCCGTAGGGGTGGCCAATGGAAATCGCGCCGCCATTGACGTTCAGCAGGTCATTGGGAATGCCAAGCTTATCGCGGCAATACAACACCTGCACAGCAAAGGCCTCGTTCAGTTCCCAAAGGCCAATATCGTCCATAGACAGGCCGAACTTCTTCAGCAGCTTGGGAATAGCGAAGACCGGGCCAATGCCCATTTCATCGGGCTCACAGCCCGCGACTGCCATGCCTTTATACAGGCCAAGCGGTGCCAGGCCGCGCTTGGAGGCCTCATTTGCTTCCATGACAACCGCTGCACTGGCGCCATCAGATAGCTGGCTCGCATTGCCAGCTGTGATGCAGCCACCTTCAATCACTGGCTTCAGATTTGCGAGGCCTTCAGCATTGGTTTCAGGCCGGTTGCCCTCATCCTTGGAAAGCGTCACACGCTGAGCGGAAGCCTGCTTGGTTTCCTTGTCGAACACCACTTTGTCGACGGTGATGGGCACGATTTCATCATCGAACTTGCCAGCTTCCTGTGCCGCAGCTGTCCGCTGTTGGGACAGCAGGCCGTATTCGTCCTGGGCCGCGCGGGAAATATTGTAGCGTGAGGCCACCGTTTCTGCCGTTTCCAGCATCGCCATATAAATGTTGGGATGCTTCTGCAGCAGGTTCTGATCTTGGGTGCGGTGGGTATTACGGTGGTCATTCTGGACAAGGCTGATGGATTCAAGCCCGCCTGCCACCACAACATCCATATTATCCGCAATCACCTGCTTCGAGGCCGTCGCGATCGCCATCATGCCGGATGCGCATTGGCGGTCGATGCTCATGCCTGCAACGCTGGCAGGCAAGCCACCAGTCAAGCCAGCAAGACGGCCAATATTGTAGCCGGACGTGCCCTGCTGCACTGCAGAGCCGATGACGCAGTCTTCAACATCTGCAGCATCAAGCTTGGCCCGCTCAACAGCGGCCTGAATCGCATGGCCGCCCATTGTCGGGGCTTCCAGGTCATTGAAGGCACCGCGATAGGCTTTGCCGATTGGCGTGCGGGCGGTTGAAACAATAACGGCTTCGCGCATGGGATATTCCTCCGGTTGGTCTTTTTCTATTTCAGCAATGCGTTGACGTTTTCGGGCGGTCGCCCAATGACGGCCCGATCGCCCTTAATGACAACAGGCCGCTCAATCAGAATGGGGTGTGCTGCCATGGCGGCGACCAGCGCATCATCTGAGACATCCGCAGCGCCAAGGCCGTTTTCCTTAAAGGCAGCCTCTTTCGTGCGCATAAGGGCTTTGGGCGCGATATTCAAAATGCTAAGGACGCGTTTTATTTCCGAGGGTTCAGGCGGAGTCTTCAGATACTCAATCACTGTTGGCTCAACGCCAGCATCCGTCAGCAATTGCATTGTTTGCCGGGATTTCGAGCAGCGTGGATTGTGCCAGATAACGATATCATCGCTCACGTCTATGTCTCCTATCCGGCCAGCGCAGCTTCAATTGCGGCAAGGCCTTCGTTGATTTTGTCGCCATCAGGCCCGCCCGCCTGCGCCATATCCGGGCGACCGCCGCCGCCCTTACCGCCAACTGCGGCAGAGCCCGCACGCACAAGTGCCACGGCATCGACCTTGCCCTTAAGGTCTGGCGTTACAGCAACCACCAGGGACGCCTTGCCCTGATCTTCAGCCACAACGGCGACGACGCCGGAGCCAACTTGCCCCTTCAGCGCATCCGCCATGGATTTAAGTTCCCGTGCCGGCACGCCGCTCAGCGCCTTTCCGATGAATTTCACGCCGCCAACGTCTTTGGCTTCAGGCGTTTCTGCGCTACCGCCGCCCGTGGCAAGCTCACGCCTAAGGTCAGCCGCTTCTCGCTCAAACTTACGGCGCTCTTTGATGATTTGCGCGATCCGGGCGGGCGCTTCTTCAGGGGTCGATTTCAGCACGCCCGCAATCTCACTCAAAAGCTGGCGACGCTCTGCGACGAAGCTTTCGGCGGCTTGCCCTGTCACAGCTTCAATCCGGCGAACGTCTGCAGCAACAGCGCCTTCAGACATAACGACAAATCCACCGATATCGCCCGTCCTATCCACATGGATCCCGCCACAAAGTTCAACTGACCAATCTTTGCCAGCGCCAGGTGCTGCCTCACCGCCCATAGTGACGACACGGACTTCATCGCCATATTTCTCACCGAAAAGCGCCATTGCACCGGCTTCAATGGCTTGGTCCGTTGGCATAACGCGGGTGTTCACCGCACTGTTCATCCGGATGCGTTGGTTGACGGCATGCTCGACCGCCGCCATCTCATCATCAGAAATGCCCTTGGGATGCGATATGTCGAAGCGCAACCGGTCTGGCGACACCAGTGAGCCTTTCTGCGCAACATGATCACCCAAAGCGTCACGGAGTGCTGCATGGAGCAAATGCGTGGCAGAGTGATTGCGCCGGATATGGCCGCGTCGCTCGCCGTCTACGGCAAGTTCCAGTGGCATATCGACAGTGATTGCACCGGATTCAACCTCAACCCGGTGCGCCCAGAGCGCGCCAACCTGCTTTTGCACATCAAGCACTTTGGCTGTGACGCCGTCAGGGCCGGTCATACGGCCCATATCGCCAACCTGGCCACCGGATTCAGCATAGAATGGCGTTTGGTTGAGAAGCACGAAGCCTGTCTGACCCGCAGCAATTTCTGTGACCTCAGCGCCTTCTGAGACGAGCGCCATTGCAACGCCCTCTGCCGTTTCTTGGGCATAGCCTAAAAATTCGGTCGGGCCGAGGCGTTCACGCAGCTTGAACCAGAGTGCGGTATCGCCAGCATCCCCACTGCCAACCCAGGCGCTGCGAGCAGCTTCGCGTTGCCGCTCCATGGCCGCATTGAACCCGTCAATCTCAACGGTTCGCCCCTGCCCGCGCAGAATATCCTGGGTCAGATCGAGCGGGAACCCGAATGTGTCATACAGCTTAAAGGCCGTTTCACCTTCAAGCTCTTCGCCTTCGCCAAGTGGTGCTATTGCATCATCTAAAAGCTTAAGGCCACGGTCTAACGTTATCTTAAAACGCTCTTCTTCCAGCCTCAGTGTTTCTTCAATCAACGTAGAGGCCGTCCGTAACTCAGGATAATCATCCCCCATCTCACGCGCCAAAGTGGGGGCGATTTTGTGGAGCAGCGGGTCCTCTGCACCGAGCATATGCGCATGGCGCATACCGCGCCGCATGATCCGACGCAGCACATATCCGCGCCCTTCGTTCGAAGGCAGAACGCCATCTGTGATCAAGAAGGATGCGGCCCTGATGTGATCAGCGATAACACGGTGCGAGGCATATTGCGGGCCATCTGGATCAACACCGGTTTTGGACGCAACATCCTCAATCAGCGCACGCATCAGGTCGATGTCATAGTTATCGTGCTTGCCCTGCAGCACGGCCGTCAGGCGTTCCAAGCCCATCCCTGTGTCGATGGAAGGGCGCGGCAGGCCAATGCGCTCCTCTTTCGAGACCTGCTCATATTGCATGAAGACGAGGTTCCAAATCTCAATGAACCTGTCGCCATCCTCATCTGGTGAGCCTGGCGGGCCACCTGGAATTTTGTCGCCATGATCGAAGAAAATTTCGGAGCACGGGCCGCAAGGGCCAGTATCGCCCATGGACCAGAAATTATCGCTGGTCGGGATACGGATGATCTTGTCATCGGTCAGGCCCGCGATCTTCTTCCAGAGTGTGGCCGCGTCTTCATCCTCAGAATAGACCGTAACCAGCAGCTTCTCTGCCGGAAGGCCATATTCCTTAGTGATCAAATTCCATGCGAGCTCGATCGCCTGGTCTTTGAAATAATCGCCAAATGAGAAATTGCCGAGCATCTCAAAGAAGGTGTGGTGGCGTGCCGTGTAGCCGACATTCTCAAGATCATTGTGCTTGCCGCCCGCGCGCACGCATTTCTGGGAGGTGACGGCGCGGCTGTAATCCCGCTGCTCAACGCCTGTAAATACGTTCTTGAACTGCACCATCCCTGCGTTCGTGAACAGCAAAGTGGGGTCATTCAACGGTACAAGCGGGCTCGACGAGACGATCTCGTGCCCGTTCTTCGCGAAATAGTCCAAAAACGCCCTGCGGATTTCGTTGGCCGTCGCCATGGCTCAAAGCCCCAAACTGGAAGAATTCACATATGGGTCCAGAATGCAAAGGACCGGCTAACGGATGTACCGCGCCGGCCCTTATTCTGTCCAGAGCCAGACCGGCCCCGGTGATGCGGATTAGACGCTAGACTACCTCGTCATCATCTTCATCATCGCCCTCGCCTGTCATCATCAATTCAGCGACAAGGCCTGCATTCTCACGAACGCGATGCTCAATCGTGGCAGCGACATCCGGGTTCTGCGCAAGGAATGTTTTTGAATTCTCACGGCCCTGCCCCAAGCGCTCACCATCAAATGAGAACCAGGACCCCGACTTCTCAACGATGTCCGCCTTAACGCCAAGATCGATCAACTCACCCGTCTTGGAAATGCCCTTGCCGTACATGATGTCGAATTCAACGACTTTAAACGGCGGTGCCACTTTATTCTTCACAACACGGACGCGGGTGTGGTTGCCCACGACTTCGTCCTTGTCTTTGATCTGACCAATCCGGCGAATATCAAGGCGCACCGTCGCATAAAACTTCAGCGCATTGCCGCCCGTTGTGGTTTCTGGGCTGCCAAACATCACGCCGATCTTCATGCGGATCTGGTTAATGAAGATAACCATCGTCCGGCTCTTGGAGATTGATGCGGTCAGCTTACGCAATGCCTGGCTCATTAGGCGCGCTTGCAAGCCCGGCAGGGAATCACCCATTTCGCCTTCGATCTCAGCCCGTGGCGTCAATGCCGCGACGCTATCAATCACGAGAATATCAAGCGCCTGACTGCGGACCAGCGTATCTACAATCTCAAGTGCCTGCTCGCCCGTATCTGGTTGCGAGATCAGCAGCTCATCCAAGTTAACGCCAAGCTTTTTGGCATAGGCTGGATCAAGCGCATGTTCCGCATCGACAAAGGCTGCGACACCGCCAAGCCTCTGTGCTTCGGCGACAGCATGCAGGGCCAGCGTCGTTTTACCGGAGCTTTCGGGGCCATAAATCTCGATGATGCGCCCCCGCGGCAACCCGCCAACGCCCAGGGCAATATCCAACCCAAGCGAGCCAGATGATACGGCTTCAATCTCAAGCGAGCTTTGCTCGCCAAGCTTCATAATAGAGCCTTTGCCAAACGCTCGCTCAATCTGACCGAGTGCGGCTTCAAGCGCCTTTTGCTTATCCATTGTGGAGTTCTCTACGACCTTGAGGGAGGGTTGCGCCATGTTGTTCTCCATATTCCCATAGCTGCCTAGGCCGTGCAATTTTAGCCTGTGGGCGAAAGGGGTGTTTGCGATGAGAACAATGTGCCGCAAATGTTCCATCTGGTCAAGCTATGTTCCGAATTAATTTCGAGAACATCAAATGTTCACGGAATGACTTGCTTAACTGCGCCTGCAAGTTCCTGCAATGTAAATGGTTTAGGCAGAAAATGAACATCGTCCAGGCCATCCAGCTTGTCCCGAAATTCGGATTCAGCATAGCCGGACACACAAATTACAGGGAGACTTGGACGAAACCGCCGTGCTTCTGCGATGAGACTCGGGCCGTCTAGTTCCGGCATAACGATATCAGTGACGAGAAGGTCAATATCGTCCGCCTCCCCTTCCTGGAAGAGCTTGAGCGCGGCACCGCCCGTAGTCGCTTCAATGACCCGATACCCCTTACCGCGCAGCGCCCGCGCACCAAATAAGCGCACCGGGTCCTCATCCTCGACAAGCATAATGGTGCCAACCCCTGTCAGGTCCAGCGGCTTGGCGGCGACTGGGCTGCGATTATCAACCACCTCCGCTGCATGAGGCGGCAGGTAGAGCGAGAACGTCGTACCGGTACCAATTTCACTATCAACGAAGATAAATCCGCCCGTCTGCTTGACGATGCCATACACCGTAGAGAGACCAAGCCCAGTGCCTTTGCCGACATCTTTTGTTGTAAAGAACGGCTCAAATATGCGCTTTAAGTGCTCCTTCGCGATACCCGCACCGCGGTCTGCTACATCAATCTGGACGTAGTTACCCGCTGGCATCGGCTCAAGCGGACCGCCGGTCGTGTCGCCCACCGTCGCCATCCTAGTCACAATTTTAAGAGCGCCTCGCCCATCCATAGCGTCCCTGGCGTTCACGGCGAGATTGATCAGCACCTGCTCAAGCTGCACCCGGTCCACTTTGACCAGGGACAATTCCCGCCCGTGCTCAATATTCAGGTCTATGCTGGCACCAAGCAAACGGTGCAGCAGATTATCTAAGTCAGCCAGCACCTCGCCGACATCCATCACCTGGGGCTGCAGGGTCTGCTGGCGGGAAAAGGCCAGCAATTGCCGGACAAGGTTAGCGGCACGATTCGCATTCTGCTTAACCTGATTGATGTCCGCGAAGGATTCATCACTGGGGCTATGGCGCAGCATCAGCAGGTCACAATGGCCAATGATGGCTGTCAACAGATTGTTGAAGTCATGAGCGACGCCGCCAGCAAGCTGACCAACAGCCAGCATTTTCTGCGACTGCGCGAACTGCGCCTCAAGCTTCTTTTCCTGCGTGACGTTCATCAGGCTGAGCGCAATAATGCGCGGCTCTGCCTGCAATTCTGAAAAGAATACGGCGCATGTTTCTTTCGGTCCTGTTGCCAATCTGGCAATGACAGGCCGTTCCGGTTGGTCGCCGCCGGCAAGGAATTCCGAGAGCGCTTTGCTGAAATCTACTTTAGCGTCATCTTCAAATAGCGCCGCCGCCATACTTCCAACTGGCGTATCCGTCACACCGGACAGCGTGCTGAAAGCCTGGCTGATGGCCAAAACCAATCCGTGGTCATTCAGGAGGATAATGTTCAATGGACCCGATGCCATGAACCGCATCAGCGCGCCGGAACGCACTTCAAGCGCGTGATCGCCCTCACCAATTAGAAAACCTGCCGGTACGGGCGGAGGCGGGGCCGGTTCAGGCAGTAACGATTCTATTGGTGCTACCGGTTCAGCTGGCTCGGCAATGGGCGCAGGCTGTTCAGGTTGCAGTTCCACGACCTGCTCCGGCGGTTGCGCCTGCTTTAGACCAACCCAAATCAAGGCCGTTACGCCTACAACCGCCGCCAAAGCACGAATGCCCATGGAGTCGCCAAGCGCCACCCCTACTGCAAGGCACACACATGCAGCGCCCAGAATGATCCAATGCAATCGCGCCATCAGCCTACCCCTTGCGGCCCCGGAGCTTCCAGACATAGTTGATCACTTCAGCGACCGCCCGGTAATGCTCTTCGTCGATTTCTTCTTCAAAGCCGACATTAGCATAAAGCCCCCGCGCCAGCGGCGGGTTCTCAATAATTGGAATGCCGTGTTCTTCCGCGACCTCACGAATACGGAATGCGGCCTTATCCACACCCTTCGCCAGCACCATCGGCGCGTTCATGACCATCGTGTCGTATTTAAGTGCTACGGCGAAGTGAGTTGGGTTCGTAATAACGACGTCAGCCTTCGGCACTTCCGCCATCATGCGCTTGCGAGCACGGTCCATCCGGATTTGGCGAAGGCGCTGCTTGATCAATGGATCGCCTTCGGTCTGCTTGTATTCTTCCTTCATATCCTGGCGTGACATGCGGAGCTTCTTCATGTGCTCCCAGCGCTGGTAGATAAAATCGACAGACGCAATCAGCGTCATGATCGCCAGCACCGCCATGACCAATCGAGCAGAGACAGAGGCGAGCTTGTTGATCAGGTCCGCCGCCCCCATCCCAGAGACCGTCTCAATCGCCGCCATTTCGGGCATGATTACGCCAGCCGCAATGGCACCAACGATAATAAGCTTCAGAATGCCCTTCCCGAATTCCGCTAGAGATTTGACGGAGAACATTCGCTTAACGCCTGCAATCGGCGAAATCTTCTCCAGCTTCGGTGTAATGCTCTCCGTGGAGAAGAGAAGCCCCGTTTGCAGCAGCCCCGCGGCGGCCGCTGCGACGAGGAACAGCGCCGCAGTTGGCAAAACCGCCATGCCCAGCGAACTCAAGGCGTCCCCGACGATGATTGGCATCGTTTGCGCCGTGACGGAGAATTCATGCGGGCGTTCCAGAAAGGCGACCATGCTGCGCGATACTTCTTGCGCCAGCGGCGGTGCCAGCCCCAGCAGGAAGATCGTCGCCGCTAGGAATATGACCCAGTGATTAACTTCCTTGGAGGACGGCACTTGCCCTTTTTCACGGGCGTCCTCCAGCTTTTTATGACTGGGTTCTTCTGTCTTCTCACTGTCATCCTCATCCGACATGGGGCTTATCCGCCCCCTGTGGCGTAGGATTGCAGCTCGATAAACCTATGCAGATACCACTGCATCCCAGCGGATAACGTCAACGCCAGGAGGCCGAGACCAACTGTAATCTGCAAAGGCATGATGATGAAGAATACTTGGACTTGCGGCATCAACCGAGCCAACAAACCCATGCCAAGAGATACCGTAATTCCAACCAATATGAAGGGTGCCGAAAGCGCCAACGCGATGCTAAAGCCCTCAGAAACAATGGTCGCCACCGCTTCCGCAAACCCATCCATCTGTGGCGCACTGGCGACTGGGAAAGTTTCATAGCTACGCGCGACGCCTGCCAGCAGCAGATGATGCAGGTCCGTCGCGAATATCAGCATCACGCCAACAATGGTCAGAAAGTTGGCAGGCAGTGAGCCCTGTTGGGCCGAGACCAGATCGGTCGATAGCGCGTTTGAAAGACTGATTTGCGCCGCGATGATGGAGCCTGCGGACTGCAGTGCCGTGATCGTCAGCCGACCCGCAAGGCCAATGAATAGCCCGATGATAATTTCAGATACCACCACCGATATGGCAGGCCAGAACCCGCCTGTCAGATGGGATCCATCGCCAAATACACCACCCATGGCGAATGTGATCGCGAGCGCCATTACCAAGCGGGACCGGGTGTTTACGGCAGAATCACCAAACCCCGGCAGGAACATCATCGCAGCGCCAAGGCGGCAGAAGACAATGGCGTACGCTGCCAGCTCTCCCGTAACCGCGTCAGTCAGCGTCATGCCGCTAACTTAAAGCTGCGATACGGTCGAACATGGAGACAGTTAGCGTATTCAATGTAGCGATGATGAAAGGTGCCATCAGAATGGAAGCGCCAAAGATAGCCAGAATCTTTGGCACGAAGGCAAGCGTCATCTCCTGAACTTGCGTCAGGGCCTGGATCAAGGAGATCGTCAGGCCGACGCCCAGTGCTACCAACATGAGCGGCCCGCCAGCGACGATAATCGCCATCACGCCTTCACGGCTGATCTCAATGACTTCAGATTCATTCATACTGCTGCCCGATCAAATCGGCATGCAGAGAATTTCCTGATAGCTCTGCACGACCTTGTCGCGGACCGCGACAACGGTGCGGAGCGTCGATTCAGCATCATTCATGGAGGCGACCACTTCCAGCAAATCAGCCTCGCCCGCGACGGCCTTCATGGAGGTCGTCTCAGAATTGCGCATCGTGTCCACGGCCTGACTGGCCGCTTCTTCCAGCATGCTGGCGAAGGAATCCCCGCCCTCGCTGGATGTTTTCATCTTTGCAGCACCGCCTGTGCCGGCAGATTGGCCAGCAGTGTAAGCGGCAGCAACGGCGTTTGATGCAATGGCTGTCATCGCGGTAACTCCCTAAATACCTGCTAAGAGCGCAGCAGATCGATCGTGCGCTGCAACATGCTGCGCGCACCGGTCAGCATCGTCAGGTTGGCCTCATAACTACGCTGGGCTTCCTGCATGTCCGTGATTTCAACAATCGTTGAAACATTCGGGCGCAGCAGATAGCCATCCGCATCGGCACCTGGATGGCCTGGTTCAAAGACACGGCTAAACGCAGACGGGTCGCGGCCAATTTTGCGCACGGCCACCTGTTCGCCCCCAGTCGCCCGGTCGATCTCGCTTTTGAACGAAATGGTTTTCCGCCGGTAAGGCTCACCACCGGGCGTGCTGGCCGTGGTGTCTGCATTCGCCATATTTTCGGCGACGACCCGCAAGCGTTTGGTCTGCGCCCGAAGGCCAGATACGGCGGCGTCCATCGCTGCATTAAAGCTCATGTCACATTCCTTTTAATGGGACTTGGGGCAATTGGGGCCAGCATGATTAGCCATCCCCCTTAATCGCCATTCGCAAAAGCCCCATATGCTTTTGATAGAGATTGGCCATGGTTTGATACTGAAGTGCTGTATCGGCAGACTTCTTAAGTTCAATTTCCATATCGACCGCATTGCCAGAAAGCGCCGTATCTTGATCCCCACGTCCAAATTCAGACCGTGCCCGTCCACTACCTGAGCCAGCAGTGGAGTGAATCTTAATGTGGTTCGCTTCCCCGCCCGTCTGAACTGCCGCCAGCGCTAAGGATTTTTGAAACCCCATAGGCTTAAGGTCTTTCGGTTTGAAACCAGGCGTGTCCACGTTCGCTATGTTTTGCGCAAGCACACTTTGGCGTTGCGTGAGCCAACGCATCTTCGAACCGAGCTGCTTAAAAACAGAAAGACTGGATGGCTCCATAGGGCATGCGCCTAAAAATTATTTCGATTTCAGATCAAATTTACAGAAATGACTGTAAATCCTACGTTAACAACGCTATCCTTACAGAAGTCTCGGTCGGATAGAGTCCAGTGGGGGCGGGGCATCCGATATTTCTGGACTACATTAGGCGGGGACCAAGCCAGTCATGCTGTATCTCACCCGAAAAATCGGTGAGAGCGTCGTTATTAATAGCGACATCGAAGTAACAGTCATTGAAGTCAGTGGACGCTCCGTCCGCCTTGGCTTCAATTTTCCGTCAAACGCGTCCGTACTCCGCCGCGAAATCTTTGAACGTGTTCAGGCAGAAAACCGTGAGGCCGCCGACGCTGCTTCCGTTCTTGAAGAGCTTACCGCACCAAAACCTCCTGAAAATAAAGACTAGAGCAATAGTTCTTTAAGCTGGACCGCCTGGAAAACTAGGCTTTCCAATATATTGCAACGTTACGTTAACCATACGAGCCGCATTCTCTAATGGTGTGAAACCATAGAGTAGACGGATTATGCCGCCATCTGGCGCTGCCCATTCATCAAAACACGGCCGACCCAAAATGCCGCGCGCCGTCGCCCTTGGCGGTTCATCGTCGCTTGCGTCGGGCCGGGGTGCATTTGCAGACGCCATTCTGGCAGTTGCGGCTGCAAAGGGCGTGCGCGTTCGCCGTGATGCAGATCTGGCAGAAGTCCTATCGGCCCTGGACCCAGCCTCCGATGCACCTGAAGCGGCCACCGCCCTGACCGCCGCCCTACTCGACCGGCTCTACCGCATGAACGCTGCAGCCAAAGGCGCAACGCCAGCGGTGCAAAGCGAAGGAGCAAGCAATGAAAAACAATAATGCTAACGTGCTCGACCGCCTGGAAGCCGCACGAGGTGCAATCAAACGTGCCGACAAAGCCCTCGATCAAGATCAGGCGCCAGATATTCGTGCCGTTGAAACAGAGGTTGACCTGGCCGCTGCTGCTGCCACCAGTCTAGACGCGAATGCCGCGCGCGAGACGCGTCCAGCACTGCTGAATTTGGTCGCAGACCTAAACGCACTCCATGCCCGCATAAAGAAGGAGCGGAACGCGACCGCAGATCTTCTCGGCAGCCTCTCAACACAGCGCCGGGCTGTATCAGCCTACGCCCGTCATCCCAATGCCTGAGCTGATGCATGTTTGAGGTCGAAGCCGCATTCCGCTTTTTTGGTGCCCTGGCATTTGTCGTTGGGCTGATCGTGCTGCTGTCATATGCAGCGCGACGGTACCGGGGCTTGGCCAGCGGAAAGCTTGGCCGGCCTCGCCGTTTGTCCATTGTTGAAGCCGTTGGGGTGGATGCAAAGCGCCGGCTGGTCCTGGCGCAGGTTGATGGCCGCGAATATGTGCTGCTCGTCGGCGGTGGCACCGATGTTTTGGTCGAAGCCCGCGACGCATCCCCTAACGCAATTGAGGCGTCTGCTGATGTCTAAGTCTTGGCGCATAAACCTCGCATTTTTCTCCTTTGCTGCAGCAGCATACTTAGTAGCATCCCCTGCCCTTGCCCAATCCATATCGATTGACATTGGCGGCGATGGGCCTTCATCAACTGCGCGGATCTTACAGCTCGTAGCATTGATGACGGTGTTGAGCTTGGCACCGTCGATCCTTGTAATGGCGACATCGTTCACGCGGATCGTCGTCGTGCTGTCGTTCCTACGCAGCGCGCTTGGTGCGCAACAGGCGCCACCAAATATCGTGCTTGTTAGCTTAGCGCTGTTCCTGACAGGCTTCGTGATGGCCCCGACATTCGAGAAAATCTACGACGAAGCCGTCCAGCCACTCCTGGAAGAGCAGATCACGGAAGAAGAAGCGCTCGGTAAAGCAATCGGCCCAATTCGAACGTTCATGCTGCGCCATGTGCGGGATGAAGACCTCCGTCTTTTCCTTGATCTGTCTAACGCAGAAACCCCGGAAACGCCCGAAGCAACGCCGCTTCGCGCCCTGGCACCGGCATTCATGATCAGCGAACTCCGCCGTGCCTTTGAAATTGGCTTCTTATTGTTCATCCCATTTCTGGTCATCGACATGCTGGTCGCATCAGTCTTGATGTCGATGGGTATGATGATGCTGCCGCCAGTGATGATATCACTGCCATTCAAGCTGATATTCTTCGTTCTGGTGGATGGCTGGCGATTGGTGGCGGGCAGCTTGGTGCAGTCCTACGGCTAGTGAGGCTGCAAACGCCAGCACCCGTGACAAGGGAAAGCCCCAGCGCTGAACGAACGCTTAGTTAGAGCGGCCACCGGACTGCGGTGTCAGCGAAAAGCCTACGCCGCAGCCTCACCTGCTCATATGGGTGTAGGCGTAACAGTAGTGCTCCGCTCCACTGACGCCATAGTCACCAGATCATACGACACCGTTTCGGCTTATTGATCAGCCAGACTTGGCGGATGTATCAGACCTTCGCTGGGCGGCTTGATAAGCACCGATGTTCTTGGTGACAGTATCCAAGCCAGCAATGGCGGCGCGGGCGGCAGCAATGGCTTCACCGCGTGGCCTGGTTGGCGTTGTCAGCATAGCCAGCGCAGAGGCAAGCTTCGGGTCCTTAGCCTTGCCTTCGAAGCGTTGGCCAATCATCGCCAACTCGTCTTCAGCACCCAACATGGCCGCCGACACAGCCCAACGGACAGCGAGTGCAGCTTGGGCTTCCAACGCGGCTTCATTTTTGCCGTCTTCCGCAAAGGCACCCTGTTCTGAGAGCCCGCGATATGCATCCCGCGCTGCAACCCAATTGCCAGAACGCCATGCAAACTTGGCCTTCAAATGCAGGCGCTCAAGTGTCGATGCATTGTTCAGGAGGGCCAATGCCTCTTTGGGATTACCGGATCCTGCCAGCGCCCGCGCCCTCAGATCAATTCTGCGGTCACGAATCTCTGCAGAGGCCTCCATCTCGCCGCGCTCGCTTTCGTCCAGTGCGCTGAGAGCACGCGCCCATTCCCGGCGCATAAGGCGCAGGTCAGCCAACTCACCGCCCAAGTCCGCCAAGATTGCGCCATCAAGGCGGCGGCGGACGAGGTGGTCGAGAATTTTATCTGCTTCATCAAGGAGGTCCAACGCCTTAAGTCGGCGGGACAACGCGGCCAGGGCAAGATCACCTTTGTGGCCAGGCGGTGCCAAATCCTCGAAGTCCCGATACAGTGCTACAGCGTCTAGCGGCGGGAGTTCATCGGCGCCCCCTTCAACAAACGCTCGTTCGAACCCAGCCGCCATCGATGCGACGACATCCGTTGTATCAAACCGACGTGCGAACGTGCGGGCCGCCTCGCTCAACGCTTCAAAGCCCTGCCGGTATTGGCTGGATGCCAGGCGGAGCTCACCAAGTGTTTTCAGGGTTTCGTATTCAGTGCGGTCGCCGCGCCAACGCATTTGCAGACCAGCAAGCCGGGCGGCTGCAGTTTCTGCATCCATCGTACCTCGGGCGGTTTCATGCTTGATCAAGCCGAGTTCCGCTTTTGCTTGAACTTCAAGGTCCCCATCCCGAATGGCGGTCTTGTAGGCTGAAACGGCCTTATCGTCTTGGCCATTGGCTTCATGGACACCTGCAAGGATGAGCGTTAGCGCCGCTGCATCGCGGCCGCTGCTTGTTGAAATTGACAGGCCTTGCGCAAATTCTTTAGCAAGCTGTGGCAGCCCGGCGGAAAGCGCAGAGCCGCCCGCGGCCGAAGCAAGTTGGACTTGCTGTTTCAGCGGCCAAAGCCCCGCTGCCCCCCAAAACTGCCGGAACTTAGCGGCGGCAAACCGATGTTCGCCAGCAGCGGACATCCCAGCCGCGCGCCAAACCTCCACCTGTGCGTCACCGTTATAAGCATCACTGGAAAGATCTTTCGCCGCCAGATCATGCTGGCCGAGCATCGCGCGCGCGATGCCGCGCATGGCGAGTAAATCCAGACTGTCCTTTACATTTTCAGCACCACCAGCCGTGAACTCAATCATGCCAATCGCTTCAGCCGCACGACCATGGGCCAGATAGAACTGTGCAAGCTTAAGGCGCGTCGGCTTTCTGGCGATTGGCGGGACGCCATTTACTTCCGCCGTTAGCTTTCGCTGCGCATCGACATAGTCCGGGTTCTGGCCGCGCCATTCGTTGGGCGGTATCCGGCTTACCTGAACCTGTGGTTTCTCGACGATCGGCTCAGGCCGTGACATGCGAAGGCCGCCTTTACGACGAACCTCAAGCGCGCCGAGACGTAAGCGCGCGCCGACACCTTCAACCTTTGGGGCAAGGACGACGCCAAGTGCGGTAGGCAGCAACGCCATATCCGGTGCCACAAACCCATCGACAATGCGAAGGGGCGACACGACGGCTGTCACGAACAACGCGTCGCCAACTTCTGGATCAGATACGCGCAGCAGCCGGGCATCTTGCAGGTCGTCTACAAAAATACGCGATCCCGAAGGGCCTTCAAAGGTCCGGCGAACGGGGGCTGCCGGGATATCCGTTTCAGGCGCATCGCCCAGCATAAATCGCCAGCCTGTAGCCGTTTTCTCCGCTGCCAATTGCTTCTTGCCGCCAGATCGCATGTGCAAGACGGTTTTGTCGATGAATGGCAGTTGAACGATATCCAGGCCAATGATTTCTGCCGCAGCGAGATCAACGGCATAGGGCGCATCCAGCAGGATCCAATGGGCCTGTGCACGGCTAAACGCAGCGGCAGGAACACTCCCAGCAGGCAAATCCAGGGTGATCGCCGCACCAGTATCTTTCGCCGCGAGCTTCAATCGGTCCGGACCAGGCGTTTCTGGCTGGGATTGAGTGCCCTCCAATTCATCCGGGATAATGCTGGCGATGTCGGGCGCACCTGGCGCTGCCTCGACGGGTGCCGGTGGCGCTTCCGGTGTGGGGGCCTTTGCCTGATCTTCTGTAGGAGCCGCAATTGATGCTGGCGCTTCCATAGCAGGCGCATCGGCCGCTGTAGCACTCTGGACCGGCTTCGGCACCGTAGCTGCTATTTGCTGCTTTGGCGGTTCAGGGGTCTTCACGGGCTTTTTGGCGACTGACTGCTTTGTTGGCAGCGCCTCGCCGTTCAGGCTTTCCAGAAGATCGATGACAACATGGTCGCCCGCAAGGAAGTGGCGAATGCTACGGGCGCGGGCATAGCTGAGATCCACAGCACCTGGGCCAATTTGGCTGACAGCAACGCGCTTGCGGCCTTTGATGCGCTTTAAATCAAAGCCATTTTCCGCCGCGAACCGCAAGATCGCGCCATTCGGTTGAAGCTCTAGCTCATAAGGAGTGGAGTCGCGCCAATCAAAGACAATGCGGATAAAGCCATCATGCTTGCCATACCGAACGCGAACATCCCTTGTGTCGCGGGCGAATGCAGAACCAATTGCGGTGATGAAGATCAGCCCCGCCAGAAGGAGCGTGAGGACAGGGGCGCGGACCGCTGCTGCCCGGGTTGCAGCGTGAGCGCTTCGCATCATGCTTCTGCCAACATCCGGTCAATATCTTCTTGGGTCATGCCCTCTCCGGGCAAAGCGGGGCCATTGAGTAACTCTTCAGTGCTCGCCTCAGCGACACCTGGCGCACGCTGCGTCGTTCCATCCTTGGATAGGACAGTCGCGTCCAACCCAAAGCTTGCGCAGATGGCAGCGATGCGGTGATCAATCGACCGCAACGTCTCCACGACCTTACGAACACGTTGGCCTGTCAGGTCCTGAAAATTACAGGATTCGTAAATGTCTGTTACAGCTTGCCGGATGGCTTCGGCTTGGGCCGTGTCAGTGACGCCCTCACTTATGCGTTCTACGCGTTCCGTCGCATCCAATATCTGTCCGGTCGCGATTTCCGTTGTATCCACAATGGCAGACAATTCATCTGTCGCGTTCGGAATGTCTTTATCCCGGATGCGGTCCGCACCCAGAGACTTCAAGTCTTCCATCGACGCATTGATTTCATTGGCAAGCGCCATGATTTCTAGGCGCAACCGTTCTTCGCCGCGGCTAGGCATATGGGCTTTCGGTTCATCAGCGCTAAACGTCCGCAATTCTAGATCAGGCGTTGCAGGCATGGGTGCTCATCTCCTATAGCTATCTCTGGCGGGAAACGCCGCCAGGCGCTTAAGCTGCGAGCACAGCCGCAAGTTTGGCGCGAAGTGTTTCCGCGTTGAACGGCTTGACGATGTAGTTGTTGACGCCGGCCTTGCGCGCCTCAATCACGTTATCAGGCTTACTTTCCGCCGTGATCATGATGAACGGCGTAGTTTGCAGCTTGCTGTCATTGCGCACTTCTTTGAGAAGCTGCAGGCCAGTCATCGGCTCCATATTCCAATCGGAAATGATGAGCTGATAATCTTTATCCCGAAGCTTTGTCAGGGCAGCGCTGCCGTCCGTCGCTTCATCAACGTTTTCAAAGCCGATCTGCTTCAACAGATTGCGAACGATCCGGAGCATCGTCTTGTAGTCATCGACGATGAGGATCGGCATGTTCTTACTTACGGCCATCGGAGTTCTCCCGGGCATTAGAGCAGTTCGGTTCACTGCCCATCCTGCGTTTCAGACGGTTACTGAGTGATGAATCTTAGATGCACAGGAAAGTCATTTCCGGCGCAGTAGTCGGCCAAGCTCATTGGCTTTCTCCGCAGACATTCGGGAGAGCACAGGTGCCAAAGAGCGGGCGGAAATTTCACGCGCAATGGGGGCAAGCATCGCCATGTCCATTGCTTCGAACAACCGGGCAGCATCCTTAGGCTTCATTGCCTTATATGCCTTCGCAAGCTTGGTCAGCCGTGCCTTGTCGGCCCCCATATCAGCTTGCTTTGCAGCCTCGATTTCTGCGGATTGCCTGGCGAGGACAGCCTGCAACCGCTTCATTTCCTTCGCTTGATCCGCCAGCCGGGATTCCATAACCGCAGCCACCCGTTCACGCTCGACCAGTCGCGCCTCGCGCTCGTCAATTTGGCGGCGGCGTTCTGCTAACTGCTTCAGCACGGCAAGTTCGCCGGCATTCAGCGAAAACCTGGCTTTCGCTGGCTTTTTAGCTTTGCGGTTTCCGGCTCAGCCTTATCCATTGCTGCGTCTTTGGCCGCGGCTTCAGTGGCAGGCGCTTCAGCTTCATCAGCAGCCGAGGCGTTCTGCGCGAGTGCCAGACCGCCTCCAGCCAGAAGCATCCCAGTCAATCCAACGATCGCAGCGCGTTTCATTAAGGTGCGAGATCTAACGGTCATTGCATTGATAGGACAGCGTCCGCCCCCCTCCTCTTCGTCTTTGTTTCAGGCCCCGCCTTCGGCACAGGCGGCGCTTCATCAAAGAAATCGACCTCAGCTTCAGGGGCTGGCCGGTAGGCGTCCTGGATCACAGGCGCTGCAATACGGGGCGCAGCTTCCTCTGCGATTCGTTCCATGGTGCGCTTATGCTCAGCCTCTGCGATCAGCGCAGTGCGCAGGCGTTCAAGTCCGGCCTCTGCCGCATCAGCGCGTTCAGCGAATGTTTGAAGTTCCTTGTTCCATTCGGCATGGGTTTTGCGAAGCGCCTTCAGACGGGAGCACATGCGCAAACCGACAAGTATCGTGATCGTCAGCGCCGCGAGCACCGCCATGTCCAAGCTAACAAGAACTTCTGGCTGAAGGATCATATCGAGGGTCATGCTTCTTTTGGCCTCGCGCGATCTTCGACCCTGATCGCGACCCGGTCATTCTTCCGGCCCATTTGTCCTTCAAACAACGGAACGCCGCTGGAATTGATATGTACCGGCGATTCAGGTGTCGCATTCAAGACAATCTGGCTACCCGGCTTCCACCCAAGCACCTCAGACAACGGCATCACTACCTCATCCAGTATAGCTTCGACCTTCACACTGGTTGAACGCAGTTCGTGGGCTAAATGGGTTTCCCAAATCTGGTCCCGACCAAACTTCTCACCCAAGAACATTTGCAGCAGCAGCTCACGGATAGGCTCTAGGGTGCCGTAGGGAATGACGATTTCGATGCGCCCACCGCGCTCCTCCATCTCAACACGAAGTTCAATAAGAACGGCGGCGTTGGAAGGGCGGACAATGGCGGCGAAACGGGGGTTAGTCTCAAGGCTTTTCGCGCGGAATTGGATGGGGCTGAGCGGCGCAAATGCATCCGACATATCGGACAACACCACATTCACCATCCGCGTGACCAGGTTCCGTTCAATCGTCGTGTAAGGGCGCCCTTCGGCCCGCATAGATGTCATCGCTTTGCGCCCGCCGAGCAACACATCAACAACCGAATAGATCAGTGCAGAATCAACGGTCAGAATGCCTTGCGCATCCCATTCCTCCGCCCGAAACACGCTGATCATGGCAGGGAGCGGAATACTGTTCAGATAGTCGCCATACCGAACGGAGCGAATATTCTCGAGCGACACCTCAACATTGTCAGACGTCAGGCCGCGTAAACTGGTCGAAAGGCTGCGCACGAGGCGGTCGAAGACGACCTCCAGCATTGGCAGCCGCTCGTACGATACCAGCGAGCTATTGACGAGCGCATGGAGGCCAGACTCAGGCTCGTCGGAGTCCTCGTCATCAAACCCAAGCAGGGAATCAATTTCATCCTGATTGAGCGCACGGTCGCCATCGCCTTCCGCAGCGACAGCGCCGAAGTCATCATCATCGGCACCAGCGTCGCTATCGGCATCACTATCACCGCCAGCAGCATCTGCCCAAGCGTCAGCCATTGCGTCTTGATCGATGGGTTGTTCGTCATCAGCAGCCATTAGGGTAGAACTCGCTTTTCAGCTACTGGATCAGGAATTCGGTGAGCAGCACATTGCGCACCACCGGTTTGTCGAAGGAGGCGTTTGCCCGCACGAGCAGCTCTTCCTTCAGCCGCATCAGTCCAGCGGAGCCGGACAGATCACGCGGACGCATTTCCCGCAGGAACGCCTGGAAACCATCCAACACAGACGCGCCCTGCGCCTTTGCCAAATCCAGATCAACACCCGGTTCCAGCTCCAGTGTTGCAACGACCCGGAGATAGGCGCTCTGCTTGCCTTCACTGGTCAGGTTAACCAGAAGACTGGGCAGCTCGTGAAAGACTGGCTTCTCTTTGGGCTTATCAGGATCATCAGCCGCTGCGACACCAGCACCTGCCGGCGGTTCGATCACTTCCTCGCCGCCCATCATCATAAATGCTCCGCCGCCGGCGAGCAGCAGCACCAGAACGCCAGCACCAATAATGAAGAGCTTCTTCTTTTTGCTCTTCGGTTTGGCACCGTCTTCGTCTTCTGTCTCTGCGTCAGTCTCATTGTCGGCCATAAGCTTGATCCAGGCATACTGTGCGTTCCCTAGATTCTATGGCGAACACGGTTAACCCGGCGTGAAGGCAAAGCACCCCGCAGACTAAATCCGGTAATTCTTGCCGAGTGCGGCCAGTCAATCGCTCATGAGGTTTTCGCAATATCCACAAGACATTGATTTATATAAGAAAATAAAAATGGCCCGGCGATTGCTTAGGGATATTCAGCTGCGAACCATCGCCGTTGGAGAATGACCGAAATGCAAAATCCAGGTTACATCGCCCTATCCCGCCAAGTCGTACTGAACCGGCAATTGGATGTGGTCGCGAATAACATCGCGAACCTGGGCACAACTGGGTTCAAGCGCCAGAACACGATGTTCGCCGAACATCTGGCCAAGATGGATAACCGGGAAAGCGCTTCTTATGTGGTCGATTCCGGCACCATGCGTGATATGGGCCAGGGGCCGTTGCAAACCACAGGCAATTCAATGGATTTAGCCATCGAAGGCGATGGCTACTTCACGGTCGATACACCGCGCGGCGTTCGCTACACCCGGGACGGCCAGTTCACGCGTGGGCCAGAAGGCAACATTATCACCCCCAGCGGCTTCGCCCTGCTGGACGAAAACAATGCGCCAGTCCAGGTGCCTGTAGATGCTAAGGAAATCACCGTCGGAAAGGACGGTGCAGTTTTCGGGAACGATCAGCAGGTCGCACGGATACAACTCGTCGACTTCAACAATCCCCAAGCGCTAATCCATACAGCTGACGGCCTCTATAAGGCTGACGGCGAGCCTAAGCCGTCTGAAAACGGCAGAATTCAGCAAGGCATGCTGGAAAGCTCGAACGTCAACCCAGTCAACGAACTCGTGACCATGCTGGAAATCCAGCGGGACTACCAAGCAAGTCATCGCATGATGAAGTCTGAGCATGACCGCCTCTCCCGGGCGATCAAAGAGCTCGGCCGCGTCGAACAAGGCTAACGGTCAACAAGACCGATTTAAGGAGATACCAAAATGCGCGCAATGAATATCGCCGCGACCGGCATGCACGCTCAGCAGCTGAATGTTGAAGTGATTTCGCACAACATCGCGAACATCAACACCACCAGCTACAAACGTCAGCGCGCAGAGTTCCAGGACCTGCTCTACGAAAACATCCGTCGCCCTGGCGCGCCATCAACCGATACTGGCACGCTGGTGCCAGCCGGCATTCAGATTGGGCTTGGCGTCAAGACGGCGGCAGTCTACCGGATCGGCGACCAAGGCTCACTCCAAGTGACACAAAGCCCGCTGGATATCGCGATTGAAGGCGATGGATTTTTCCAGATTGACCTGCCAGATGGCACCACTGGGTTCACCCGTGCCGGTAGTTTCCAGCTGAATGCACAGGGGCAGGTCGTTACTGCTGATGGTTTCCTGCTGCAGCCAGGCATCACCATTGATCCGCAGGCGACTGACATTGCCGTCAACGCGTCTGGTGAGGTGCTGGTCAAGCTACCGGGCCAGGTCGAAGACACGGTGGCTGGGCAAATCACCCTTGCCGGATTTGCTAACCCCGCCGGCCTTGAAGCCATTGGCGGCAATCTTTTCCTACAAACCGCAGCATCAGGCGATGCGAATGTAACTGCACCCGGAACGGTTGGACTTGGCACCGTCCGTCAAGGGTTTCTTGAGGCCTCTAATGTCAATGTGGTCGCGGAGTTGACCAGCATGATCACTGCGCAGCGCGCATACGAGATGAACTCCAAAGTGATCCAAACGACGGACGAAATGTATCGTACCGTCACGCAGATGAGGTAATCAGCCATGAATTGGCGCATCGCACTTTTCGCCGTCGCCGCCCTATTCCTACTAGGCGGGCAGCCAACCGGCCCCGCCGAAGCCCGGCAGCAGCTCGCGGCGAACAGCGGAGACACCATCAAACTGCCCGTTCTCCGTCGCACCATCGCGCGTTACGAAACAATTACGGAAAACGACATCGCGTGGACGGAAACTGCCCTAAGGCGCGTGCCAAGGGCTGCCCTCACTGACCCGGCGGCGCTCATCGGGATGGCGGCGCGTCGGCGTCTCAATCCTGGTCGCGCCATCCTGGCTCGAGATGTGCAGATCCCCTTGGCCATCCGAAAGGGCGATCTTGTGGCGATTGTATACACAACGCCCTTCATGACACTGACTGCTAGAGGCCGCGCCCTACAAGATGCAGCCGCCGGCGCCCCCATCCGAACATTGAACGCGCATTCTAGAGCGGATTGAGCGGCAATTGAATCATTAGGGATTCCGTTTGGCGTTATTTTGTGATTCATCATGAGGGCTGGTGAAGGAGGCCAGCCTGCATGGCCAAAGCCCTCTCTGTCGATCTTCGCCGTCGCGTCGTAG